>JAQIBN010000066.1 GCA_027859095.1 Spirochaetia bacterium | reverse complement strand
GAAGCTTCTGGATACAATTGTCCCGGGTGTTCTTCATCCCAGTACAATAATGTATTACCCGGAAATTAAACTCTATGCAAATAAACCTGAATTTTTAGATAATCACTTCAGGGTCAAAGTTACTATTTATTTTGCTGGTGACGGAGCTGGTACAAGTAGGGGTATTACCGCTGCCTGGGCCAGTGGTATAAGGGCTGCAGAAGGTATACTGGAAACGGTTTTGATGTAGAGACGCTTAATTTGGGCGACTCTACATCAAAATGACCAGATGTATGAGAGACTCATCCCCCACATAATAGAAGCCATCCCCGCACCATTTTGGTAAAAACCAACCTGATCTCCAACTTCCTCTGAATCAGAAGGGTCTTTGTCAAAGTAATAGGTATCTCCTACAGATTCGGGGAGTTCTTCCAGGAATAAAGTAAACATAAATTCTTCATTTTTTCTTGTTTTTATATTTATGGTTAACTCAGATTGATACCAGAAATTCGCCAGGAATGTATCAAGAAAAAAGTATGGAGCTTCATTTCTGAGAATATGATGATCCAGGTCCCATGCATATATTAATGGGGAAAGATAAATATTCAATCCTGTAGAAATATTCCCTGCTGTAAAAAGAAATCCTGAAGATGCATAGAAAATATTTTGAATGACTTTGTAATCAATCCCGTTTACACCACCAAAGTCACCGGTTCTTGGGGGATCACTAAAGTATTGATCGTTGTAAAAATCCCAATAGTAGATATATTCACCACTTTGGTCTTCCCAATCCAGATAATTTAACTTATAGCCAAATTTTATAGGGATAGCAAAGTGATCATTTAGAGTGTATTTATAGCCGGAACTTACATTAAGAAAAAAAGATTTGTCCATAAATATGAGGCTTTCAGACCAGTTGGTCCATTCAGTTATAGTATAATCTCCCCAATCATAATCTTCCATTATCCCTGTGCCTTTTGTTACTGCAGTTGCTAAGGATAAATCAAGAGACCATGGCCCTTTGGAAGCGCCAAGGGTTAAATTTAGGAGGAAGATATCATCCAGATTCCAGAGCAGTTCGCTGTAGTAGGGGCTTGCCCAATTTTCAGGGGGATAAACTATTTCCCTGTACTGTCCTCTTAAGTAGCTGAGTCCAGTACCTAAAGAAAAATTAACATCTTCAAAAAAGCTATTTATGGAGTGTTTTTCTGGAACGGCATTCAGGTTTTCTTCAGAAAAACATGGAGAAATTGATATAAACAGATAAAAGACAAGTATTAGATATTTGAAATTGCCTATAGTCAGACTAAGCCCCCATTTTGTTTCTGCCTCGATGTAATGATAGGTAAAAAAACATTTTTCTTCAAGAGATCTTAGATTTTCTGTTTCAGTTTTGTAGAATTTGCTTCTCTAATTAAGGCTCTGGCCAGAGATGTCATTGGGTCTATGAAAGGAATCCCATTATGAGTTGAATTTGGAAGTGCCAATGGGATTTCTGTACATCCCAGGATAATTATTTCTGCACCCTTGCTTATTAAGTCATTTGCATATTTTTTAAAGTTTTCTTTTGCTCGATCACTAACAGGGGTTTTTGCTTTAATTCCCCATTCTTTATTGTAGATTGAGTTATGTAGGTTTTGTTGGATCTCTATAGGAACCTGTATAACTTCGAGGTCTTTTTTTTGAAACTGATCAGAATATATTCCAGCATTCCTTGTACCTGTTGTAGACATAAGCCCAATTTTTTGAATTCCAGGATAATACCTAAGAACCTCCAATACGGTTTCTTCTATCATGTTAAGTATTTTAATTTTATGTTCAAATTCTTTCATTAACAATTTGAATTTTTTAAAAATTTGAGGGGCATGAAATGTATTACAGGGTATTCCTCCTACAGCTTGTTTATCTGCAATAGAAATTGCAGAAGCTGCAATTTTAAATGTATTAAACATACCAAGTGCTGGATTTCCTGGAGTTCCATTTTTCAGCGAATCAGTTCGGTCAGGAATATCCGATGATCTCGAAAAATGGAAAATATCCAGATGGTCCTGATCTGTTCCGTCAGTAAGTGTATTCTCAATAATGTAATTGTGGAGAAGTGTTCCTGCCTGAGGGCCAACCCCTCCTCCGATTATTATAATTTTTTCATTATCCATTATTTATTTTTCACTTTTCAATAATTTTAAAAGCTTATCAGTGCTCTTCAATCCATGACCCGTAAACACTGAAACTATTCTCTCGCCTTTCGATCTATTCTGATTTCTGTTCTGGTATTTAATTACTCCTGCCATAACAGCTGCACTGGTAGGTTCGATGTAATAACCTGAACTCATCATGTTTCGTAAGCTGACCTCGATTTCCTCTTCTGTAACAGTAATTATTTCCCCTTCAGTTACTCCTACTGCTTCTAAAATTTCATGACCCCTTATTGGCTCAGCAATCGCAATCCCCTCTGCTATAGTCTCCAGGGATTCTATTTTTGACGGTTCTTTAAGATTGTTTTTATAACTCTCATGCAAGGGAGAGCAGTTGACAGTTTGGATTGCAGTCATTTTGGGCATATTTTCGATTATACCTGCATTATTAAGTTCCTTGAATCCTATATATGCTCCCAGGAACAGCGTTCCGTTACCAGCAGGCAAAATTACAACATCCGGTGCATTCCATTCCAGCTGTTCACAGACTTCGTATGCAAATGTTTTTGTCCCCTGAAAGAACCAGGGATTCCATGAGTGGCTTGCATAGTAATTTTTGTCTGCTGCTTCCATGACAGCTGCAGCTGTGTTTTCTCTGGATCCGGGAATCTTATGCAGCTTTGCTCCATATAGTTCAATCTGAGCCAGTTTCCCTTTAGAAGTACTTTCGGGAACATAGATTTCACACTCAATTCCTGCTTTTGCACAGTAGGCTGCAATAGCTGCTCCTGCATTGCCGGAAGAATCTTCTACAACCTTTTTTATTCCAAGTTCTTTCACTTTACTAATAAGGACAGATGCACCTCTGTCCTTGTAAGATCCTGTTGAAAAAAGATGATCCTGCTTTACAAGGATGCTACCTACTCCGGTTTCCACTTCCAGCAAGGGAGTGAATCCTTCAGAAAAGCTTACAATGTTTTTATTTTTGGATATAGGAATACTATCCCTGTATCTCCACATCCCTGGAGTTTTATTTTCGATATTGTCCAGATCAATGACCGGTGTGTAAGCAATATTCAGGAGCCCACCACATCTGCATTTCCAGATAGGTTCATTTATAGAATATTCGGTATTGCATTTAGTACAAAAAAGATTAGCCATGAGTCTTCTCCCTATAGTAATTGACAAAAATAGGAGGAAGCATAGCCTCCTCCTAATATTGAATTACATGGTCTTAGAATTTAAACTACTCCCATTTGGCCATGTCAAGTTCTTTCTCACTCTTTGCTACCAGTATCGACCCAACCATGTCACCGGTAACATTTACACTTGTTCTACCCATATCAAGAATAGCATCGATTCCTAGAATCATTGCATATGCGGCAGCAACTGGTGTTCCTGCTTCTACAGGAAGACCTACAGAATTAAGAACCATTAAGAGCATAATAGCACCAGCGCCTGGAACACCTGCTGTTCCGATTGAGGCAAGTACTGCAGTCAGAATAACAGTAATCTGCTGTGCAAAAGAAAGAGGCATTCCAATAGCAAAGCCAATAAAAAGTGCGCATACACCCTGATATATGGCTGTACCATCCATATTGATTGTTGCGCCTAATGGAAGTGTAAAGGAATATATTTTCTTTGAAACACCAAGGTTTTTGTCAATATCTGTCATGGTAACAGGTAGTGTGCCGCTGCTGCTTCTTGTAACAAATGCTGTTATCATAGGGCCTTTTGCTCCCTTGAAGAACTTAGTAACACTTAACCTGTTAATTAGAAGCATCCCTCCGTAGATTACTACAACATGCAGTATATATCCAATAAAAGCCGCAACAGTTACCATCCCCAGTGCTCCAACAACTTTAGCTCCCTGTTTGGCGAAAACGACAGCGATTAAAGCAAAGACACCGATAGGAGCAAATTGAAGGACCCATCGCACTATCATGTACATTACTTCTGCAGAACCATCAAAAACCATGAATAATGTATCACCGGCTTTTTTAATTCTTTCTTCAGAATTAGCTCTGAGATATGATATGCCTATTCCGAAGAGTATTGCAAAGAATATTGTAGGGAGTACTGCTCCGGAAGCAAGAGCTCCGAAGGGGTTCTTTGGAACAATTGCAATTAGTGTATCAATGAATTTGGGCTGATTTAAAACTCTTCCAGCAGCATCTGCTCCGGTAGCAAGGGCTAATCCTGCACCTGGTTTGAAGATATTCCCCATTAAGAGGCCCAAACCTACAGCAAAAGCTGATGAAATTAAATAAAATAATATTATTTTAACTCCCACTTTTCCTAGTTTAGCAGGGTCTATACTCGCTGCTCCAACTACCAGAGATGCCAGAATAACAGGCATTACAATCATTTTCAGCAGGTTTACAAATAAACTACCAAGGGGATTGACCCATAGTATTGATTCACCTGCAAAAATTCCCACAACAGCACCTAAGACAAGGCCTATCAAAATTCTAATTAGGAGATTTGACTTGAAATACCAGTCAAACAATCCTTTTTTACCATCTGCACTCATTTTTCCCTCCAGGAAAATTTAATTTCTATAATTAGAAGATATAAATCAACTGCTGTATATTCACCAGAATGAGAAGATTTCCCTAATATATGTATTTATTTAAGCATTTTATAGGCCATTTGGTGTAGAAAGAAGAATAAAGGAAACCGGAGACAGGAAACGGGAGACAGGAGGAATGGCAAATGGAGGCTGAGAATTTATTGATTTTTCTCTTCCATTCTCCGGTCTCCATTCTACCAGTTTCCTTTTTTAAATCAGGTCTTCTACAATTACTTTTTTAATAAATTCTACTTTAGAGTTTACTTCAAGTTTTTGGTATATGTGAAGAATATGCTTTTTTACAGTGGAACTTGCAATGTTATGTAATGTGCTTATCTCCCTATAGGTTAAACCATCTGCTATGCTTTTGAAAATTTCTTTTTCTCTTGGTGTAAGGTTATAGTTTTTTTTATCATTATTTTGTCTTTCTTTTCTGAATTCAGTCAGTATTTTACGTGCGATATTTGGGCTAATGGGAGACCCCCCTGAGAAGATGCTTTTTATCTGGGATGCCAACTCACCAGGATCTGTATTTTTTAAAACATATCCAGTTGCTCCTGCCTTGATTGCACTTAAAATTTTATCTTCCTCTTCGAAAATAGTTAACATAAGAATATCTATATTGGGATATTCCTTTTTGATTATTTTTGTAGCCTCAATTCCGTTTATTCCAGGTAGCCCAATATCCATAAGTATAATGTTTGGTGCTGTTAATAGGGGAAATGATTTTATAAATGATTCGGCACTTTCATAGGCTTTAATAATTTTTAATTCTGAATCCAGACTCAGTAAATATTTCAATCCCTGACGTACCTCCTCCACATCTTCAATTATCACTATTCGTATCATTATCGGGCATTCCCCTCTGCAGGGATTGAAATCTTAAAAGATGTCCCTTTGTTATGTTTTGATTTCAATTCTACCTTTCCATTTAACCTATCTATTCTGTTTATTATACTTGTTATACCAAAACCAGTTTCTTCATTTGTATGGTAATCAAAACCTATTCCATTATCGCTTATAATAATTAGAATATTATTATCGATAATTTTTATGTCGAGAGATGCTGTATCTGCTTCTGAGTGTTTTAGAACATTGCTTATTATTTCTTGTAGTAAATTATTTATCTCATATCGAAGAGTTTTAGATAAATGATTGATTTCCTCATTATTATGTGTACTGTATTTAAGATCAATGCTTTTCAGTTTTAATCTTTCTTTTATATTAAAACCAATAAGTTTAACAAAATCAATAATTATCCTGTCCCCAAGTTCTGGTCCAAAAATAATTTCCTTTAGATCCTTTATTCCCTGGCTGACATTTTTTTCTATCCGAAAAAGCATATCTTTTAACATTTCATTGTTATTATTTTCTGAGGCTTTTTTAGCAACATTGTTACTAATAAAAATATTTGTAAGTCTTGCTCCAAGGGAATCATGGAGGTTCGCGAATATTCTTTCTTTTTCTTCAATTATTCTTAATCTTGTATTTTCCTGTTGAAGGGAGGTTATTTTTTCAGTTCTAACCAAAATTTCCTTTTCCATACTCACGGTATATTCTCTTCTTATATCTTCCAGTTGATTAAATAATCTCCCCAGGGCAGCAAATTCATCATCACCCTTTATTATAATTCGGGCATCAATATTCCCATATTCAATTTCTTTCATTACAGCCAGCATTTTACCAAGGGGGTCAGAAATTATTTTATGAAGAAGAACTGTGAGACTGGCTAATAATATAAACATTAAAAATATTTCTGACAGAAGTATTATTGCAAGAGTTTGATTTGAGAATTCCATAATTACAGCATATGGGATTGATACAAGTAGAATCCCACCTGTAGATTCAATAGTTTTATAGGAAGTAAGCATCTTTCGATTTTCAAGTTCAGTAATAAAATAACCCTCAGTACTACTGATTAATTTTGCATTCTCAAATATTCTAAGTTGTGTAATATTTTCTGTATATTCATTAAACTGATCTGCAAGAATTTCAAATTGTTGATTAAGAAGTATTACCTTTCCCTGTTTTTGTACCTGCAGATCTTTTATCATATTAGCCAATCCCTGAAGCATTATATCCAGACCAAGTACCCCGACGAAATTATTTGTACTGTCATATACTGGTGTAACACAGGTTATTCCCAAAGCATTAATACTTGCATAAATATATGGTTCTGAAACTGTAAATGACTCAGCTTCTAATGCTGCTTTGTACCAGGGTCTGATTCGTGGATCATAGCCATCTGGAAAAGTTGGCGTATTATCTAAAAAACCCTCTCCAACTCCCCATTCATACATTTCCCCTTCACTAGTGCCCAGGTAGATTGCTCTTAGATATTCATTTCTTGCATAAACTGTGGATATAAAAAGTTCTTTCATATTATCCAGCTTAACATTATAAACAGAACTGTTTCTTTTCAGCGAATCTGCCAGATAATCAATTTCCAGAAAAAATCTGTTTATTTTACTCTCTGTATCATTAAGAATAGTTTCCGAAAGTTCAAGGGCATTATTAAGTGAGTATTTTTTTAGGGATGTGTAGCTCATCACCAGCAAAACGGTAAGAAGAAGAACAACTGCAGCAATAATTGAAAGAGTTAATTTTGTCCTTATACTGCGTACAATCCAATTCATTTGATTCTCAGCCTATATTCATACCGGTACCTACAATGAATATTATCTCTCTAATGCTCTTTTTAAATCTTCTACCAACTCTTTTTTCATATTAAAAGAATGCTCTGCGGCAGGAAAAGATTCACCCTGAACATCAGCAATAAATTCTTTTACTGCATCTACCTGAGAAGTGTAGGCATCTGTATACACTTTTACGAATTTTGGTGTAAATCTTTTAAATAATCCAAGAAGATCATGTAAAACAAGTACCTGTCCATCACAGTGTACACCTCCACCGATACCGATTGTAGGTATTTTTACTTTTTCTGTAATTATTTTTGCCAGCTGTTGAGGAATTGCTTCGAGAATAAGAGCAAAAGCTCCAGCTGCTTCCAGAGCGAGAGCATCATCAAGAACAGATTTTGCTGCATCAATTGATTTCCCCTGTACTTTAAATCCACCCATCATAGCTGCTGTTTGAGGTGTTAATCCAATATGCCCAAAGACAGGTATACCTGCTTTATGAATAGCTTCTGCTATAGGTACAAATTCCTTTCCGCCTTCAAATTTTATAGAATCACAACCTCCATCTTTATATAAAATTCCAGCATTTGTAACAGCCTGTTCTTCAGATATATTATAGGACATAAAAGGCATATCCCCAACAATGTGCGCTCTGTTAACAGCTTTTACTACAGGTTTTATATGATTCAGCATTTCATCCATAGTTACCGGCACAGTATCTCTGTAACCTAACTCTACCATCCCTAAAGAATCACCTACAAGGATAATATCTATACCTGCCTCATCTACAATCAAACTCTGGGGGTATGAATAAGCTGTAATCATAGATATTTTTTTACCTTCTGCCTTCATTTTATGAAGATCAGCTACCAGTAATTTTTTTGTTGCTTCCGGATGACTGCTCATTAATTGCTCCTTTGGTTGTATCGGCCTGTCGGGACGAAGTCCCGACAGGCCCTTTTTCTAATTATATTTTCAGTGTATCATTTTAGACTGATATCCTGCTTAATACAACAATAAAATGGTATTTAAATGAACCTAAAAATAATGAGATTGAAATATTAAGTTTAATAATAGACCAGATCATTTTAAATATTGTAAATGTTAAATTAATATAATAGTAATCTTGACATAATACCTTAGTAAGATGATAATAATGGATGTGATTTATTAGGAGGATTTATGTTTTGGAAAAATAACCTTCACCTTGGTACATTACCGATTGCTACCAAAATTATTGTGACTTTTTTTCTTATACTTATCGGAATTGGTTACCTATTGGGGTTTGCCAATATTTTTATGACTTATAGTCCGGTGGATGGAAAGCCAGGCCTGTCATTAGAGGATGTAAGTATGTCTTTTTATGGGTCAACCAGTAAAACTGCTCTTGAAAAAGCCGTTGATGGTTCAATGAAGCAGTATTTTAATAGTGATGGTGATTATCAGGTAGTTAAGGACTGGGTACAGGATGGAGCCACTGAAAAAGTATGGGATTCAGAAGTAAAACCGATTTTTGATGTATCTTGCAGTACATGTCATTCAGAAGAAGCTGCTGTAGCTGGTGTAGTAACTGTGGATTATTCTGATGTTGAAGAATTTTTAGGTAAGGATACTGGAAAATCATGGAGTAGATTAGTTGGTACCGCTCATACTCATCTTCTGGCAATTGCTCCTTTGGTATTTCTACTTATACTGATTCTTTCCTTTACATCTTATCCAGCAGTTTTAAAGAACGTCATTTCAATCTTTGCCTTATCTGCAGTATTCCTGGATATAGCATCCTGGTTCCTTGCGAAATTCGCTCCACTTTTAGGGATTTTTGTTCTTGTGGGAGGAATGTCCCTTGGACTTTCCTTTGGCCTTCTTGTTCTACTGCCACTTTATGATATATGGATTAAAAAGGTTTAGAGTTTGTTCAAAATTATCCAGTAGGGCAATTGTTGTGTCTACTGGATAATTAAATTTATACTCCTGTATATTCCAGTACTTCTTTACGTATTATTTCTCCATATTCATCTAAAGCTTTTAAAATTACTTTCTGACTACTGTCAATTTCATTATCTTTTAGATTTTCTTCTATTTTCCTACGAAAGAAATGGTAGTCGTTTATTTGTTTTCCTGGAGGGAGGAGTAGTCTTCCTGCACAAAAGCTTTTCCATTTATTAATTGTTTCTTTATCTACATGCTCTGGATAGTTTCTGCACTTGTAACGCCAGAACAGTTCCTGAATCCTGGTATCTTGAAAAATGAGGTTCAGGTTAAGGAGCTTATCTGCCGGGGTCGATTTTATAATTTCAAAACTTGCTTTGTCTTTATCTTTAAAAAATCCTCCGGAATAAATTTGAAGATCCGGATCATTATCTAACGTGCCATACTTATTAGTACTAAAAATTTTAATAAAACGCTGGGTTAGAAGTGGATCAGAATTAAGCTTAGTACTGTGCTCTCTGCACATATTTAAATTCAATCCCAAACGTTCTGCAGTTTTGTCATCTATAGTACTTACAGGGCTTAGAACAGGGCATTTGTTTATCTGGATTTTTACAATATGAAGATTTTCATTCTTTGGGAGTTCTTTTTTAGGTGTGAACATTCGTCTTCGTATTTCTGATTCGGATAAGGTTAACAGTTCTTCAGGATCATATCGTAGATCAAAAAAATATAGTACATTACTATTGCCAGGGTCTCCGGCTATTGGTGCGACTATTGATGTACATCCCTTAACAGAAGTAAAAACAGAAGAAGTATAAACAAGTGGTTCTCTGGTTTGCAGATTTATTAGTTGTCTCAGGCTGTCTTTTGTTTTATGAGAAAAAATGTATCTAAGCAGCTTCGCCTGTTTTTCATAGATAAGTTTTGCCATTTCAATAGTAGCATAAACATCTGCCAGGGCATCATGAGCATCTGCATGCTCAATCTTGTTAGCAAGAGTTAATTTATCAAGTCTAAATACCGGCTTGTTTTCTTTATTTCTAAGCCAGTTTATACCATCAGGTCGCAAGTCATGAGCTGCTCTTACAAGGTCAATAATATCCCATCTGGTATTTCCATTCATCCATTCTCGGCTGTAGGGATCATAGAAATTCCTATAATACATATTCCTAATAAATTCATCATCAAAATTAAGGTTGTTATATCCAACAACACAAGTCCCGGGAACAGTAAACTCTTCATCTATTTTAGAAATAAATTCTCTTTCAGGTAAACCCTCTTCCAAAGTTTTTTGAGGAGTAATACCTGTTACCAGACATGCCTTTGGATCCGGTACATAATCGGGCGTAATTTTATTATAAATTACAAGAGGTTCTCCGATAATTTCAAAATTATCATTTGTTCTTATCCCTGCAAACTGAGCTACCCTGTCCAGTTGTGAGTTAAGTCCAAAAGTTTCCAGATCGTACCAGTAAAGAGTTTGAGCCATGGGGGATGATAGCATAAAATGAAAAGGACAGCAAACAGTTATATTTGGATAACTTATAGCACAATTTATTTGCATATGTGGCTCAACCTGAACTTAAATCTTCCACTGAATCAAGTTCTAACGAGTTTAATTAGTACCAGGAATTTTTGTTAAATTATTTCTAATAGTAATTGTTTCTTTCATCATTTTTTGTGCGGATTCTATCATAGTTTTGGTTTCTTTTTTTATTTCAATAGTTTCCCTAAGCGCTTCCCATGCTTTTTCCCATAGCTTCTGGGCCTCCGAAGCTGATTGACGCAGCTCTTCTGTTACTAGACGTGCTTCCTCGGCAACAGCTCTTAATTCTTCCGATTCTTCTCTTGCAATCTCTTTAACCAGGCGCAGGATTTCATCTTTACTACGCAATCCTTCAGCAGTTTTCCGTATATCTTCGTTATTTTCCCGTTTATCTTCCGCTAATTCACGGGTTATCTCTGCTTTGTCCCTCACCTCCTCCTTCAAAATTTGATTGGTTTTTATTTCCATGTACATCCTCCAAATTTGCGTGTGCATAACTATTGAGTATACCTAATATAAGCGGAATTGTTGGTTAAAAGTGATAGTTGCAGAATATTCACAGTATTCCCTTAATATACAAAGATTATTTTTTTAGATCCCTGGCTGACGATCAGGCTGAGAATGCAATATGTATTATTCTTTCCGGTACAGGAAGTGATGGAACCCTTGGTTCAAAGGCAATTAAAGCTGCCGGTGGAGCTTATTAAATATGTCCAGCATCCTTACATTGATTCACCCGAAAAAATTGGAGGAACCAGGCAGAAATATCAAAACTACCTTCAAAAAATATTTATTCTTATCCGTTCCCAGACTGGGCACGATTTCTCCAACTATAAACAGGATACCATAAGACGAAGAATTGAACGACGCCTGGCTGTTCATCAAATTGAAAGTATTGAAGACTATGTCCATTACATTTCGCAAACACCCTCAGAGGTTGAAGCTTGTTTAAAGACCTTCTTATTACTGTAACCAATTTTTTTAGGGATCCTGAAGCCTTCGATATTCTTAAAGAAAGCATTATCCCTGATCTAATTGCAAAAGTGAGTGGTGATACGCCAATTCGCTGCTGGGTTACAGGCTGTGCCACGGGAGAAGAGGCCTATTCCCTTGCCATGATTTTTGTCGAAGTTCTTAATCAAAACAATAGATATAATAATGTACAAATTTTTGCTACAGACATTGATAATGATGCCATCGAAATTGCGCGATTGGGAATTTACCCGGATTCCATCGTTGCAGATGTGTCCCCGGAACGACTTTAGCGTTTTTTTAACAAAAACAAGAACATGTATCAGATAAAAAAGCAGGTTAGTGAGATGGTGGTATTCGCAACACAGAACCTTATTAAGGATCCCCCCTTTTCTAAATTGCATCTACTTACCTGCCGTAATCTTCTAATCTACATGGATCAGGTATTACAGAAACAGATATTGCCTCTTTTCCATTATACCCTTAATCAGGATGGAATTTTATTCCTGGGATCTTCAGAGAGTATTGGAGAATTTACTAATTTTTTTGAACCTATGGATGCCAAGCGGAAAATATTCAGAAGTTTGGGGACGGTTAATGATCGAAGATCGAATTATCCTGATATCCCCTTTCATAATCCTGTAATTCCATATAAGCAAAATGAATATGCTGTAATTAGAATAAAAGGGAATATTAAAGAAATTGCTCAAAACATTGTTATGGAAGAGTACAGCCCGACCTTTGTTATAATTAATGACAATCTTGATATTTTATATTTCAATGGTAATACTGATAAATATCTATCACCTCCCATTGGAGAACCGAGCTTCAATATATTAAAAATGACTAAAAAAGATATCCGTTTTAAAATTAGTACCGCGATCCACAATGCATTTAAACAGAAAACTCAAATATTTTGTGAGAATCTTCAAATTAAATATGATGGCAGCTATTTTACAGTGGATATTATAATCAGACAACAATCGAAGAACTTGAAACTTCCAATGAGGAGCTGAAGTCAGCAAACGAAGAACTTCAAAGTACCAATGAAGAATTACTTACTGTAAATTCTGAATTAAAGAATAAAGTTGACGAATTATCCCAGGCCAATAATGATATAAATAACCTTCTTGCCAGCACAGAAATATTTTAACCTTTATAATTTTGCCCCTGTTGGTTACCTGACCATCACTGATAAAGGCATAATACTTGAGGCAAATCTTAGAACCTCAGAGATGCTGGGTGTGGAAAGAGATAAATTAATTAAACATCAATTTACGAAATATATTGTAAAAGAAGACAAAGATATTTTCTACTTGCATATGAAAAGTCTCGAAAATAAAGAAGAGCAAAAATCCTGTGAATTAAGAATGCTTAATATAAAGGGTAAAGATTTATGGGTAATACTGGATTGTCTTTCTTTTTATAATAATAGTGAAGATATTAAGAAAATACGTATTTCAATATCTGATATAACAAATCTTAAAGAAAGGGAAGCTCAGTTAAGAGATTTGCAGGAAAATTTAATCAAGGAAATAGAGCAGCGAAAAAAAGCAGAAGAAAAAGTTAATATCCAACTGGAAGAGAAAAAATTTATTCTTAAAGAAACCCATCATAGAATCAAGAATAATTTTATGACTATTTCAAGCCTTCTAAATTTACAGGCTAACTCCCTTTCTAATCCAGAAGCCTTATCTGCCTTAAAAGATGCTATTGGACGTATAGATATTATGGCTCTTCTTTATGAAAAACTGTTATTAACAGATGATTATCAAATGACCTCAGTAAAGTATTATCTGGATAATCTGATTGATGGTATTACAAGCCCATTACTAAGTATTCTTCATTTAACACTTGAGAAACAGATATGCGATTTTCAATTGGAACCAAATTCGTTGATACCAATAGGAATTATTGTCAATGAACTTCTTACAAATATTATGAAATATGCCTTTGAAGGCAGAAGTTCCGGTTTAATTCAGGTTGATCTTAAAAAAGAAGAAAAGAATATTGTCTTAATTATACAGGATAATGGTATTGGGCTGCCAGTTGGATTTGATATTGAATCACATAAGGGCTTTGGGCTAATGCTTATAGATATGCTTGTTCAGCAGCTGAACGGGAGTTTCTCCATTGAAAATTGTGATGGTACCCGGAATATCATAAAATTTAGTATTTGATGGAAAAGTTAAGATGCAATCCTTTCAAAATGATATACATCGCAAAAAGCTGTTGGAGAGTAAGAGTAGGCAGTTTTTTTTATTTTAACTCATAAAATTGTTTAATTGGGACAGTGCATACAGGGGGATATTTAACGATTTATCATCTCTCTTTAAATTTTGAAGACTACTCCGAATTAAAAGATTCGGACTGTATTTATCATTATAAGATTGTAAGCTTTTGCTTTTTAAGTTAATCCCTGCTTTCACCTCAAGTGGGAAAATATCAGGATAAGATTCAATAAGAAAATCGACTTCAGCTTTACCCTGACTATTTGTCCAGTAATAGAGCTCTTCTGCTCCTAAAACCCGCAATTCCTGTGCTGCGAAATTTTCAACAAGAGCTCCATTAAATTCGACAAATAATCTATTTTGTTCCAGTAATACTTTTGGAGGTAAGTTGCTGGCTGCACCAAGAAGGCCTGTATCATGATAATAAATTTTGAACGCACTCTCTGTATAATGTTTTAAAGGGAAATGCGGTTTATTAACATTATGACTAAAGTAGATAAGGCCTGCAGCTTTTAACCATACAAGTGAATACTCATAATCACGTCCTCTGGCTCCCTCTTTCAATTTTGAAAAAACAAACTTTTTATTCTCTTTTCCCAAATATTTCGGAATACTTTCCCAAACAAGGTTCAGGCGTGGGATATCTATTGCATTTGCGTGTTTTGCAAAATCATAAGTGTATGTTTTAAGGATCTCATACTGCCGTCTGCGAACAGTTTCAAGCTGCATTGTATTTATATAGGTTGTCACAGCTTCCGGCATACCGCCAATAATGTAATAGAGTTTAAGTAACTCAAGCAGTTTTTCATGCAAGGGCTGAATAATTTCTGATTCGTAATTCAAATCTTTGATTAATGAGGCAAAATTGTCAAATCCCAGAGCCTCTAAGAATTCTAAAAAAGAAAGGGGAAACATCTCTACTAAATTTACTTGTCCGACCGGAAATGTTGCCTCTGACATTAAAACTATCCCCAATAGTGAACCGGCTGCAATAATATTATATTCAGGTGACTTTTCATGAAAATACTTTAAAGAATTTAATGCCCCTCCGGATACCTGTATCTCGTCCATAATAATCAGTGTATCTTGTGGATTAATACGAGTATCCATATATAATTCTAAAGATTTTATTATAGATTCAGGGATAAGATTTTGTGTAAAGAAAGAATTGAGTAATTTATCTTCTTCAAAATTTAGATAGAGAGTATGTTTATATTCATTCTTCCCAAACTCCTTAATAATATAGGTTTTACCAACCTGTCGGGCTCCTTGCAGCAAAAGAGGTTTGCTGTATGCATTGTTCTTCCATGATAGTAATTTTTTATATACCTGTCGTTTCATATTCAGTCATATTAGCATATAAATAGAGTATTTGTCAAATTACGTTCTAATTTTAACCATTTTTGGTTGTTTTACGTTCTAATATTTGCCAAATATGGCTGTTTATAAATCCAATCAAACTGTACCACACCCTAATTACATACACCACATCAGATATCCAGATTTATGGAACCCATCCACTGCATTAGACGGCATAGGGCTTTACCCTATGCCGGGGAAATTACACCCCTTCGGGGATGGAGAGTTACTTCTATTGAATTATTATTTCCATATTTTTCCCAAGTGCTTGAACAAATTTCGCAAGTGTAGATAGCCGTATATCTTCTGCATGATTCTCTATTCTGGAAATTGCAGTTTTCTTGGTTTAAGTAGCTTTGCAAGCTGCTCTTGAATATTACATGATCAATTCTATTTGTATCTTCAAGGTTTTCAATCCCGGTTTGTTGAAAATAAATATCATACTTACTTGAAGTTGTGACTCAATTGGGTTACATTGTTTATATAAAGGAGTTAATGATATGTCTAAAACTGCTACGATTAGAGCCCGGGTGGAACCTGAACTTAAATCTTCCGCTGAATCTATATTTCATAAATTAGGGATGTCTGCAACAGAGGCCATTACACTGTTTTATTCACTTGTAAAGTTAAACAATGGCTTGCCCTTTGAATTAAAAATTCCTAATGCTGAAACAGAGGAGACTTTTAAGTCTACTGATACAAACAAAAAGTTGAATACTTATAAAAGTGCAGATGATCTTTTTTCCACTCTGGATCGAATATAATTGTATATTATAAAAACAACAAATAGATTTCAGAAAGACTATAAAAGATTATTAAAAGCAGGTGATAAAAATATTGATCTTTTAAAAAACATTATGCATAAGCTTATAAACGAAGAGAAACTTGAACCAAATTATAGGGATCATGTTTTAATAGGAAACTATAAGGATCGAAGAGAGTGCCATATTAAACCCGATTGGCTGTTGATTTACAAATTAGAAGGGGATGTAATAATTTTTGAAAGAACAGGGAACCATTCGGAGCTTTTTAAATAAATCAACCAAAAGTCAAGATGGTATGTGAAAACTTTACAGGGTCTTTTATATTTGAAACTATATCATTTTCAAGAAATCTTTTTTATCTATTTCACAATCTTTTAAAATTTGTAGCAGAAGTCCAATACCGATACTTTCATTGGAATGAACAGGAACTGTTGTAGATCTACCATTTGAATGCCGTAAAAAGTAGTGGCTTCCTTTTGTGCGAACAATCTCAAAATTGAATTTCTCTAAAATTTTAATTACTTTTTTACCAGATAAGGCCGGAAAATTACTCATACTGAAACTGTTAATCTTTGCATACCTATAAATTCTTTAACTTCATAGGAAGTTTTTTCTACCTCCAGACACAACTCGATTACTTCTTTTGTCCGAACTAAGAGCTCGTCAAGAGATTTCGCCTGTGTATGACAACCCTGGAGTGCAGGGACAGTAGATATGTAAAATCCATCACTATCTTTTTCTATAATCATATCAAATGTACGACTCATATTATGCTCCCATATTTCATAAAAAATAATTATACCACCAAATTTCCTCTTATACTATGGATTTATCCGGATGTTTTGACCCTATAATCAGCCCCTTATAATGCAGACACAAAGGAAAATTTTTGATATAGTATGGAGAAATCATGACTGTCAAAGTTCCCTAAGATTAAGGTGCTCTGACATGTTAGTAAATTAATAATAAAAGGAACTTATAATGGGATTAAACTGTGGTATAGTAGGGCTTCCAAATGTAGGCAAGTCTACAATATTTTCTGCAATGACTTCTGCGCCAGCCGAAGCTGCTAATTACCCTTTCTGTACTATCGAACCTAATGTTGGTATTGTTGCTGTCCCTGATTCCAGATTAGATAGAATAACCAACCTTATTCCAACGGCTAAAGTTATTCCAGCTGTAGTGGAATTTGTTGATATTGCCGGCCTTGTTAAGGGTGCTTCAAAAGGAGAAGGTCTTGGGAACAGATTTCTATCCCACATAAGAGAAGTAGGCGTAATAGTTCATGTTGTACGTTGTTTTGAAGATGAAGATGTTGTTCATGTAGATAATAAAATTGATTCTGCGTCTGATATAGAAACAATAAATATAGAGCTTGCTCTGGCAGATCTTGAGACAGTTGATAAGAGAAAGGATAAGACTGAAAAAGCATTGCGGGCTGCACCTAAGGAATCTAAAAAGCAGTTGAATACCATTTTGCCAATTTTAGAAAGTCTATCCACTGCTTTAGGAGAGGGAAAACCTGCAAGATCTGTTGAGCTTAGTGAAGAACAACTTGAATTAATTTATGATTTACATCTTATAACCATGAAAAAACAAATTTATGTTTGTAATGTTGATGAGGATTCTATAAGTAGCCCAAATGAGCATGTTGAAACTGTAAATAAAATTGCTGCAGAAGAGGGAGCTGAGGTAGTTATTGTCTGTGGCAAACTTGAAGCAGAAATTGCCGCTCTGGATACTCTTGAAGAGAAACAGGAATTCATGGAAGCATCCGGCCTGGAAGAATCTGGAATGGATACACTTATTCATACAGGATACAGAATGCTGGGCTTACGAACTTTCTTTACAGCAGGAGCAGATGAAAATAGAGCATGGACATTTCAAGCAGGGTATAAGGCTCCGGGGGCTGCAGGTGTTATTCATACCGACTTTGAGAAAGGCTTTATTAAAGCAGAGGTCTATAATTGTGAAGACCTTTTTCAGTATAAAACTGAACAAAAGGTGAAAGAAGCGGGTCGCCTGCGAATTGAAGGAAAAGGGTATCTTGTAAAAGATGGTGATATAATGCATTTTAGATTTAATGTATAATCGATAAAACGGGCGACACGAAGTGTCGGGAACCCGTTATTAGTCGAAAGCGACAGAGACTTTCATGAGTTTGCCCTAGGTTGTGCAACCAATGAAAGTGCTCGAAAGTGTTTAGGAGTAAATTGTGATTTATAGAGAATATGGTAATACTGGTGAAAAAGTTTCAATATTGGGATTTGGAGGAATGCGCTTTGGAAATCCCTCTGATATTGAAGGATCAGCTGAACTTCTACTACATGCATTAAAGTCCGGTATAACATATTTTGATACAGCTCCCGGTTACTGTGGAGACCACTCTGAGGATATCTTTGGTGCTGGCATTCCAGAAATGAAGAAGACTGGTATACCCTTTTATATTTCTACCAAATCCAATAAAGCAGATGCCGGGGAAGTTCGTAGAGAACTTGAAAACTCCCTTAAACGATTAAATGTTGATCACATAGATTTTTATAATTGCTGGTATGTTCTTACTATGGAAGATTGGGAAAGGCGTAAGAAAGGTGGTGCAGTAGAAGCTATTATGCAGGCTAAAGAAGAGGGTCTGATAACACATCCTGTTTTTTCAACTCATCTTCCCGGAGCAGATATTCGAAAGGTTATTGAGGAAGGCCATTTCGAGGGAGTAACACTCGGGTATTCTGTAATTAATTTCCCCTATAGAGAGGAGGGAATAGTATCAGCTGCAGAAAGTAATATGGGTGTAGTTGTTATGAATCCTCTTGGTGGAGGAACAATAACACAAAACCCGGATACCTTTGATTTTATAAGAGTTCGTCCTGAACAAAACAATCTGGATGGGGCTCTTCATTTTTTAATGAATAATAAAGATATATCTGTAATGCTAACAGGATTTAGAAATAAAAATGATATAGATACAGCTGTAGCTTCTGTAGATTCATTTAAGCCGTATACAAAAGAAGAAGTTGATACTATTAGAAGGCATATAGACAGTGATTTTAATAATCTTTGTACAACTTGTATGTACTGTAACAATTGTCCAGTTGATATACCTGTCTGGAAGTTTGTAGAATCTGCTAATGGATTGTACTATAATGCTGAAGGAAGTTTGGCAGACAGGCTGAAGTATCACTGGGGTACTGATCTAAGTGTACTTGAAATGTGTACAGAATGCAGATTATGTGAAGATGTATGTACACAGCATTTACCAATTCTAGAGCGCTTTGAAGAACTTAAAACTGCTATCGGAGCAAATAAATAATAGTGGAACGGAATGAACTCTTTTCAATTGTAGACCTGATTCTCAATAATTCCAATGATGGGGATATAGATGTAATCATGGAGGCAATAAAAAGAAGAGCAAAGGGAAGAAATAGTGGAAATTTCCGTGGTATAAATCCTGAGCGTCTGGCAAAAGAATCTGCAGCTGTTCTAAACTCTCAAATGAGTTATTCTGTAGATGGAGTGAGAAAGATGATACAGGATTTTGCTGTTGGTATAATTCAAAAGGAAGCTCCGGAACTTGATGAATCACAAATACAGGATCTTCTTGACTCCTGGATTCCTGATCCATCTAAAAGAAAAGTTAAAAAAAATTCAGATCCTCTTCCTTCAGATGTACAGTTAACAATGATAAGACAATTGCTGGCATTCAGTGTTGGTACAATGTCTGCAAGTGAACAGACAGAACTCTACAATAATATTCCAGACTGGCAGAGAGAGTACTGGAATCGTCTTTCTGAAGGAATCAGAGATATTTTAACACTTTTTCTTAAGGGTAGTATTGATGAAGAGACTTGCTGGTCACAGGTTTATTCTGTTCTTGAATTAGATTGATTGAATATTAAGAACAGAAGGTATGGTTCTCACACATTTTATAATTTTTTTATAATCAGTTGTATTATCCAGTTCCATTGTAAAACTTCCACTTAGTTTTCCACGTTCATCTTCTTTGAGTCTTCCTTCTATTAAATGACCTTTATATTTTCTAACGGCGCCTTCAATTTCTGAGAAGAGATCTGAAGTCATTTTAGATTGAACTTTAAACCGGTGAATTTCTCTGGGTGATACAGCTTCCCACTGCACATCTACACATCTATCATCAATTTCTGAGATATTTTTTAAGTTTGTACAATCTCTTCTGTGTACAATAATACCCCTTCCTCTGGAGATATAACCAATAATATCATCACCTGTAGTAGGGTGACAGCATCGGGCAATGCTAATCATCATATTTTTTTCATCACCAATTCTAAAGGTCAGCTTTGCCTGATCCAGAACCTGCTTTATAATAGTTTGTTTTTTATCCGGGTCCTCAGGTACAGGAATAGGAATTCCTTTTTCAGGAACTTCTTTAGGAGGTTTCTTTTTCTTTGCTATAATATTTTTATCTATAAAGAGATTCTCTTCATGTTGATTTAACCAATGCCTGATTTTATTTTTGGCTCTTGTGGTTGCAACAAATCGCAACCAGTTTACGTGTGGTTTTGCAGAATTGGCAGTCATAATTTCTATAACTTGTGTATTTTTAAGAGCCTGATTTAATGGAATTATTGATCCATCAGCCTTTGCACCTACAGTATGCGCCCCAATTTCAGTATGTATATGAAAAGCAAAATCAATTGCAGTAGAATTTTTAGGAAGCTCAATTATATGACCGTTAGGTGTAAATACATAAATTGAATCCTTTAAGAACTCTCTTCTAATATCTGCCAGGAATTCATTTGACTCGGATTTAGCTCCATCCCATTTTTTAAATCGGTTAATTATTGGGTGAATATCTGAATTTACTCTTTTTGAGGTCCCTTTATAGATCCAGTGTGCTGCAACTCCGTATTCAGCTGTAGAATGCATATCCTCTGTTCTTATTTGTATTTCAGTTATTTTACCACCATAACACATTACACTTGTATGAAGACTTTGATACTGATTTGCTTTAGGCATAGCTATGTAATCTTTGAATCTTCCTTCGATAGGGGGCCATAATTTATGAACAATTCCCAGGAGGGTATAACATTCATTATTTGTTTTACAAAGTATTCTAATTCCCAGAAGGTCGTATATTTCACTTATATCTTTTTTTCTGCTTTTCATTTTTCTATATATCGAATATATATGTTTAGCTCTTGTACTTGCAGTTATTCGTAATCCATCTTTTGCTGCAGTTTTAAGAATTGTAAGTTCAGCTTTTGTAAGGTAATTATTCTGTTCAGATTTTTTAGAGGCAATATAGCTTTCAATATAATCAAAAGTAGTAGGGTTTAAATGTTTTAAAGCAAGATCTTCAAGTTCTGCTTTCATCCATGATATACCCAGCCTGTCAGCAAGGGGTGCATAAATTTCAAGACATTCACTTGCAATTGATTTTCTTTTCTTTTCCGGTAAAAACTCCAGAGTACCCATATTGTGCAGTTTATCTGCAAGTTTAATAATTATAACCCGAATATCTTTTGCCATAGCCAGAAGCATTTTTCTTATAGTTTCAGCTTCCTGTATAGACTTACTTTTTGCTTTTAATATTGAAATTTTGGTAACACCTTCTACCATATTTGCCACTTCTTTACCATAGCGGCTTTTTATTTCATTAAAAACTATATTTGTATCTTCTAAAACATCATGAAGTAGGGCAGAGATTATAGTATCAGGATCCATATTCATATCAATAAGAGTTTCTGCTACACGTAAGGGGTGAATAAAGTAAGGCTCTCCACTGGCACGCTTTTGATCTTCATGCAGTTCTTTCGCCCATTCCGCAGCATCCATTATTTTAGACTGATCTTTTTCGTTTAGACCTTCTAGTTTTGACTTAAATATTTCCAACTGATTTCTCATTTCTACACTCTCTGTCCAATAGTAACCCTGTTTCTACCTGAAAGATCCTTTACAATTCTTGTATTGTAGAATTTACCTGAATCCAATAGCAATTTGATGGATTCAGTTTGATCTATACTTGATTCTATCAAAAGATAAGCATTTTTTTCCATATAATCAGGAGAATCTGTAATGATTCTTCTTATAAAATCCAGACCATCCTCCCCAGCCCTAAGGGCCATTCCCGGTTCCGGCCAGTTTTTTTTCATCATTAGATCTGTTTCTATGTCTGTTAAATAAGGAGGATTTGTAATAATCATATCAAATTTCCACTTTATTGTAGAAAAAAGATCTGCTTCAATTATTAGTAATTCCTCTCCCAAAATGGATATGCAATTTTTTTTGCATACTTCAACTGCTTCAGCAGACAAATCAGAACAGATAACATTTAGTTCTGGTAAGCTGTGTTTCAGGGCAATAGCCAAAGCTCCTGATCCTGTACATAAATCAAGAATTTTTTTCTTAGTAGGAAATTCTTTCAAAATAGTTATGGCTTCTTCCACCAGGGTTTCCGAGTCGGGTCTGGGGATCAGTACATTTTCATCTACATAGAAGTTTAAACCATAAAATTCTTTAGTATTTACTATATATGAAACAGGATAACCATATATCCTTTTTTCCAGGAAATTATTAAATATATTTTCATCTTTTTCTTCGATTTTATCCGGATACGAAGCCAGTAGTACTTCTTTTGATATATTGAGGGTATATGCGAGTAAGATTAGAACATCTAAAAATGGTGTTTCGTTTGCTGTATTTGAGTTCCTCAGGAATGAAGTTCCGTCTGTTAGAACTTCTCTTATAGTTTTCATTATTCCTGTAATGCTTCCTGATTTGCTGAAAGCTGCAGACCATCAATTAATTCTGTCATATCACCCTGCATAACATATTCAAGTTTGTAAAGGGTCAGGTTTATTCTATGATCTGTAACCCTGTTTTGTGGATAATTATAGGTTCTGATTCGTTCAGATCTGTCACCGCTTCCAACCTGACTCTTACGATTTTCTGACCTCTCCTGGGCTTTTTTATCGGCATCTGCTTCATATAATCTTGCTCTTAATACTCTAAGTGCTTTTGCTTTATTCTTAATCTGTGATTTTTCATCCTGACAGGTTACTACAACACCTGTAGGTAAATGGGTAATACGAACAGCTGAATCTGTTGTATTCACACTCTGTCCACCAGGCCCGGATGATCTGAAAACATCAATTTTTAGTTCTTCGGTTTTAATTTGAATATCTGTTTCTTCAGCTTCCGGGAGTACAGCAACGGTAACTGCCGATGTATGTACTCTTCCCCCTGATTCAGTTGCTGGTACTCTTTGGACTCTATGAACACCACTTTCATATCTAAGGGTTCCGTATACTTCCTTTCCAGAGATGGAAAAGGCTATTTCTTTAAATCCGCCTATGCCAATTTCGTTAGTTGACATAACTTCTGTCTTCCATTTATGAGTTTCTGCAAACTTTGTGTACATTCTATAGAGATCAGCTGCAAAGAGTGCTGCTTCATCACCACCTGTACCGGCACGGATTTCCATTATTATATTTTTACCATCCATAGGATCTCTGGGAACAAGAAGAAGCTTTAAGGTCTTCTCAATTTTTTCACCTTTATCTTCAAGGCCAGTCAATTCTTCATTTGCCATCTCTTTCATGTCATGGTCACTTTCTTCTGCCAGGAGGGTTTTAGCTTCTTCAATTTCACTAAGAATAACTTTGTATTCGTTATATAGATCTGTGGTCTCTTTTATATGGCTGTATTCCTGCATAACTTTTTTGTAACGATCCATATCTTTCATAATTTCAGGATCAGCAATTTCTTTTTCAAGTTCTGCACATTTTACGACTATCGAATCAAGTTTCTTTATCATAAATGGAATATATCAGAAAAAAGTAAGTCAATCAATCAGAGGTTATTGTGTACAGCGCAAAAAGATTAATCATTATCAGTATAGGCCTTCAGCTCTTTTATTCTGTGTTTCTGCTTTATAAATCCAAAAATACTACCACAGAATCCTCCTGCAATATGAGCAAATTCTGCAATATCATTACTTTGGAATGACTGGAATACTTCTTTAACAATGTAAAGGGCTATAATAAGAATAAATGTAAGTGGAATTTCTCCTGGTTTTGTATTTGTGAAAGGAGCCAGTAGTATCATCATAAATGCAACACCGCTTGCTCCAAGAAGTGCCCCTTCAAATAACAGGCTGTTAAGTAATCCTGTTACCAAAGCTGTAATTAATATCATAAAGAGTAAGGAAAAAGAACCGTATTTTTCTTCCAGAATCGGGCCAACCAGAAGAATTATAGCAAAATTACCCAAAAGATGTTCCCAGCTAGCATGTCCGGCAATATGTGAAAAAAGCCGTACATAACTTGCAATTGAGTTTGGATTAAAATATCCCTGACCAGGAACTATAAACCATGTGGGAATTAACCAATCTCCAAGTAGGGGATTTATTAAAAGAACAAGGACAGATATTAAAGTATAATTAAGGACTACTGGAGCATTGTATCTAATTTTCATTATTATAGATTATTATCTGACTGTTCGAAAGTCAACGTAAAAAAGCTTTTTGTTGCTAATATTCATCACATGAATTATGATAACAATCCGGGGGAAAGATGGAAAATAATCAAATGGAATTCAGGTTTAGCTTTTTCACTCAAAAATTTAAAGAGACTATTGCATTTTATAAAGATACTCTTAGGTTACCTGTTGTAGGTAACTGGAATCGTGGTTTTAATGATAGTGGATATTTATTTAAAGCAGCCAGTGGACATATTGTTGTACTTCAGAGTGCTACAAAACAGGTTGAACCTCTTTTTGATGCTGTATTACTAATTCAGGTTGAAGATCTTGATAAGCAGTATCAATTTTGTAAGGATCAGGGTATTGAAATTGTTCAGGATATACAAAAAAGAGAATGGGGTGACAGAGATTTTAAAGTTGTTGACCCAAATCGTCTTGTTTTAGGTTTTTATTCAAGAAAATTATAATTTTTACTGGATTTAGAATCAATTTAGCATTATATTCTCCTTCATTACTAAATACATGAGAGGGGTTGATAAAGTACCTGTCTCTAATAATATGGAGAAGTAAATGAATAAATGCAAAATTAAAAGGGGATTATTGTTTTCCCTGCTTTTTCTTCTTATTTTACCCCTGGCTCTTTTTGCAGGTGGAAAAAAAGAAGAATCAAAAGAACCAGTAAAAGAACCAGTTAATACCAGTGTAAGTTCAGAAAGAGAACCTATTAGTGATGTAGCATCAGAAGCTGCAGCAATGGTAAACGGTGTCTCAATTCCTCTAAAAACATATAATGGTCAGGTTCAGGCTATTATTCAGCAGTATGAGGGTCAGGGTGTAAATTTTCAGGATACACAACTTGCAGATTTAAAAATTAAAGTTATGGAAAATCTTATAGACCAGGAACTTTTGTATCAGGATGCAAAATCAAAAGGTCTTACAGTTGCTGATTCTGCTATAGATACACAGGTTGATACAGTAAAGGGTCAGTTCCCAGACGAAGCTACTTACAAAAAAGAACTTGCTGCCCAGGGTATGACTGAAGAAGAAATTAGAATGGATATTGGTAAGACTCTTCTTGTTGAAGATTATATTACAAGTAAATATGGACCTTCTATTAAAATAGAAGATTCAGAAGTATTGACCTTTTATCAGGGTAATAGTCAGTATTTTTCTAAACCGGAACAGGTTAGAGCCAGTCACATACTTATTAAGGTAGAACCTGAAGCAGCTGAATCTGTAAAAGAAGATGCTCTTAAAAGGATCAATGCTATTAAAGATAGAGTAAATAATGGTGATGAGTTTTCTGATTTAGCAAGAGAACTTTCTGAAGGACCAAGTAATACAAATGGTGGAGACCTGGGATCTTTTGGACGGGGCAAGATGGTTAAATCTTTTGAAGACGCTGTATTTGCATTAGATGTTGGTAGTGTCAGTGATGTTGTAGAGACTCAGTTTGGTTACCATATTATTAAGCTTACTGCAAAAGAAGCGGCAAGTTCTGTTCCTTTGGATGATGTTAGAGTTCAGATTGTTGATCATCTAACACAGGTAAAAATGGCAGAGCTTATTACAAGTTATATTGGTACAATTAAACCAGGTGCATCAATAGAGCGTTATGCAAATTAAATTGAGCAGAGGGCTTGATTAAAATATTCATATATAGTATATTCTATATACAACAAAGACAGGTTGGTCGCAAACAAGTTTGCTACTCGTCTGTGCATCCGTAGGAGGATAACAATGGCAACACAACTTACTAAAGATAAATTTTTAAAAGAGATTTTTGATTACGAAAATAACAAAGATTGGAAATTTGAAGGCGATCTTCCAGCAGTTATTGATTTTTATGCAGACTGGTGTCAACCCTGTAAAATGGTTGCTCCAATTATTGAGGAATTATCTACAGTGTATGAAGGTAAGGTTAACTTTTTTAAAGTTGACACAGAAGCTCAGCAGGAACTTGCAGGTGCTTTTGGAATACAGAGTATTCCATCACTTCTATTTATTCCTGTAGATGGTAAACCTCAGATGGCTGCAGGTGCACTTCCAAAAGAATCATTTATTGAAGTTATTGAGAAAGAACTTCTTGCTGCAGGAACAGAAGCTTAATTCAGAAACAAGCTCTGATTCTAATCTACAATAGGGGGAAGAACTTCATTCATTGGGCTCATTTTTATGCCCAAAGCTGAATGGACTACTCCCCCTGTTATCATTGTCAAAATAATTTCTGCAATAATAGCCGGATCTTTTTTATCTGAAAGGATCTTCCCAAGCCCTTCTTCAAGCATTTCCTGCCATTTTGAATAAGCAAGTTTAATTCTGGTTTTTAATGCATCATTATGTGTTATTGCCTCATAAATAAGATAAATATGAAGTTTACCCCGGGATGTTGTTTTAAACATAGTTTTAAATACTACAGAAATTATTTCTGCAGGCTGTTTTCTACTGTCATGCCCCTTAATCCAGTTAAGAAGTTTTGAACTTAACCTTTTCATATAAATATCTGTTACATCAAATATAAGATCAGATTTTGATGAATAATAATAATAAAGGGTTCCCTTGCTTATACCAAGATCGATTGCTATATCTGCAAGACTTGTATTATGAGCGCCGTGTTTTATAAACAGTTTTGTAGCAGTATCAATTATTCTTTGTTTATTATCAATGTTTGAGTAGTCCTGTTTGCTTTTCTGCATAATAACTAAGGTTATTTCTACTTGTAAAATGAGTCAATAGGGATAGAGGCATTTGTCGGTCAATAACCGATAAAGTAATAATTTTTTTGCTATTTTTTGGCTTTTACTTTCATTCTTAATAAAATTACTCTATATTTTTATAGTCACCAATGAATAGGAGTAAAAAATGAAAAAATTTATAATCATATTATTATAATGCTGGAAATAATCAAAGAAGTAAAAGAATGGCTGAATAATGGTGAAACATCCATTGTTATTGGTATTTTAATAAACCTCCAGGGATCTGCAGTTCGAGGCCGTGGTGCGGTTATGGCTGTAAACAGGTCTGGAATAATGGCTGGTTCAGTTAGTGGCGGTTGTATTGAATCTACAGTTTTATCAGTAGCAGAAAGAGTTTTTGAAACAGGTCAGGCTGAGATAATAAAATTTTGTCAAATAGATGATGAAATTTTAGGGTCGATTTCTCCCTGTGGAGGGGAAGTAACCGTTTCTGTTGGTTTTTTGGATACTCTTATTTTTGACTCCTTTTGCAAGCTGGCTGAAGATGGCCGGGGTGGTAAATGGGGCTTAATTAGTTTGGGACCGGAAAAACATATTGGATCTATGTTTATTATGGATAGTGAGGGTAATTTTATGCCGGGGTCTTTTAATTCTAAAGAGAACCTTTCAGAAGATATCAAATTAAATATTGAAAATCAGCTTATAAAGACCAATGAAACCAGTATTCGGTCAATTGGTAATTATGAGATATTCTCTGCTGTATTAAAACCTGGCCCTCAACTGATTATTGTGGGTGCTTCCCACATTGGTATTGCTCTTAGTTCTATTGCAGAATTAACCGGTTACCGGGTTACAGTTATTGACCCCAGGACTGCATTTGCCAGGGATCAGCGTTTTTCAAAAACTATCAGACTCTTAAAAACATGGCCCAGAAAAGCATTTAAAGAGATTTCGTTCAACCCCTATACCGCAATAGCAGTAATTACTCATGATACTAAAATAGATGATCAGGCATTAAAACTGGGTTTTAAAACCGAGAGTTTTTATATAGGTGCTTTAGGCAGCAGCTCTACCCACAAAGACAGGGTCGAAAGACTAATTATTGACGGTGTCTCAGAAGATGAATGCAAAAATATTCATAGTCCTATTGGTCTTAATATAAAATCTGCAAATCCTGAAGAAATTGCCCTATCTATAATGGCTGAAGTAGTTAAAGAATATAGGGAGGCTTATGGTAAGAGTTGATAAATTAAAAAAACTGGAATTAATTACGGAATTAGTTATATAATATAAATTATGAAACTAAAGAATGCTCTTAATACTGGCTCTCTTGAATTTGAAATTGATCTTGACCAAATAAAATTACTGGATTAGAACTAGGTATGGAAATAGAAAGAGGTGATATAGAAGTAATTCGAGAAGTCTTTGCATATATAAATAGATTTAGAGGCAAAGCCTTTGTTATAAAAATTGACAATGATATTATTGATTATGAATATTTTCCTGTTCTACTTAAGGATCTTTCTATTCTTCATCAGGCTGGTATAAGAATTATTATTGTTCCCGGTGCCAGAAATAGAATTGATGAGATACTTAATCAATATAATATAAACAGTAGTTTTCATAATGGAATAAGGATTACTGATTCAGAAATGATATCTTTTGTAAAAATGGCGGCATTTGATGTTTCCAACAAGATTATGACTGCTCTTTCTGGTAATAACGTAAATGCCCTGGTTGGGAACTGGGTAAAGGCTAAAAGCATTGGTATTGTAGATGGTGTAGATTATCTAAATTCGGGAGCTGTTGAGAAGATCCAAAAGGAACCACTCCTAAAGGTTATGGAAAATTCTTTTGTTCCAATTTTCCCCTGTATAGGTTGGAACGCTAATGGAAAACCTTATAATATTTCTTCTGATGATCTGGCTATTTCAATAAGTGAACTCATTGGAGCGGAAAAACTTTTTTTTATAAGTTCAAATCCTGTTCTTAAATCTGATAAATATAATTTTCCTGCAAATTTTGGAGTTTCCTATGAAGGGCGGATATCCAGAATTAAAATGGAAATTGTTGATAGCTTTCTTGATTTAAATAAAAATAAAATTGAAGAATTAGACTCTATTAAAAGAGCAAAAGATGCTGTGAGCAGAGGAGTTCACAGGGTTCATCTTCTAAATGGTAAAACCAAGGGGTCTCTCTTAGAAGAGATTTTTTCAAACCTTGGTGTAGGGACAATGATATATGGAAATGAGTTTGAAAAGATAAGAAAAATGGAAGATATCGATATATCCGGTGTTCTTAGAATAATGGAGCCTTTTGTAAAAGATGGAACTCTTTTAATAAGGGATAAACAATTTCTTTTGAATCAAATTGATAGTTTTTTTATTTATGAAACAGACAGTGTTATCCATGGTTGTGCCTCATTAGTAGAATATCCGGAAGGTTTTGGTGAAATTGCAGCTGTTGCTGTTGATCAAAATTATATAAAACTGGGAATTGGAAGTAAACTTATTAAATATTTATTAGATAGAGCTGTAAAAAAGAAAATAAAGAAAGTATTTGTATTGACCACAAGGACATCTGACTGGTTTGAAACCATAGGGTTTAGAAAAGGGGAACTGTCAGATATCCCTGTTTGTAAGCAGGAAAAATACGATTTTAATCGTAATTCAAAAATATATATATATAACCCTGAAATACAATAAATTTGATTGTTTATTCGGGATTTGTAACCGGAATTAATGATTTAACTACCTTTAGAAGATCAAATATTTCAAAAGGTTTTGAAAATACTGCCTTTACATCAAAATCTTCAGCCAGGCCTGATATAGATTCATTATTAACAGGTAGTTTCCCGGAAATAACAATCTTTCGAATATTAGGATAATTATTATTCAGCTCCATTATCAACTCTAATCCACCTTTTTCTGGCATAACCAGATCGGCAATAATAAGATCTATATCTTCAGTTTCTACAAGCTGCATTGCTTTTTTTCCATTCTCAGCTTCAATTACTTTATAACCTAATCTTAAAAGACTTTTTCGTATTAAACTTCGGATTAACTCTTCATCATCAACAATCATAACTGTTGGCATTCGTGTCTCCAGATTCAAGCTGTAGTTTGTTTGATTTTGTAATAAGTTGCTTGTACACAATACAGAAAAAACTCACCTTTGTCACTCCTTCTGGGATGACTGATGCTCATTTTCTATATGAATGAAAGTATTTTAGGAATTTTTATTACTGTAAGAGTAGTATGTCTCCTGCTATGGTTGGATCAGCAATAAAAAATTAATAGTGAAATTCTAGGCTAATTAGATCTTGACTCTTGTCAAAACAAGACATTATGATACTAATATGGACAAAAGAGGACAATAATGCAAGAAGATGAAGTGTTGACATTGAGTGAAGTAGCTGCTTACCTTCGAGTTGCGGAAAAAACAGTTCACCGTATGCTTTCCCGGGGAGAAATCCCATCAGTTAAGGTTGCCGGTCAGTGGCGCTTTTTAAGGTCTGTAATTTCAGAATGGCTTGTTTCGGGTATGCAGAAAAAAGTAAGTGATGGTATTGCTAAGCTTATTGAAGCTGATGATTTTCCCGTTCCCTTATCCCGTATTCTCAAGCAGGAGCTCATACTTACAAGTTTGAAAGGTAAGAACAAAGAGGCTGTTTTAAGAGAACTAGCGGAACATCTGGTTTCTGAAGGGGTTCCGGGGGAATGGCAGGATTTGTACAGATTACTCCTCAACAGAGAGAAGATGTTATCAACAGCAGTAGGCTCTGGAGTAGCGTTCCCTCACCCAAGGAATCCGGGACAAAATAAATCCAGTCGACCAATTATACTACTTGGAATTGCCCGGGATGGAATTGATTTTTCTTCCACTGATGGTGAACTTACAAAGCTTTTTTGTCTTGTTTACACAGATAGTGATGTCGTACATCTTAAACTGCTTTCAAGACTGAGCAGGATTTTTAAAAATTCTGATTTTGTAAACGAATTAGTTGAGTGTAATTCAGAGCAGGAAGTGATAAATAAATTTTTGGAATTAGAAGCAGGGGAGAAATAATATGGGATTGATAAACAATTTGGATAAAGCTTGCATCAGGATTAATTCAGAAAGTAAAACAAGAGATAATATCTTGAAAGAGATATCAGAGCTCGTCGTAAAAACCGGTACTCTTAAAGAATTTAATGCAAATCAACTGTATGACTTACTTAAAAACAGAGAAGATCTGAGTACTACAGGTATAGGCATGGGTTTAGCCATTCCTCATTGTAGCATAGAAGGAATAAATAGGTTTGTTGTAGGTTTAATTACTTCTAAAAGTGGTATTGATTTTAAATCTATAGATGGGAAATATGCAAATTTGATTTTCTTTATCATTGGTCCTAAAGAAAAGAGGAATGAGCACATTCAAATACTTTCATCAATATCGAAGCTGAGCAAAACCCTGGAAATTATTGAAACTGTAAAAAATGAAAACTCCCTTGAGAGGATCTACACAATTCTTACTCCGGAAGAACATGTGCCGGAAGAGGAATTTACTCAAAGAGACAAGTGTATGTTCAATGTATTTATCCAAAGAGAAGATGTCTTCGAGGACATTCTGGAAATCTTTTCTGCAGAAGATGGAGCTGCTATAGCTGTTACAGAAACAAGGAATGCCGGATATTATCTTCACAGCATGCCGCTGTTTTCAACTTTTTGGAGCAATGATAACAGGATGTTTTCCAGAACAATAACAGCCGTAGTAAACAAGAGTTCCAGCAATAATATAGTCAGAAGAATAAATATGCTTTCTGAATACGGACCCACAATAGATGAGGTAATGATTACTATACAGGATCTGTTTTATACCAGTGGGGGGATAAGTTTCTAATGGTAGTTACCCTCCAACACTGGATACATTCACTGGGCCTTCCTTTATTGATGATTGCTGGAATTATTACTATGTCCGGATTCTATACAGGCAAAATAATGAAGTACGTTAAGCTCCCTTCTATTATCGGCTTTATGATTGTAGGGGTATTTCTCGGCCCCTCTCTCTTAAATATTCTATCCAATGAAGTTCAAAACAGTTTTTCGTTTATTACTGATATTGCATTAAGCTTTGTTGCAATAAGTATTGGTCTGGAATTAAAATTTTCTACACTGAAGAAACAGGGGAAGTCAATTATTTGGATAATTCTGAGTGAATCCTTTATGGCATTTATAATTGTCACTGCTGCAGTTTATATTTTTACAAAAAATCTTCCTATGGCTCTGATCTTCGGGTCAATTGCACCGGCATCAGCACCTGCGGGTACTGTTGCCATAATCCAGGAATTTAAGGCTAAAGGAAGTCTTACAAGTGCTCTCTACTCCGTAGTAGGATTTGACGATGGTCTAGGAATAATAATATTCGGATTTTCATCAGCAATTGCAAGCCATCTTATTACCAGTACCGGGGGTGGGCATTCGGAATCAATATTAAATCTGCTATCAGAACCTTTATTAGAGATACTTTTCAGTATACTGCTTGGTTTTTTGTCAGGATTTGTCCTTTCATTTCTTGCCAGGAAAATTTCTCAAAAAAGAGATCTTCTTATTATACTATTTGGTTCAGTTCTAGCTATTACAGGTTTCTGTAAAATTTTTAATTTGTCATTGATATTGACAAATATGGTGTCAGGAATGGTTATTGTGAATACACAGAACCGTAAGCTTGTGGAACAGTTAGGGGACCAGATGCGTAATGTCATGCCCCTCTTTTTTGTAATGTTTTTTGTTTTGGCAGGAGCAAATCTACATCTTGCTGCATTGCCTTCTTTGGGGATCTTAGGCCTCGTTTATATAGTTGGCAGAACCACAGGTTTAATGAGTGGTGCTTTTTTTGGTGCACTCATCAGCGGGGCTGAATCAAAGATAAGGAAATATCTGGGTATGGGGATTCTGTCACAGGCAGGTGTAGCTATAGGTCTATCTTTAATAGTCAAGCAGGAGTTCAGCCAATTAGGTCCTATGGGAGCAGCAATTGGTACAGCTGTAATTACAACAGTAACGGCATCCTCAATATTTTTTGAAATTATTGGTCCCGTCCTTACTAAATTTGGACTCCATAAAGCCGGAGAGATTACAGTTACTCGAGCTAAGTGATTATTCAGAAGTAATTGATCCATAATAGGCAAATTCCTGTTTACAAATCCCTTTTCATGGAAAACGGTTTAATGTAAACTGTGTATATGAATAATTTGGAAAACAGTGCATTGTTAGTTGTTGATCTGCAAGTGGATTTTTGTCCCCATGGGGCTCTTGCTGTAAATGGCGGAGATGAAATTGTTGATGGAATCAATAATCTAATCAGCCCTCCTGGAAAACAGTTTGAAAAGATAGTTCTTACAGCAGACTGGCATCCTCCATCTCATATCTCATTTGCCTCTACACATAATCTTGAACCTTTTAGTACTAAGAAAGTTTTTGGCATGGATGTAACACTTTGGCCTGATCATTGTGTTGAAGGATCATTTGGTGCTGAGTTTCATTCAGATTTAAAGGTAGAGAAGTCTGATTTAGTAATTAGGAAAGGCAAAAATTTGGAGATGGATTCTTATTCAGCATTTTTTGAGAATGATGGAACAACACCCACAGGACTTAAGGGTTATCTGACAGATCATGGTATACAAAAAGTGTATCTTTGCGGTCTGGCTTTTGACTGGTGTGTTTTTTTTAGTGCTATGGACTCTATTAAACATGGATTTGAAACTTATGTTATAATGGATTTAACACGTTCTATTGATGCTCCAGCTGGGTATGCTCTGGAAAAAGAGGCTGAAATGAAACAGGCTGGTATTAATATAATCGATTCTTCATATTTTAAATAGGAGCTGTAGATGGGTAAGAAAGAGGATAATTTTGGATTTTTTATCAAAAGACATAAAGAGATTGCAGGTGCTTATGAAGACTTTGGGAAGTTACTGCATAATCAGGGTGGCCCTCTGGATGATAAAACCAGGTGGTTGATAAAGATAGGTGTTTCTACTGCCGGGGGGCATGAACTTGCCCTGCGTACACATATTCAAAAGGCAGAACATGCTGGGTGCAGTCTTGAAGAAATTGAACATGCAATATTATTAACTGCATCAACAGCTGGGTTCCCTTCGATGATGACTGGCTTAATGGTTTTTAGAGATGTTTTTGAGAATGAACTAAAATAATACTTGACAAAAATAGTAAAGTTAATGATCTTTGTGGGGAAGAGTTTCAAACACTTCCTTACAAAGGATAATTTCTATGAATCATTTAAAATACTTCATTGTAACTTTGGTATTTTTACCTTTAGTCATTTTTGCTCAGGGGTTCACTCCTTTTTCCCAAGAGTTATTTATACCACCAGTTCTGGAATCTGAAAGGACATCTGCTGGTGAAAAAATTTACAAACTAACAGTTCAAACTGGGAGTGTCTCCTTTTTTGGTTCTAAGGCAACACCAACCCTTGGATTTAATGGCAACTATCTGGGACCTACTATCCGGTTAAATAAAGGCGATAAAGTAAGTATAAAAGTTAACAATACCCTTAATGAAGTAACTACAGTTCACTGGCATGGTCTGCATATTCCCGGAGAAGCTGATGGAGGCCCTCATCAGATTATTGAGTCTGGAGAATCCTGGAATCCTGTGTTTACAGTAAATCAGCAGGCCGCTACTCTCTGGTATCACCCTCATATAATGGGAACAACTGCTGAGCAGGTTTATCGTGGTCTGGCAGGTATGTTTATTATTGATGATCCGAATTCAGATAATCTGGATATTCCTAAGGATTATGGAATAAATGATATTCCTCTTATAATACAGGATAGGAGATTTTATAATGATGGGACCTTCGCTTACAGACCCTCTAGACATGAGATAATGAATGGTCTTATAGGGAATACTGTAACAATTAACGGATCTGTAAAACCCTATCTGGATGTACCTGATTCCATGGTCCGATTCAGGCTTCTTAACGGATCCAATTCCAGTCTGTATAAAATAAGCCTTAGTGATGGAACTTCCTTTAGTCAGATAGCATCAGACGGGGGATTTCTCGAAAAAGCTGTTGAAATGAACTCCTCTGTTCTCTCCCCTGGGGAAAGAGCCGAAATAATTGTTAATTTTTCAGGATTAGCAGGTAAATATTTGTCCCTTAAAGTAGAAATTTACAAAGGGAGAGAATTTGAAGCTATACAGTTTAGAGTAGAGAAAAACTCTGCATTATCTATAGATACTATCCCTTCCCGTTTAAACAGAATTGTCAGGATTCCTGAATCCAAGGCTGACATAACTAGAAAATTTGTGATGCAAACAGGAATGGGAACCTTCAGTATAAATGGTAAAAAGATGGATATGTCCCGGATTGATGAGATTGTTAAACTTGGCAATACCGAGATATGGGAGATCTATAACAGGCCAATGGGAATGATGCAGATCCCTCATTCCTTTCATATTCATGATGTACAATTTCTAATTCTTGATCGGAATGGTGTTCCTCCGTCCCCAGCAGAATCAGGATGGAAGGATACAGTTCTCCTTTGGCCAGGGGAAACTGTTAGATTTATAACAAAGTTTGAAGATTATACAGGCCTCTACATGTATCACTGTCATTTCCTTGAACATGAAGACGATGGCATGATGGGACAATTCGAGGTGCAACCGTAGCGACGCAATTTATCGCGTCTTTAATTAATAATAAACAATCACAATAAATAAAGGAGACAACATTGACAATTACAAAAGACACAAGAGTATTCGATATTTTAGAAAAGTATGGCGATATTGAAAATGTAATGCAGGCAATGGGCATAAAAAGTGTGGGAAGATATTCTTTAAGAAGAATTATTACAAGATTTTTGTCAGTTGAAAAGGCTGCTAAAATTCACAAGAAACCATTAGATGAATTTCTTGTAACGTTAAATAAAGCAGTAGAACAAAAAAAGTAATTTTTAAGCAGGGATATGATTGATTGTATCCCTGCTGACTATCCTTCTTTTAATTGCCCGGATAAGTATTTGTGTATATTCCTTTTTTGCTACTCTGTTTGAAATAATATTTTATGTGTGTTCTGGCAAATTTATACCACTTCTACTTATGCACTTGTCTGCCACTTTGCTGGTGTGTATAATTACATTATGAAATCTTGGATAAATAATCTTTCTCCTGAATTGTTTTGGGATGTATCGCGGAAAGAAGTTGATCCTGAGCGGAATGAACGTTGGCTTATTGAAAGGGTTCTGCAGCGAGGGAAATGGGAAGACTGGCTTCTTATACGATCTCATTATAACAAAACCAGACTTCTTGATCTCTCCCCAAAATTAAAACTTGATCCTAAGTCTGCAAATTTTCTTCGGTTATACTGTAGTTTATGATATTTCTCTTAATAAAGCGTTGGACTATTTCTGTGAAAAATACGGTAATGCCGGGCGATTTCTTGCTGTTCGCAGTCTTTCATGGTTTGAAGATGCTGAATCCGAGCCGGATCCTGTTTTTCTTAATGGATGGGTCTGGAAAGATGTGCGTCAACGTGTTGAAAAAATTGTTAAGGAGATTATACAGTAGAACACTGTACCTCAACTACAAATCCCTGTCCCCTAGGGACAACCGCCCATTGACTGGTAATTTATTACCAGGAAAATATTCTAAATTTAATATCCCGAAAGCCATTCTTTTAAATGTTCCTGAAGGTACTTGCCAATTGTATGCAAAACAATCTCTGAATTATTAATATTTATAAAATGGTATAATATTTCATAGCTATCTTTCTTTTAAACCTTCGACTATAAAATAAACAAATATTTTTCTGTATTTTTCCCTCTTAATATAATATTATGACTAATCTTCATTTTTAGAGAGGTCTATAATGGCATGTAAGGATTGCAGTAACGCTGTACTCGAAGAAGCACAACAAATAGTTGAACAAGTAGGTTCTGAACCGGAAAAAGTTATTCCCCTTCTTCAGGAAATACAAAATAGACACAGTTATCTCCCGGATGACCTTGTAGAGGCTGTAGCTGATGTTATAGAGGTTCCCTCATCTGATATATATGGAGTGGCAACTTTTTATTCCCAGTTTCGTTTTACACCCATGGGTAAACATCTTATTAAGGTTTGTAAGGGAACTGCCTGTCATGTATCTGGAGCGGATCTTCTTACAGCATCTATTAGTGATGAACTTGG
>JAQIBN010000063.1 GCA_027859095.1 Spirochaetia bacterium | reverse complement strand
AGGTATTACTTCTCAATTTTTGGGGAAACTTTATTCTCCAGGTGTTTATAAAGATCTCCAGAGTAAACTTTTTGCTTTGGATTATTTTAAAATTAATTTCACTGCTGAAGCGGAACCTGGAGATGAAGACAGCAGCAGTGTAGCAATTATATTTTCAGTTGAAGAAAAACCACTCGTTGATGATATTAAAATAACTGGTAATAATAAATTACGAAAGGGTGATATTCTAGATAGTATATTATTAAAACGTGATGATATTTTTAGTACAACAAAATTGAAATATGATAAAGATACAATTATAGATCTCTACCATAGTAAAGGTTATCCGGATACAAGTGTAGAAGCGACGAGTTTGGAACTTAGTGATAATACTGTTGAAGTTACATTTAGAATAGATGAGGGGAGTCAAACAAGAATAAAAGAAATTATTTTTTCAGGTAATCAAGTATTTTCAGAGTCTACACTCAAAGGGAAGCTTTCAATAAAGGCACAATCTTTATTGAATAGTGGGGTTTTTGAAGACAATAAACTTGAATCAGATAAATATGCCCTTGAATCTTATTATAAAGAACGTGGTTATCTTGATGCCAAAGTTGTAGATGTCGGTAAGAAACTAGTTGAATCAGAAAATGGAAGAAATTATCTGGCCCTGACATTTATCATTGAAGAAGGACAAAAATGGATATTTGAGCAACTGAATATTACTGGAAATGAATTGTTTAGTGAGGAGGAACTCCTTAAATTAATTAATCATAAAAAGGGTGATATAATTAATAAATCAAGATTTGATATGGATTTTTCCAGACTTTCAGATCTTTATTATAATGATGGGTATATATATAACGATATTCAGTTAACTGAAGAAAGGAATGAAACAAATAATACAATTACATATAACCTGAATATTATTGAAAAAGGAAGAGCTCACATAGAAAATATTATCATCAAAGGGAATGTAAAAACAAAGGATATTATTCTTTATAGAGAGATACCCATGGTTGAGGGTGATATATTCAGTAAAGACAAGGTAATTGCTGGAATCCAAAATCTGTATAATACTGGACTTTTTTCTACTGTAGCACCTGAAACCCCTTACGGAAGTGCTGCAGGACTGATGGATCTGGTAATTAATGTAGAAGAAGGGAAAAATACAGACATTCAGTTTGGGGTTACTTTTACCGGAGCTGCAGGTGATTATCCCATAGCCGGATTTTTAAAATGGAATGAAAATAATTTTAGAGGAATGGGACAAACTCTTAGTATTGGAACGGAACTTTCTCCAACAAAACAAAGTTTAACATTAGGTTTTACTGAAAGATGGTTTATGGGCAAAAGATGGTCTCTAGGAGGTAATTTTGCTTTCTCTCATCAGGTTTACAGTGGAATACTTCAGGATATTTTACCTGTTCGATTTACTGAAGATGATTATAATAATGAAGTTGCAGCACCTGACCCCTACAGTTCCTATGACGAATGGAAGGCTGCTGTAGCTAATGGAGAAACGATAGATAGTGCTTATTTAATGGATTATGATAATATTCAGTTTTCTATAGGTGCCAATACAGGTTATACTTTTCATACACCAATAGGCAGGTTTACCACTGCAACAGGCGTAAGCTCGGCTCTAAATAATATTTTTTATGATAATTCAGTCTATAGACCATACAATCCAGCTATAAGAAATAACCTTGAAAACTGGCAGTTGAATGATAAATTATGGCTTAATCTTATGTGGGATAAAAGAGACTTTGTAACTAATCCTACCAATGGTTTTTTATTAAATCAGCTTACAACTTATACCGGTGGGTTTATTGGTGGAGACACGCACTATATAAAATCACAGTCAAAAGCAGAAGCTTTCCTCAAACTAATTGATGTACCTGTATCTGATAATTATGCATTTAAAACAGTGTTAGCTGTTCATACATCTTTTTCTGCAATGTTAAAACAATATTACTATGATGATGCAAATGGATGGGATTGGAATATTAATGCTACCACCGGAGATATGCTCTACACTGATGGAATGAATATTGCCAGAGGATGGCGTTTTAAACAGGACGGTGAAGCAATGTGGGATAACTGGATTGAACTTAGAATGCCCATAGCGGAAAATGTTCTCTGGGGAGATTTGTTTTTTAGTGGTACAGGTTTCTGGACGGAACTTTCTGAAGCTGACATAACTAAAAATGATTTTATTGATGATTTTTACTTTTCTTTTGGTGGAGGTATACGTTTTACAATTCCAGGATTACCAATTGGCTTATATTTAACTAAAAGATTTAAAATTAATAATGGAGTTATTGACTGGGAGCAAGGTGATATTTTCACAAATACAGATAATCCTGATTCAGGTATGGATCTTGTAATTGCATTTCAATTTGGTTTATTTTAACCTATTAACATATTAAAGGAGTTATCTTTGAATAAAAAGATAGTATTTATAGGAATAATTTGTATATTATTTTCAAGTTTCAGTTTTGCAGAAAAACTTACAATGATAGGTGTTGTAGATCTTACGAAGATAGTATCTGACTATTTTAAGGAATCTACAGCATGGAGAGAGATTGACGAATTAACAAATAAAGTTGATGTAACTACAAATGAAAAAATGGATGAAATAAGAGATCTCCAGGTACAGAAGATAGAAGCAGAAAATAATAATAATGATAATCTTGTTTTACGGCTTGATGATGATATTTTAAAAAAACAGCAGTATCTCCAAGAATATCATAAAATAATGTCTGATAGAATAGCATCAAAAAAGGAAAATCTTCTAACTTCTTCAGGGTTTTCTAACGAAATTATAGAAACTATCCAGTTTATAGCTGAAAATGAAGGATTTTCTATTGTACTGAGAAAAAAGGATCCAAATATTTTATATTATAACTATGAAGTGGATATTACTGAAAAGGTTATTGAACGGTTAATTTTAAGAGCATCATCGGGTAATTAAAATATGTCCGATGTTACTCCTATGATGCTGCAGTATCATAGAATTAAATCTGAAAACAGAGACACAGTATTATTTTATCGCCTTGGTGATTTTTATGAAATGTTTGAAAATGATGCCCTTGAAGTTTCACGTATACTAAATATAACACTTACTTCCAGACATGGTATCCCTATGTGCGGGATACCATATCATGCTTCTGGTAATTATATTCCAAGATTGTTAAATGCCGGGAAAAAAATTGCTATTTGTGAACAAACTTCAAAACCTCAAAAGGGTAAGGGTATTGTGGATAGGGAAGTTGTTGAAATAATTACTCCTGGTACTGTAATTGATGAAAATTATCTTAGAGGTAATCAAAACAACTACATAGTATCTATAGGACGTATTGGGGAATTTATCTCCTTTATTTACCTGGATCTTTCTACAGCTGAATTCGGTGCAACTGCAATAGATTTTAATGAAAGAGAAAATAAACTTAAAAAAGAACTTTTTAGTATAAATCCTTCTGAGTTAATCATACAGGAATCTTTGCTGGAAGAAGACTCTATAATAAAACGTTTAGTGGCAGAAAAACCAGGGTTACTTATTAATCGTTATCCGGATTGGAAATATGATTATGACAGTTCTTTTTTAAAAATTACCGGGCAACTAGGCGTTTCAAATCTAAAAGCATTTGGATTAACCAGAAAAAGTCCTGAAATTTTTGCAGGAGCTGTATTACTGGAATATATTGATTCAACTTCAAGATCATTACTTCCACATATTCAAAGTCTTAAGGTTTATTCAGATTCAGAATATATGGGAATGGATGAGGCAACACAAAAAAATCTTGAACTTCTTCGAAACTTACATGACAATACAGAAAACTTCTCTTTAATTAGTATTCTTGACAAAACTAAAACAAGAATGGGTTCACGAAAACTTAAAAGATGGATTGTTCGACCTTTAACAAATATTAATGAAATTCAAGTTCGACATTCTACTGTTGAATATTTTTATCATAAACAAATAATATTGAATTCTGTAAGGAATCAACTTAAATCTGTAATGGATATTGAAAGATTATCTTCTAAAATAGCTATGGATAAAGCTAATGCTAAAGATTTAAACGCTCTTGCACACAGTCTTGATAGTATTCTACAAATATCTGAAATGCTCAAAGAGCTTGAACACAATTCATATAATTTATATCTAAATAAAGAAATAATAGAAACTGTCAAATTTGTTATAGATAAAATTATAAACTCCATTTCTGATGAACCTTCGATTCTTTTAACTGAAGGGAGAATAATTAAGAAAGGATATAACAAAGAGCTTGATTCTTTAAAAAAAATGAAGGACAACAGCCACCAATATTTGAAAGAATATCTGGAAACTGAAAAGGAAAAATCAGGAATCTCCAATTTAAAAATCAAATATAATAAAATTATTGGACATTTTATTGAAGTAACAAATTCGAACCTGAATATAGTGCCTGAACATTTTATAAGACGTCAAACTTTGGTGAACAACGAACGATATACAACAGAAAAACTCGGAGAACTTGAATCAGACCTAAACAGTGCTGCTGAAAAAATTATTTCTCTTGAAAAAGAGCTTTTCATTGTAATAAGAAATAAAATTAAAGAACATATCCAGATATATTTTAGAGTTTCCTCATATATTTCTAATATTGATTGTTTACAATCTTTTGCCCAGGCAGCAACAGTATATGGTTATATTAAACCGGAAATATTCACTAATTCCAAACTGGAAATCTCAGAGGGAAGGCATCCTGTTGTTGAATCTAATATTGGTGCCGGTGATTTTGTTCCAAATTCAACAGTTCTTGAAAATGAAAGAAAATCTTTTGCGTTAATTACTGGCCCTAATATGGCTGGTAAATCCACCTACTTAAGGCAGGTAGCACTTATTGTTCTCATGGCTCAATCAGGATCTTTTATACCTGCAAATTCTGCAAAAATAGGAATAACAGATAAAATTTTCTGCAGAGTTGGTGCTTCTGATAATCTTGCCAGAGGAGAATCTACATTTCTTGTAGAGATGAATGAAACTGCCTACATACTAAGAAATGCAACTGAAAACTCTCTTGTTATTATGGATGAAGTTGGCAGGGGCACAAGTACAAATGATGGTCTGGCTATTGCCTGGGCTATTTCAGAATATTTACTTAATCTTAATATAAAAACACTATTTGCAACCCATTATCATGAGCTAACAAAAATAGATGATAATAAGCTTATAAATCTTCATCTTGAGGTTATTGAAAATACTGGTGATATTATTTTCTTAAAGAAAGTTGTTGAAGGTGTAGCAGGAAATTCATACGGACTTCATGTTGCCAAATTAGCAGGGATTCCTGGGTCAGTCCTTTTAAGAGCTTCTTCCATACTTTCAGGAATAAATACTTTAAAAAATGATAGTATAGATGTCTCTCCTGCTGGAACTAAAAGCGCTCAACCCTCTTTATTTACTCAAAACGATATATTGGAAAGTACAATTAAATCATTGGATCTTAATAATATAACCCCTATGGCTGCACTTCAACTTCTTTATGACTTACGATCAGAAATTGAAGTAAAAACATAAAAATACCCATATATATATTTATGGGAGCATGGAATAATTTTTTATCCCCATTAATGATCTTGTCTGATTCCACAATGTTTACA
>JAQIBN010000309.1 GCA_027859095.1 Spirochaetia bacterium | reverse complement strand
AATATTGCCATTCTCAAAAATATAATTTACCCCTTTAATTGTAATACGGATTCTATGAAAAATTGCCAGGGTAATAAAAACGGATCTTTCCTTATAATCCATTTTAATATTTCCCTTTCCCTTTAACCTGACTGTGACTGTATTATTTTTTATTGTACAATCAGGTAATAAAACACCTATCATTTCTGAAACTCTGGAACCTGTAGTATAAAGAAATTCTATAAATCTTCTCTGGCGGTCGCTCCTGGCTTTCTCCATAAGCAAAGTATATTCTTTTTCATTTATCACCTTATCGGCTCCAATTGATTGTCGGGATCGTCCAGGGGCTTTGATTTTCTTATCTATCTTTTCAAGGCTGTATTCCATCGCTGCCCTTGCTGCTTCTCCATACCCTTCCATTGAAGCCCTAAGCCTGTTTTTAATTGCAAAACGCCTGCAGCATACACTTGAAGCAGACAGACCAGAATCATTAAGGGATTTGAAATAATCCTCTATTAACTCAATTCCTGAATCGGCTGTTGTTTCTCTGGCATAAGATAGAAAGTTTTTTATATGAAATTTATAATTATCTTCAACTTTTCCCCAAGTTGAAAGAATTTCTGAATCAAATGTAAACTCTCGTTTTCGAGTAGTCAAATTATTCATATCGCTTTTTTCTCCTTGCCAAATACGATTGGACTATCAATAAATAGAGTACTTAATTTTCTATCTGCCAAAACTGGATAGATCTCTAAAGCCTTTTGTTTTTCTTGTTCAGTCAATAAATGGCTTTCACCTGTAGCATCGTTATGAATCGCTAGGCCTTCAATATATTTTTTGATGTAGTACATTTAGATTACCTCCTTAAAAGGGAGAACTCTTCCAAAAACTTCACTGGTTGCATCTATTGCCTTTTGAAAGTCTGCTTCATTTTTATGGTCTGCGTATGCTTCAAAAACTGCAATAGTACTGTGACCAGTTAGCTTCATTGTTCTTTCACTAAGTACATCAGCCATTTTTCGAGAAAAGTAATGTCTCCAGGAATGAAAACAGATTCCTCTTGCTGTTCTTTCATCATCTTTTATTTTTGGTTTTATATTCTTCAATTCTTTTGCTAAGCTTGCATTAAGTGTTTCCTGTCTCATAGGCTTATCAGGGTTATCCATTTGAAAGAATATAAAAGATGTAGGATGAACGCCCTGAGGGTTGTTTTTCGCATAGTCAAGCAACATTCTACGGGTTTCAGGCAATAACGGAACTTCTCTTTCTTTATTTGTTTTGGTAGATTTGAGACCATCTGTTCTTGAAATTGAATGCCTGACAATTATTCTATCTGTTGATATATCCTGAATCTGTAGAGCTAATATTTCACCGCTTCGAAGACCTGTTTGCATTGATAGCAGATTTGCATGCTTTGCACTTTCATTGTACCACTTAAGGTTCAAAAGCTTTTTAACCTCTGAATCGCTTAAGATTCCCCTCTGTTTAGAATCACCATTGAACTTCATTAGATTTGCAGCTGGATTTATTTCGATAAGGCCATTACTAAAAGCATAATTCAAAGAAGTTTTACCAACCTTAAGGATATTGTTAATAAGACTTACTGATAGTCTCTTTTTAGGTTTATTGATTTGTCCTGTTTTTGATAAATATAGACCAAACTCTTTTACTTTTTGCCTGGTTAAATCATTCAAAGATATATTATTGAAATATGGTGTCCAATAATTCTTTATATGGCGCTTCATATCATCACAATAATTTTTTGTGATCTGCTGGCCATGCGCTTTCTTTTCCTGGACATAAAAGCTTTTTTCAAAATTCCAGAACTCATTTAAAAACTCTATAAGGGTTTTTTCAGTTTTACCTTTCAATTGAGTATTAGAAATAAATCCCTGAGCTTTAAAATGGTTTAAGAATCTTTTTACATCATGACTTGTAAGATTATCAACATTTTTTAGATTGCCCAGGATCTCATCAATTGTAAATATTTCTTTGTTATTTCTTGGGTCTTCTGTCTGTCCTGCTGGTATACCTTCATAGAGCCATTTACCAGCGATAAATTCAGCTTGATTTTTATCTGTTGTTCCGCTGCTTTTTGCTGGTAGAGGTTTACCTGTTTTTGGGTTTTTTAACTGAATGTACCAAATGTGACCACGCTTAAATAAATAAAACCGGCGCATAATTACCTTCCTTCAAACTGTTTTCTACAGTTTTCTTCGCATACTTGCGAGAAGATAAAACGCCGGTTTACCGGTAGTCTTATATAAACCCTTACACCGTAAGGATTTGTTTGATGGGCGTTGAGGGATTTGAACCCCCGACATCCTGCTTGTAAGGCAGGCGCTCTCCCAGCTGAGCTAAACGCCCGTAATGTTTTGGTAAAATAGCATAGCCCAATAGATGTGTCAATATACAAACAGAAAGTTTTTTTAATTCAAAATGTGATACCAGGCTGCATGTGCGAGCAGCAGACGAAGTCTGCGACCAGTACAGCTCAAAAAAGCTTTTAACATCTATATTCAATTTATTTATTATGATAGTATGCTTTCCTGAGGTAAATTATGTCTAATGAAGCAATGAGAAATATTGGTATTATGGCTCACATTGATGCTGGAAAAACTACAACCACCGAACGAATACTGTTTTATACAGGGAGAAGCCATAGAATTGGTGAAGTTGATAATGGTGAAGCAACGATGGACTGGATGGAGCAGGAACAGGATCGTGGTATAACTATTACTTCTGCTGCTACTACCTGTTATTGGAATAAACATCATATAAATATTATTGATACTCCCGGACATGTTGATTTTACTGCAGAAGTGGAAAGAGCATTACGGGTACTTGATGGTGCAATTGCAATTTTTTGTGCAGTAGGGGGTGTTGAACCTCAATCTGAGACTGTATGGCATCAGGCTGATTACTACAATATTCCACGAATTGCATTTGTAAATAAAATGGATCGCCTTGGTGCTGATTTTTATGAAGTTCTAACAAATATTGAAACAAAACTTCAGGCAAATCCTCTTGTACTTTACCTGCCAATAGGTTCTGAGAATGATTTCATTGGTATTATAGATCTTATTAAAATGAAAGAACTGAAATTCGAAATTAACTCAAATGGCAGTGAAATTATTGAATCTGATATTTCTGATAAAAACAAAGATATTGCAGATGAATGGCACGAAAAACTCCTTAACGGCATTTCTGAATATTCTGAAGCAATTACAGATTTATTTCTTGAAGGTAAAGACATACCTGTAAATTTAATTAAAGAAGCTATAAGAAAAAATACTCTTAATAGAAATCTTGTTCCAGTTTTTGTTGGTGCATCATTAAAAAATATTGGTGTCCAGCCGCTCCTTGATGGTGTGATTGATTACCTGCCCTCACCATTTGAAGGGAAACCTACTGTAGGTCATAAATTAAAGGACAACTCTGAAGTGGATATTCCTCATGATAAAAACGGCCCGGCTCTTGCTCTTGTTTTTAAAATACAGAGTGACAAGGAGGCAGGGGCTTTAAGTTTTATACGGGTATATTCCGGTACTATTAAAAAAGGCACTGCTATACTTAATTTTAATAAACATAAAAGAGAAAGAATAAATCGTTTATTGCGGATGCATTCAAACAGATATGAAGCTATTGATGAACTGCACGCAGGAGATATAGCAGTTGTTGTAGGATTCAAATCTGCTCAAACAGGGGATACAGTTGGTTCTGAGGGATACCAGGTTCTTTTGGAAGATATGAACTTCCCGGAACCAGTTATTTCTGTTGCAATTGAACCAAAAACTATTTCTGACCAGGATAAACTTCTCAAAGCACTTGAATCTTTAAAAAGAGAAGATCCAACATTTACTGTTAAAGAGAATGATGAAACAGGTCAGTTAATAATAGCAGGTATGGGAGAATTACACCTTGATGTACTTGTAAAGCGGTTAATAAGGGAATTTAAGGTAGCTGCAAATGTAGGTAAACCCCAGGTAACTTATAGAGAATCTATTTTTACAAAAGTCTCTCATACTGAAAGTTTTCATAAACTTGTTGCGGGCAAAGAAAATACAGCGGAAATTACTCTAGTCGTTGAACCTGCAGGTAAAGGGGAAGGTAATAGTTTTATATCTGAAGTTTCTGACGGTACTCTTCCAAGAGAATTTAATGATGCAGCAGCCAGGGGAATAAAAAATGCCTTTTCTTCAGGGATTATGTTTGGATACCCTACTATAGATATAAAAGTTACTATGACCAATGCTGTTTATGATCAGCAGACTTCATCTGCATTGGCCTTTGAAACTGTAGGTGCTCTGGGGTTTGATGCTGCATGCAGAAAGGCTGACCCTGCCCTTCTTGAACCAATTATGAATGTAGATATTTTGACTCCTAAAGAATTTGTGGGAGAGGTTATTAGCCACATAACAACAAGAAAAGGGATTGTTGGCAGTCTTGAAAGTAAACCTGCTATTGAACACTTAAGAGCTGAAGTTCCACTGGTAAATATGTTTGGTTATTCAACAGCCTTAAGAAGTCTTACTCAGGGACGGGGGACTTATGCCATGGAGTTCTCCTATTTTGCCAAGAAAGAGGGCGGTATTTAAAATTAAATCAATAAAATATCTTTAATTCTTCATTTTTAGTTTTTCATTTTTAGTTTTTCATTTCTTTTATTGTTGACAACTGCAAATTCTGCTTTTATAGTTAGAAATCTTGTTACAAATAAATGGAGGAATTATGAGTTTTACCACTGCTGACATTCGAAACATCTCTCTTGTTGGACACGGAAGCACTGGAAAGACCTCACTTTTAGAGCAGATGCTTTATGTAGGTGGCGTTATTCCAAAAGCGGAACTCCCTGATACAGGGAAAAGTGTAAGCGATCATGCAGATGAGGAAATTGAAAGGAAAATATCCATTCATACTACACTTGCAGGATTAGAATGGCATGATAAACAGTTTAATATTCTGGACACTCCAGGAATTGCTGATTTTGTTGGTGAAGTGGTATCTGCCTATAGAGCAACAGAATCATCAATAGTACTTATTGATGGTAGTGATGGTGTTCAGATAGAAACTATAAAATTGTGGAGAAGATTAAATAATCGTAAGATGCCAAGAATGGTCTTTATCAATAAACTAGATAAAGACAGAGCAAATTTCGATACTGTTTTTGACGATCTTAATGAGAAATTCGACAAAACATTTGTACCAGTTACTATACCAATTGGAAATGGTAAAGATTACAAGGGTATTGTTAATTTAATTGAAAATAAAGCTTACCTGGTACACGATTCAGGAGAAGTTGATCATGCAGTAGATATACCAGATGACATTCATGATATGGTTGAAGAATATAGGTTAAAATTAATTGAATCAGCTGCTGAAGGTGATGATAAGTTAATAGAAAAATATTTTGAAGAAGGTACATTATCTCCGGTCGATATAAGGCTTGGCCTAAAAGAAGGGCTTCAAAGTTATAAAATTGTCCCTGTTCTTTGTGGAAGCAGTCTAAAAAATAATGGAGTGACATCTCTTTTAAATTTTATTTCAAATATTGCACCGTCCCCGGCATGCTATACAGAAGTTGCAGTTGGTTCTGAAAATCAGGACATTGATATAGCCATTTCAATAGAAGAAAAGTTTAGTTCTTTTGTTTTTAAAACAAGTATGGATCAATTTTCCGGTAAATTATCTTTTATAAAAGTAGTCTCAGGCATTTTAAATTCTGATACTGAAATCTATAATTCCCGTGAAGAAAAGAAAGAAAAGAACTCTAAAATATTCAAAGCTATTGGTAAAAAATTAATAGAAGTAAGGGAACTTCCTGCTGGAGATATAGGTATTCTTGTAAAACTTGATACAATTAAAACCAACGATACAATATGTTCTTCTGAGAACTTTATTCACTTTAAACAACTTGGACTTCCACATCCTATTTATGCAATTGCTGTTTCAGCAACCAGCAAAAAAGAAGAAGACAAATTGAATGATTTTCTTCATAGGGTATCTGAAGAGGATCTAACTTTTCAGATGGAATTTAATAAAGAAACAAAAGAAAATGTAATTTCAGGTATGGGCGAATTACATTTGACAATTATTCTTAATAAAATTATTAATAAACAAAAAATTGAGGTTCAAAAAAGAGTTCCCAAGATAGCCTACAGAGAAGCAATCACAAAATCTGCAGATGCTGAATATGCTCATAAAAAACAATCAGGTGGTCATGGACAATATGGAAAAGTTCTAATGAGCATAAAGCCAATATCACGTGGATCTCATTTTGAATTTATCAATGCAATAAAAGGTGGTTCCATATCAAAAGGATACATGCCTGGTATTGAAAAAGGTATTATAGAGGCGATGGCTGAAGGGTTTTTAGCTGGCTATCCTATTGATGATGTTCAGGCAACTATTACTGATGGTAAAGAACATCCTGTGGATTCATCTGAGATGGCTTTTAAACTTGCAGGCAAAGGAGCAATGAAGGTTGCCCTGGAAAAAGCAGGAGTAAAGCTCCTTGAACCTGTTATGAAGCTGAAAGTTTTTGTTACTGCAAACTACATTGGAGATATTTTGTCTGATCTGAGTTCCAAACGGGCAAGAGTACTTGGCCAGGAAGATCTTGGTGGTGGTATATTGGAAGTGGATGCAGAAGTACCACAAGCAGAACTTCAAAGGTATTCAATTGATATTAAATCACTTACATCGGGTACCGGATCATTTGAAATGGAATTTGACCATTATTCTACTATTTCAGGTAAAATTGCGGATGATGTAATTAAACAATCACTAAAGACTGAAGAATAGGCACCCCTGCCCCCTTTCCCCCTAAAGGGGGAAAGGAGGGAAGAGGCTTATCTTTCTGAAAGAGGAGTAAATTCTTTCCCGGGATTTTTTATGTGCTTGTATGCAGGACGCATAATTCTTCTACCATTTAGAGATTCTTCAATTCTATGTGCACTCCATCCAGCAATTCTTGCAATAGCAAAAATAGGTGTAAATAAATCTTCTGGTATCCCAAGAAGCCTGTAAACAAATCCGGAATAAAAATCCACATTTGCAGATATAACCTTAATACTGCCCTTTTCATTTGCAAAAACAGAAGGTGTAAGCTCTTCTACAAGGTTAAGTAAATCAAACTCATCTTCTACACCCTTTAATTTTGCCAGTTTTCTTGCTTTTGTTTTTAAAAGCACAGCTCGGGGATCAGAATATGTATATACAGCATGGCCCATACCATAAATCAACCCTGTTTTGTCAAAAGTCTTTTTATTAATTATTTTTGCAAGATATGCAGAAACTTCTTCTTTATTTTTCCAGTCCTCTACATTTTTTTTAATGTTGTCAAGCATGGAAATAACTTTTATATTAGCTCCGCCATGTTTAGCGCCCTTCAGGGAGCCTATTGCAGCAGCTACAGCAGAATAAGTATCTGTAGATGATGAAGAAATAAGATGAATTGAGAATGTGGAATTATTTCCTCCACCATGCTCCGCATGAAGAACCAGACACAGATCAAGGAGCTCTGCTTCTACACGGGTATATTTTTTATCTGAACGAATAAGCATTAATAAATTTTCTGAAGTGCTTAAGGATGGATCAGGGGCATGTATATATAAAGTTTCTTTATCATGATAGTGTTTTTTTGCCTGATATGCATAGGCAACAAAAACAGGAAACCATGAAATTAACTGAATACTTTGTCTTAAACAATTTTCTATTGTAAGATCTTCAGGATTTTCATCATAAGAATATGCTGCAAGTACACTCCGGGCAAGTTTATTCATTATATTTGTACTGGGAGCCTTTAGAATCATATCTTCTATAAAACTTTTCGGAAGTTTTATATTATCTGCCAGAATATTTGTGAAAGATGAAAGATCTTCCTTTCGGGGGAGTTCACCAAATAAAAGCAAATAAATAGTTTCTTCAAAACCAAATCGCCCCTCTTTGAGAAACCCCTCTGCCAGATCATTGATATCTATCCCTCTATATCTAAGTCTGCCTTCTACAGGTACTTTTTCATTTTCATCAACAATATAACCATGAACATCACCTATTTGTGTTAGGCCCACAAGAACACCCGTACCATCACTGTTCCTTAAACCTCTCTTAACATCATAGTTACCAAATCTTGCAGGATCTATAACATTATTGCTTTCTGCCAAATTACTATATTTTTTTAAATCTTTATCATTAACTGATTTCATAAAACTATCTCCTTACTTTGTTTATTTTACTTCAACCCAGATATCTCTGATTATATGATTTTTTGCCAATCCCTTTTTTTCAAAACTTGTATTTGGGCGCCACTCTATTCCTTTTGCAAATTTTCCATAAGGATTTACAAGTTCAGTAAATTCCCCAAGGACAAGTAATATTTGTTGTGCATAATCTTCCCAGTCTGTAGCAATATATAAATAGCCGCCTTTTTTAATTAATATTATAAGTTCTTTAATAAAACCATTTTGAAGTAGACGCCGTTTATGATGTTTCTTCTTAGGCCAGGGATCAGGAAAAAATATATGAACGCCTTCCAGGGTATTAATAGTAATCATATTTCTTATTATCTGTACTGCATCATATTGAATTATACGAATATTTGTAAGGCTTCGTTCTTCAATCTTACTTAAAACTTTACCAACCCCCGGGGTATGTACTTCCAATACTAGATAGTTTTTATCTTTATTTCTTTCTGCAATTTCAATTGTAGCATGGCCCATTCCAAATCCAATTTCCATAATTACAGGATTATTATTCCCAAATATTTTTTCAAAATTGATTTGTTCTGTATCATAGGAGATGCAAAATTGATCTGATAGAGACTCAACAGCTCGCTGCTGAAGCTTACTTAAACGGCCAACTCTTAACACGTAGCTTTTAATATCTCTTTTTTCAGCTTCCATCATGTACGGATATTATTTTAAAAATAAATATATTGCAAGAGAAATTAGGTATTGCCTCCTTTTAGAGACAAGTTTTTACTATTAACAAAATAAGGCTATCCAGTGGGATAAAGTTATGAGACAGCCTGAATTAAACCCTTTTTTTTGCAATTAAATCCTGAATATCTTTTACAGTTCTGGCACTAAGAGATTTTTTTGCAAAATACCTGGCATGGCTATAGTTCATTTCACTGATTTCCCTTCTTATAAATTGAATCATACTATGATGAACACTAAATGTAGTAATACCAAGACCAATAAAGTATTCAAGAAGATCAGGATCTGCGGCTGCATTCCCACATACTGCTAAAGGACAATTATACTTTTCTGCTGCCTCACTCACATGCCGGAGAGCACGCAGAATAGAGGGATGATTAGGTATATAAAGATCGGCTATCTGATCATTATTTCGATCAATGCCTAATAAATACTGAACAAGATCATTTGTTCCAATGCTAAGAAAATCTGCTTCCTCTGCCAGCTCCTCAATCATCATTACAGCTGAAGGAAGTTCAACCATGACCCCTATTTCCGGTTTTGTAACACAATCTATCCCTTCTTTAAATAAGTCATTAATTGATTTATTTACCATATTAACTGCTTCCCTAAAATCTTCTATACCTGTAATTAATGGAAAAAGTATTTTTAAATTATAACCAATACCAGCTCTCAAAAGAGCACGAATTTGTACTGAGAATATATCCGGATTTCTGAGACTGTATCTAATTCCACGTAATCCCATAAAAGGATTTTGCTCAATTTGTTCAACAGGACCGAGTATTTTATCTCCACCAATATCCAGAGTACGAAATACAACATCTTCCATAGTTTCAAGTAGACGTCTGTAAATTATGTACTGCTCTTCTTCGGAAGGGAAATTGTTTCTAATAAGGAAAAGGAACTCACTTCTATAAAGTCCAACACCTTCAGTTTTAAATTCTTTGGCTGTTCTCGTATCACTCAGAATATTGATATTGGCCTGAACCTTAATTTTTCGACCATCCAAAGTTAATGATTCTTCTAAGATAATTGGATTTTCTGCATTTTTCTCTTTTAAAAGTCTTAAATTTGTTAAATATTTATTAATCAATTCCGTATCGGGATCAACTATTATATTTGATTGAAATGCATCAATAATAATATAGTTATAATCTGTAGATTTGAAAAATCCCTTGTCTGACAAAAAAACAACAGGGACAGCCAGAGATTTAGCGAGTATGGATATGTGACTGGTAGAACCAGTTCCAAAAAGTATAAATCCTTCTGTATGCTGAGCAGCTAATTTAACCAGTTCTGAAGGCAAAAGCTCTTTTGCAATTATAATCTGACCTGTATAATCACCCTCTTCATTTTTATCCTCAGTTAAATTCCTTAGGAATCTATGACCTAAATCTTTAAGATCAAGAATTTTTTCCTGAACAGAAATATTACTACTATTCATAAATAATTCAATATATTCATTAACAACACGTATTATGGATAAAGATGGTTTTTCTCCATTTTCAATATATTTACGTATGGAACCGGAAAAATTATCATCACTAAGCATGAGTAAATGTGCAGCAAAAATTAGTGATCCTGCTTCAGATAGATTCTCATCCATCTTAGCCTGTAATTTTTCCAACTGATCAATAGAAGATTCCAGTGCTTCTTCAAAAGCACTTTTGGTTTCTTTATAATTAAGATTCCCTGTTTTCAAAAATACATCATCATTCAGGGAAGAAAGAAA
>JAQIBN010000256.1 GCA_027859095.1 Spirochaetia bacterium | reverse complement strand
ACAAATATAATAGTTCTAATTATTTCTTGCTCATTTTTTTCTTCAAAGTAATCATATTTATAAGTTAATATATTTTTAACAAGGTTATTCTCATCCAGCATTTTAAACTCTGCTATTTTTTGACCATTATTAAAAAGGTAAAAACCACCATTATATATTTGATCACCTGATTTTAAAGAAAATTTAGGAGAATTAAAAGAAAATTCATCTCCTGTATCACTTCTGTAGTAACCAGAGAGAACTGGAACTTCAGAACTATTAACTATTGATCTAAAATCTTCAATTAAATCTTTTTGAACTTCTGTATTAAGTTTGAAATAATTTCCAGTCCATATTTGATTTTCTGAAGAATTCGAATTACGAATACTGTTATCACGAAATTTCAAACTTATAGTAGTAATATCCAGAACACGAACAGTTATAGATACATCTAAAAATGGAACGAGGTCATTTTTACAGTTTATTTGTAATGTATTAGATAAAGTTTTACTGGAAGTTTCCCATAAATATATTTCAAGAAAATCATTATTAGAAAAAACAATCTGATTTCCATCAGTATCAAAATAAACTATTGGATTATTATATGATAGATTATTTTCTGAGTTTGATAACATCCATGGACCATTTAGAAAAGATTTGAAATAATTCCTATCACTTCTATAGAGTTCATGTAATTTACTATTTTCAATATCGTTGCCTGGTATCTTATCAATACTTATTAATTTATAACTATCTTCCTGGTTTCTCCAAAAATAAGTCTTTTTGATCATATCCAAAATATTTTTTGAATTTTCATCAGTAGTTGTTACTATTATAGGGAAACTCATACTATCACTAATACCTGTTTGGTATGCCTGAGATCTTTGTTCCTCTTTAATCTCAATATTTCCATCAACACTTAAGTTTAAAATATCTGAAAAATGAATAATTATTCCATTCTGTGAAGGAGTTCGGCGGAAAATATTTATCGTTTTTTTCCCATCAAGATCAGTCCCGGTACAAACAATTTCAAGATTATGATCTCCTGTTATGTCTATTAAAGAAACAGAAAGGGATTTTATATTATCAGATCCTGTTATTCCTTCCCAGGATATAAAATAAGAGTTCATTATATTATCAAAATCTGCAACTAGAACTCTTACAGGAGAATTATTTTCTACATTATTTTTTACTATAAGTATTTGTTCATCATTACTGTCAAGATCCAGATTTGTATCAATTATATCAATAATAAAATCATCAGGATCCAGGGTTACTTTTGGTGTTTTTGTTTCTTTATCTATACTAATACTTGAGTTTTCATTCTCATTTGAACTGTTATTAACCTGGTATACTGGTATTATTTCCTGTGGGTCAACAGTTTCAGTTTGTACAAATTTATTACAGGAAGTAAAAATTAATACAAAAAACAATAGAATTAGCGAGTATCTCAATTTACTACTCCAATACTGAAGTTTTAAGAAATAATTTGATTAGATAAAATAATCTTCCAGCATTTTTAACACTTTTACCATTATTTCATCAAGAGGATATTTACTTTTAAATCCTGCTGCAGTTTTATGACCACCACCATTAAAAGCCTGTGCTATCACTGCAACATCAATATCCCCTTTTGATCGCATGGAGCATCTTAGAATGCCTTCAGTATTTTCTTTGAAAAAAACTGAAACTTGTATCTTTTTACTTTTTAGGGGTGTATTTATTATTGCATCTGCTTCTTCATAAAGGGCGTTACATTCTTCTATTGTTTCTTTTAGCATAATTTGAACCGCAACTTGCTTATTATAGTAAAGTTTTAATGTAGATGAGACTTTTGACTGAAGTTGAAGCCCTGAAATAGAATTACTTTCATATATTCTGCCATATATATCAATTGGTAAAACACCTTTCTCTACGAGTTAATGTGCAATCGAAAAAGTCTTTGCAGTGGTTTTAGGATAAATAAAAGATCCTGTATCATAAACAATACCTACAAAAAGAGCTTGCGCAATATTAAAATCAATTTTTATATTTGAATATTCAAATAATTGGTACAAGATTTCGCACGTAGAAGAGGCTTCACTCATTATAAGAATGTTCTCACTTATTTCATTAACCGATTCATGATGATCAATAATAAGATGATTCTTGGTTTTTTTCAGAATTTTTTCTTTTATTATACCAATGTTATCAATATCACTAGTATCCAGAATAATTAAAGTATATTTATTAATATCTAAAGGAAGATTGCTATTGTTTTTCAGGACTCTGAAATTTTTATTATAATCCAGAAATGTATATTTATCTGCCATTAAATCAGCGTTTATTACTATAACATTCTTCCCAATAGATTTTAAGGCAGAATACATAGCACTTTCACTACCTATTGCATCACCATCAGGTGTTTCATGAGCTGTTAAAATAAAATTATCATTGTTTATTAAAAAATTTGAAATATACTCAAATTTTTTCATAATCTGATTCATTTGAGTTATTATCATTCTTCATTTTTTTTCGCTGCCAAATCCTTAATGCAAAATAACTTATAAAAGATATCACAATAATTATAATTATATAATAATAAAATGGAATTCCCTTACTATTTTGTATATACACATTTAGAAAAGCCGGAGAAAATGAATTTTCACCTTCAAAAACAAATACTAAATCAGTCGTATAATCTTCTTCCTGTAGAGGAACATTCACAGGAATTGAAATTTTTATTGTTTCTTCCTTTTCAATACTAACTGTTAAAGGGCTATTAAGAATATTAACATTATTCATATTTATTTTGTTAATAGTAATTTCTTCAGTATCAGTATAACCTGTACTTTCAATTTCCAAATCTAAATTACCAATACCAGATTTATCCAATTTAATTATATGTTCTAAACTTACTAGATCTAATCTTCCCAAAAAATTATCCAGAGTAATGGCTATTTCTTCTTTTGTAGAAATAGCAGACACATTTGTATAACCGGCAGATAGTTCTTCAGCTATTTCCTTAGCTGCTGTTTCTGTTCCTATTCCCAGTACAACAATTTTCCAGCCTTCTTTTTGTATTTCTTTGGTATTAACTAAAAAATCATGATTAAAACTACCATCAGGGCTATAGAAAATACTATCAGGAGGTGCTTCCTGTTTTCCATCTGTTATCAGAAGCATATATTTTCTGGATAATTCATTATCTGTAATAATATTTTTTCTAAGAAAATTTAATGCATTACCAATATCCGTATAATGTCCATCTGCTTCTATTTTGATAATATGATTTTGTAATGTTTTAATATCATTTTTTGATTTTACATACCCATTGAATGATTCATCAGTTTTACCATAAAATGGAACAAGTAAAAAGTAATCACCTTCAAGAACTATTTTATTGATAATATTTTCTGTTACATATTCCTTAACTGATTCAATTTCTTCAATCATTGATAAAGATTTATCAAGAACCAGATAAATTTCAATATTTTCAGCCCTTTGATCTGCTGACAAATTAAAAATAGTGTTTAATAATAAAAAACATAAAAAAAATATAAAAATAGCTTTTTTATTCATGATTTTACCTCTATAATGTGTATACTATCATGTATGTTTCTTGAGCTAAAGTATAAAAGCAAAAAAAAAAAAACTTGCTTTACTTTATTACCAACATGTTGATATTATTGAATAACAGTTATTACTGAAGGAGAGTGTAATGGGAAGTATAGATCTACCTAAAAGTCCGATGGTTTTTCATCCGGAAAAGAGGAGTGCGGTGGGTTCTCGAAACTCCCTTGCCCAAGAGAGTCGAGATCAGCAAGCAGAAGTTGACAATCTTCTAGAGGAAGAAGTCGATAAAGTAATGAGTCATGTTTCATCTAAGTTACCAAACGATGTTTTGAATGAACTTGATGTAATGGGTGGTTTAAAAGAGAAAGTATATAATTACTTCAATCAAAACTATCAGAATATGTTCAATAGATACATTGTTACTACTGAAGATGAGATGATAAAGAAAGTAAGAAATTTTGTTGACCGGGAGGAAATGAAAGTTCTTACAAGATATACACCTAAAGAGATTTCCACACTTCTTGATGAAGTTGGTGGTATGGATAGGTTTAATACTGGTGAAATTGAGAAATCAATTGTTAATATGTATGGACACCTTCAGGGGCATATTCAAAGAGGTGTTAACGAGCTCGAAAATCTTACAAATTCACTTTTACGTCAAAAAACAGATGTTGGAGCCTTTATTCGAGGTGAAAATGCATATTCTGTTGTAAAATGTGCTTTTAAAGATAATCTTAATAAACCAAAAACTGTAACAGAAGTAAAGCTATCAGTTAATATTCTTGATTCTGAGCTTATAAGCCCTATTTTTCATTATCAGGTTACAGTTGAATATCTTATCAAAGATTTAATTTCGAAAAATATAATTGATATAATTGATAAAGAAATTGAACAGGTTAAAGATGATCGTATTGATCAGGGGCTTGAGGAATTCGCAGACAGTGAAATTGTTTTTGAAAAGATGAAAAAAGTTGAAAGCCATACTTCAGATGACTCTGAAAGTTCAAAATCGTTACGTTATAGACATATGGCTAAATCTCTTATGACCAGGCTTGAGGGTTTAAGGGCGGAAATTGATCCAGAAGAGTTTGATCAGCTTAATATAAGAGAAAATCTTAAAAAAATCATTGATCTTGAAAATATCAGAAATAGAGGTTACAACACTGCTATTAACTCAATAACATCTATACTTGATACTTCAAGGATGGGATATCAGTACATAGAAAATCTTAAAAATGGACGTGAACTGATTATTCGTGAATATGAAGATACTGATCCTAAAATTCTTCCAGATGAAAGATACAGTATCAAAATGAAATACTATGATAATGCCCAGCTTATTGAAGAACAAAAAGCATATGACGTACAGGTTGCTGCATTTCAGGTAGAAGTACAGCATTTATGGGATGTACTTGATATGGTATATGTTGATAGTAAATTTCTGAAACGGGTTGCCGACTATGATGATCTGGCAAAAATTTATAAAAATAAAATTAAAAAGAAAATTAAAGTTAAAACAAATGATCCTGTTTATGAAGATATAGACAAAGTTTGGAATGAAATATCTTTTATGCAGCCTGCAGAAACTGAGGTAGAACAGAGAAATAGAACTTATTTGTTTGAAAAAGATGAAGTAAAGAAAAAACTTGTTTTAATGAACGAGAAACTCCAGGATATGTATGGATATAAGTATCCCATGCAAAGACGAGTTATGGAAGAAAGGTTAGATTTTCTTGAACAGGAATTTAATAACTTTGATTATATGATCAATCCTTATCATATCCAAACGGGAATACTTCTTGATGTTGATATAACTTCCATAAAAAGAAAGAAAGCTACTCTTGATGGTATGGCCAATGTACTTAATGAATTTTTAAATGGTGTATCCAAAGGTTTTCAGGATGCCGCTTTCGCATCTTTCTCCAGAAGAAGATCAACAGTAAGAAATGATATTGATCAGCATTTTGGAGATCCAAATGCTATGGATGAATCTGATTCAACACCAAAAAAAGATAGAGGTCAGTCTTATCTGGATATGTTAAATACTCCAGCGGATGAACCTGCAACAACTATTAAAAAAGAAAAAGCTCCTGCAACTAAAAGTAGAAGTAAGAAAGGTGTTGTAGATACAGGAAAAACTAAAAAGCCACGAGCTAAAAAAAATAGTGGTGGACTAAGAACATTATAAAAATAAATTATTTTAGAGGATCGCCCTGTTTTACAGGGCGATCTTTTTTTAAGGGAGTATTTAAATGACGAATCATTTATATGAATTTGAAAATCTCTCAACTAAGACAAGTTTTAACAGTGCCCTTGGACATTTTCAAACTGTATCTGACATATTAGGAACTTTTAGTGATTTTACAAATATTGCAGATTCTTTAAATGAACTTCTACAGGAAAAAACTATAGGTCAGAATCAACTTGTTCCAACAATAAATGCTATTTTGTTTGATAAACTGAATTATAGAAACCGTTCTTTTAATATGCCAGGAACTATTGAAAATTTTGATATCCTTGTTGAAGAAGTTAAAAAATGGAATGGTATTGATATTGTAATGATATACTATCATCCAGATTTAGGACCAATGTTAATAAATCCGAAGAATAATGATCATTTTGAATCTATTCATACATTCAATCGAAATGAACTAATTACTATATATGCAGGGAACTTCTCCACTGAGAATGATATTAAAGCCGCAGATTCAGCAATTTCTTTAATAATCAAATATCTTAATGGACAAAAGTTGAATACACCCAATGAACTGACAAAAGGGAAATTTAAGTTTGGTGAAAAAAAGGCAGTAACTAAAAAATCTGTTTCCAGTCCCAAAAAGAGTACCGCTAAGGTTAAGACGAATACTAAAGCTGTGAAGGCAAAAATTGTTCGGGAGAAAGTAGAACCAGTTGTTTCAAAGCCCAAAAGAATTACTCCCTATTATTCTGTAGTTGTATCAAACGAACTGTTTCATAATGGTAATGTAGAAGCCTGGAAGAAGATTATTCAAAGCTATAAAGTAAAATACCCTGGTTTGGACGTTTATATTTATTATGATGGAGAACGGATACATGAAATTGCTTCACTCTTTAAATGGGGCAAAGTAAAACATGGAAGCTCAATCTTATTCGCAGTAGCTGGTGATAATATTAAAGACGTTGCAAAACTACAGAGATATCTTAAACAGGGCGCAAGCATGATGTTTGAATCTTTTCTTAAATTTCCGGTTAATAAGATACTCAATCTATTCTGATAAAAGAGGATAATATGAAAAAAAATATACATTTCTTTAGCAGAAATAGCTATATAAAGGATAATCAGCTTTGGGATAAACTTGGAATAAGGGGTAAAGAAGCTATGGGTTTTGCTGCCCTTGATTTACCTATACTTCCTGGTTTTATTTTAGATTCCGAGATAGCGGCACACCTTGAAAATGAAAAGTTAACTACTAATATAAAAATATTCGTTAAGAAATGTGAAAAAGAAACTGGTAAAATATTTGGCGATACAACTAATCCTTTACTTGTTAAAATTGTTATCAGTCCCAATCTAGCAATTGTTAATTATCCGGCTTTACACAATTTTGGGTTAACTGACAACACAATAGGCGGATTTATAGATTTTGTAGGCGAAGATTTTGGGTATCATGAAATACTATTTCAGATAAAAGGATTCCTTCAAATAGAGCAGAAAATTGCTGAACTTCAGAATAAAAATAACGATTTTAAAAATCTATCTAAAAAGATTACTGATATTACAAAGTTTATTAACAGTGATATTGGAGCTGAGAAAATCAAAAAAATTATTACTGAGTACAGGAAGTTGCTTCCTGATAATTTTTATTCTGATGTGTATACTCAACTTGAAATCGTATTGAAAAGAATTAGTTTTATGTTGTCTCTGGATGAATTGGACGATGATGATGCTGCATTAATAGTTCAGCCAATGGTATATGGTAATTATGGGAAAAACTCTGCCAGTGGACAGTTTTTTACACGAGATATTGTTACAGGAGAAAATAAGTTGTCCGGTTGGTTTGAGCAGAACAAATTTAATTCTATTGAAACAAAAGGTAAGGATATTCAAAAAATTGGCCCTGATTTCTTTGGAGAACTTGTAAAAGTTGCCAGGTCTGTTGAAGATCATTTTAAAGAAATACGTTCTATAAGGTTTACTATTGAAAATGGAAGAGTCTGGTTAATAGATCAAAGGCCTTTGATGTCAAAATCAACACAGTCAGATATTAAAACATTAATTGATCTTTACAAGCGGAAGGTTATTTCCAAGGATTATTTAATAAATGCAATTAAACCTGAACAATTAAATGAAATTTTACATCCAATAATTAACCCTAACTCAGTAAAAGGAATTAAAAGTATTTCAGGGGGTGTTGCAGGAGCTCCTGGCGCTGCAATTGGACAAGTCTATTTTACAACTAATAGTCTCATTGATGCATATAAAGTTGCTCATCAAAAAGGTCTGGATACAAGGCTTATTTTATGTATGACTTCAACTTTTGCAGAGGATGTCAAGGCAATTGAAGTTGCCACTGGTGTTTTATCTGCTGAAGGTGGTTATGCTGCTCATGCTTCAGTTGTAGCCCGACAGTACGGTAAAATATCATTAGTTGCAGACGATATAAAAGTTACTGGAAATAAAGCAGTAATTGGAGGGGAAACCATTAAAGAAGGGGATATTATAACCTTAAATGTACCTCACTATGGTGATCCTAATATCTTCTTTGGAGAAGCTGAGTTAATTGAACCGGATCCTGAAAAATCAGGTCTTTTAGAATTTGTTAGTATAATTAAATCAAGTCTTAAAGATTTCCATGTCAGAGTAAATGCAGATAAAGCAAGGGATGCAAGTTTAGCTTTAAAGTTTGGAGCTGATGGAATTGGTCTTTGTCGAACAGAACATATGTTTTTTGATGCAAAAAGAATAAATGTTTTTAGAAGAATGATTATTTCTGAGACATTTCAAGAAAGGACTAAAGCGCTGAAGAAACTTAAATCTATGCAAAAAGATGATTTTTATCAACTTTTTAAAGCAATGAATGGGAAGGAAGTTACAATACGACTACTGGATGCCCCTTTACATGAATTCCTTCCACATAATAAAGAAGAAATGCAGCTTTTTATAGATTATATGAAAAATGAAAACGATGCAAAAAATGTAACATCTAAAGAAATATCTGAGAATATGGATAATTTACGTGAATTTAATCCTATGCTTGGTCATAGAGGTTGTCGAATAGCTGTATCTTACCCTGAAATATATGAAATGCAGATGGAAGCAATTTTTGAAGCACTTTACAAACTAAAAAGTGAAAAGATAAAAGTTAAACCAGAAATTATGATTCCGTTAATAATGAATGAAGATGAACTAAAACTTATTATTTTTGGAAAGAAAATTGAAGGACAGGTTTATAAAGGTTTGAAACAAACTGAACTTGATCTTAGAAAAAAACTTAAAGCACCATCTATACCTTACAGATTTGGTACAATGATTGAATTACCAGTTGCTGCTCTGGCAGCAGGTGAAATTGCTAAATATGCTGAGTTCTTCTCCTTTGGAACAAATGATTTAACTCAAACAACAATTGGCCTTTCAAGAGATGATTATACTTCATTTATGCCTGACTATACATTGTTTGATATTATAGATGGAAATCCATTTATTAAGCTTAACAAGCATGTAAAAGAACTTGTTCAAATTGCTGTTAGAAGAGGTAGTATGACAAGACCTGGTCTTTCAAAAGGACTATGTGGGGAACATGGAGCTGTACCTGAGAATATTAAATTTTGTATGGAAGCAGGACTGGATTATGTTTCATGTAGTTTATTTTCTGTTCCAATAGCTTTACTTTCTGTGGCTCAGGAAACAATAAAAGAAAATTAAAATTGTAGAGGCGTTGTATGAAACGTCTCTACATTATTCCTACCAAATACCAAAATTTTGTACTGATTCAATTATTTTAACAGTTGCTTTTCTTGCATCTGATTTTGGAACACCTGCTTCTTTATTTAGGGATTGAGTAAAAAAATTACTTAAGGTTTCTATTACATCAGGTAGTTTATAGAAAACAAGAGAAAAATTTGACCCAGTAGGGTTCAAAACCGTAAAGGATGAATATGTAATTATAGGGTCTTTACTAACCATAACCTTTGTTTGATTACTAGATTTAAATATTTCAAGTTCAGAAAATCTTTGTGGAACTACATGGCCTTTATCCCGTAAATACGGTTCCTCATATTTCTTGGAATACGAAGAAGGTTCAACAAGAATAAATAATTTATTACCATCAGTTTGAAAAGTTATACCTTCTGCGGTAGCATAGATACTCTTTACTCCACTATAAGCTACAACTTCATAAATTGAATATTTACTTCTATTGCTAAAAAAAGATGAAACAATATACCCTTCATCTTTAGGGAGTTTTCCATCCTTAAATGCCTGAAAAAGATCTAAAGCCTTTATTGCCATTTTTTATTTCTCCTCTTTTTAATTATAGTTAATTAAGTAATAAAATAGCAAGAAAATTATTTTTTTTTGTGTTCTCTTGCTCTAGAAAAAAACTGTTCAGCAAAATCATTAACACCCTTAATATTGTAAATCATTCCAATATTGTGATAAATACGCCAATCATTTGGTTTTTTATTCAAAGTTTTTCTAAAAATCTTTAAAGCATCATCATAATTTTTATTTTTGAAATATAAAACTCCTCTAATAAGTTGTAAATTAATAGATGGAGATTTTAAATATTCAAATGCTTTATCAAGTAATTCAAGAGCTGAGGATTTTCTTCCAGCATGATCCAGACAATAAATTAAAGATTGTAATACTGTCTCATTTTCAGGAAATAATACCAATATATGTTGATAACTTAATATTGCATTATCCCAGTTTTTAGTAAAACGATAAGAATTACCAAGCATTCTCAACAATTTTGTATTGGTAGACATTGACGGTAAAACTTTATTTATTTCACTAATTGTATCTGAAAATATTTTATTTTTATATAATAATTGAATATATTCCAAACTTTTATCTAAATCAAATGCAATATTTAAGTAATTTTTATATGCTTTCAAAAGTTGGTCATTATTCTCTTCACTTTTATAAAAATCAATTAAGTTCATGTGTGCATCTTTAAAATTGTTATTAAGAGATATTGCCTTTAGAAACCATTTCTCTGCAAGTTGATTCAATTGAGCTTTAATATACTCTTCTCCTAAAGCTGTAAAAAGATAACAATCTGGTACGTTATTCCTGATCTCTTTCTGTATAGATGGGATTGTAATGTCAGTTTTATAGTTAAGCTTAGACATACATAGGGAAGTGTAGTAAGAACTTATTGTATTTGTTGAATCACTGACACTTATTTTCTTCAGTTCAGTAATCATTGCTTCATAATCATATTTCATCCAGAGTAACAAAGATAAACCATACCTTCCTTCAAGTCTTGTTCTATCAAGTTTTATGGCTTTTCTATAATGATTTTCAGCAATATCAAGATTATTTAATTCTCTATTTATTTCACCTAATAATAAATGTAATTCTGTGCTTTGATTATCACTATGAAGTGCCATATTTCCATAATATAAAGCCTGATTAAATTTTTTAGTATTAAAAAACTGGTAAGCTAAATACATATTTTCATCGATATCAGGCTCTATATCAAGTTTTTTTAATTCTTCTACTGCAATAGAGGAATTCCCTACTTTATAGAGCAGTACCGCCCTTCTGTATAAAAGCAGTTTATCATCTGGAGAAAATTTCAAAGCTTTTTCATAATAAGATAAGGCTTGTTTATAATTTTCATTTTGTCTTTCTATCATACCCATATAGATATAAGGTAAAATATTATTAAAATTATGATCAATAAGGAAAAGTAACATTTGGGAAGCTAATTCAGTGTCACCTGCATTAAAATTGCTTACAGCTCTTAAATATAATGTTCCCAGATATATTTTATAGATACCTGTACCTTTTTTACTAAATTCTGCTGCTTTACTTAGATATTTTATTGCTACATCTGAACGGCCTGCATTAAGATATGCAATTCCTAGAAATCCATTGGCATGAAGAGATTCTGGGTGGGCTTCAACAGATTTCTTTAAAAATGTGATTGAATTTTTAGCAAGCCCTAATGACAGAAGAGATCTTCCCAGAAAAAAATTACCCATTGACGAGTCTGGAACCAGAGTTAAATAGTGTCTGAGTAAGGATACAGCTTCATTCATACGATTTAAACTATGGTAACTTCTTCCTAAATATAGGTATGCTTCCGGAATCTCATCTGTTTCTTTAATTATGCTGCTTAATAGTTCTGCAGCTTCTTCATATTTTCTTAATTTTCCCGAGTTAATTGCTTTTTCAAATTTAGTTTTTATTTTTTTATTTAACACATAGACATTTAAACCTTTTTTCATTTTTTCATCAATAAGAAAATCATAAAGATATTTGTGTTGAGAGTGTTTTATACTTTTTTTATCTCTAATATCTCTAAACTATTTAATTCAACTTACGCAAATCGCCAGGCAATCGTAAAAAATGCCACATTGTAAAAGAAAGATAGCTTTGACAAAATAGATCAAATCTGAAACTATAACATTAGGATAAATTATGGCAACCTAAGGCTGGTCGGAAGCAAGCTTCCTGCTCGCCAATGCAACCTAAGGAGTTTAAAATGCATTCAGTAGTAATTGGAGCCCAGTGGGGAGATGAAGGTAAAGGGAAAATCGTAGATTATCTTTCAGAGGAAGCTGATCTTGTTGTTCGTTTCTCCGGAGGTGCAAATGCAGGCCATACTATAGTTACAGATGGTATTACATATAAATTACATCTTATTCCTTCCGGTATTGTTTATCCGAATACTAAAGTTGTATTAGGAACTGGTATGGTAATTGACCCTGATTCACTATTTAAAGAACTCGAAACTATAACCAAGCAGGGAATATCCTGGAAAGGTAGAGTTTTTATTTCCGATCGAGCTCATTTAGTTATGCCTTCTTATAAACAAATGGACATTGATCTTGAAAAAGAAAGAAGACTCCCTATAGGGACAACAGGAAGGGGTATAGGAGTTACATATTCACAAAAAGCACAAAGAGAGGGTATAAGAGTATGCGATCTTGGTGATGATAATTTTTTACAAAATTTAACAAAAGAAGAATTAGAGTTTTTAGCTCCATTTATTGATCGTATAAAAGTAATGATGATCGATCTTGCTTCTTTTATGGATGAATATAGTAGTAAAAAAGTACTTTTTGAAGGAGCTCAGGGTATACTTCTTGATCTGGATATTGGAACTTATCCATTTGTTTCTTCAGGATACGCAGCAGCTGCAGGTGCTTCTCTTGGAGGTGGTATTGGCCCGGGTTCAATTGATATGGTATTTGGAGTTTTCAAAGCTTATTCAACCAGAGTTGGAAATGGTCCGTTCCCCAGTGAATTCCTAAAAGAAAGAGATGGAGAACTTGAAAATTACATTCGTGATTTAGGTCGCGAGTATGGTGTTACTACAGGAAGACCAAGTAGATGTGGCTATCTGGATCTTGTTGCCTTAAAATATGCCTGTAGAACAAATTCTATTGATCATTTAGTATTAACACATATAGATGTATATGATGAAATTGATGAAATTATAGTATGTGTAGCCTATGAACTAGATGGTAAAGAAATTACTAATTTCACATCGTCCAGAAC
>JAQIBN010000225.1 GCA_027859095.1 Spirochaetia bacterium | reverse complement strand
AAATTAACAACTCTCTTCAATTTCGTGTAAATGATACTGGAGAAGGAATGAGCCCTGATATTCAAAAACATATTTTTGAGCCATTCTATTCTTCTTCAAGAGGTGGAGGAACAGGTCTTGGAATGGTGATAGTAAAAAATATTGTAGAAGCTCACGAAGGAGAACTTACAATATCCAGCTCTAAAGGTAATGGAACAGAAATTAAAATAGCTCTTCCTTTAAGGTAAACGTTTTGTTCTTGTCTTCTATCTGGAAATAAGGAATAATTAAACTATAAGTTATTTAATATTGCAGACTTAAAAAATAATAGGAGCTATAAAATGGCTGAAGTAAAAATTAACTTTTTTCAAAGTATAAAAGGGAAAATTCTTATACCTGTAATTGTTTTACTTGCAATCCTTGGTACAGCGTCTTTTATAGGAATTTCCATTCTGCTCAATTTCACAAACACTAATGTTGGTGAAATAGTAAAAAAGTATTTAGTAATACTATAAATGAAAGGGTAAATGAAAATGTAAATCTTGTGTATTCAAGCATCTCCACTATAGCCGACAGAGCGCTCCAGGAAGTAGCCTTTTTTACAAAGATACCGGAGATATTGAAAATGAAAGCTCTCCCGAAAGTCAGAAGGCCCGTGAAATGCTTAGAGAAGAACTTAGGCCTTTTATAGATGGATTTAAGGAACAAACTGGAAGAAGTCTTATAAAAATCCACTTTCACCTGCCAAACGCCAGAAGCCTGGTCAGATTATGGAGAGAAGGATATCAAACAACCAGAGATGGAGTTAAAATAGATATATCTGATGATCTGAGCTCTTTCCGTAACACAGTTCTGCAAATTAATAACGAATCCCATACCCCTATTACAGGGATTGAAGTTGGACGGGGTGGTTTTGCTGTTGTTGCAGATGAGGTTAGGAATCTGGCAGTTAGAAGCTCCCAGGCGGTTAAAGAAACAACAGAAATGGTGGAAGAGTCAAATAAAAAAAATAGTGAAAGTTATTGATGATCAGGATCATCGAAGATTGCAGATTTTCTCGAGGAAATTTCAGTAGCCAGCAGAGAACAGGCACAGGCAATTGATCAGATTACCACAGGACTGGATCAGATAGATGAGGTTACTCAGTCAAACACTGCAAGTGCGGAAGAAAGTGCTTCAGCAGCTGAAGAACTTGCATCTCAAAGCACTGAGTTGAAAAATTTGATAGCTACTTTTAAACTCAAATCAATACATAGTAGCTATGCCCCAATACAGAGGGGATATGAACCGAAAAAGATATCTGGACGTATCCCTGAAAATAGGGAAACAGGAATAAGGCCAGTAAATGCCTCTGAGGTTATGATCCTGGATGATGATTTTGACAGATTTTAAGATGATATTTGGATTTTTTCCAGGAATAGATTAGTTTGTGGTTAATTAATAATAATTTTCTTGAGAATTTTACGAACTCACATTATAATGGAAACAATTAGGATTTTGCGATATGTCCCACTTTTAGGATTTGATGGCTATTTTGCGCCAGTTATTGGTGCCCATATTAGATAAGAGCTGTTTCTTAATTCAAAATGTGATACAGCGCAAAAAGCTTAAATAAATTAATAGAGAGGTTTCCATGAAGAAAATTGTTTTAGCAATAGTAGTATTATCACTTCTTTCAGTTGTACCACTTTTTAGTCTCAGTGCCACCGACCTAAACTTTGCAGAAGGCAATTGGGCAGTTATTGGTGAAAGGTTGTATCAAAGCAATCTTAAAGCAGGTATGGCAAGGGTAGATATCCCAGCTCCTCAGGCAGGAATAATGAGTTATAATTTCAATGTCAGGTATCAGGATGGTGCTGAAGATATGCATGCAGGTTTCGGTGTTCATCTTTTTGTAGATAATCCGGCTAAGGGTAAAGCATGGGGAAATGGAAAGTCATATCTTCTATGGCTCAACTTTGATGAAAATGCAAAAGAAATTACAAAAGGCCTTAGTGCTCAAATTTATAAAAGTGTAAGTAACAGCAAGATGGAACTTATTGCTGATATAGACCTTAATGATTATGTATACCTTTTAACTGAAGATGTTATGGATATGGTTATACCCGTAAA
>JAQIBN010000170.1 GCA_027859095.1 Spirochaetia bacterium | reverse complement strand
GTTATGTATCGGCCTGGTAATGGTTGCCTCCGCATCCATCAGTGTTGCCGACACAAAAACATCAACACCGTTTTATTATCTGTATCGTCAGTTAATTGCGACAGCACTGGGCATAGCTGCGGCCATGGTGATTTTTAAAATTCGGCTGGTGTACTGGGAAAAATCCGGCATGTTACTGCTGGCAGTGTCTTTTGCTCTTGTAATTATGGTGCTGGTGCCGGGAATTGGTAAAACCGTCAATGGTTCAACTCGCTGGATACCAATCGGTATATTGAACTTCCAGGTGTCTGAAATCGTTAAGCTGTTTTTAATGGTTTATTGAAGGGATTGTAATTTTTGTTAAAAATTCTTAATAAATTTGAATAAAATAGCTTGCGTTGTAACAAATGCTGGTTTATAATAGATTTTATGGTAACGATACCGGTATCGTTACCAAGTATGTTGTTTTTTTCTATTTTAGGAGTATTTTTGTTTTTATGGCTGTTACAATAAAGGATATTGCCAGACATTCAGGTGTTTCTGTTTCAACTGTATCCAGGGTTCTAAATAAGAAGCCCGACGTAAATACAGAAACTGAATTGAGGGTAAATAAGGCTATAAAAAAACTTGGATACAGCCCCAGCAGCGTTGCAAGGGGACTGGTTCTTAAAAGATCAAATGTTCTTGGTTTTGTAGTACCAGATATTACAAACCCCAATTTTCCGGAGCTTGCAAGAGGTGTTGTAGAGAAGGCCAGGCAATATGGTTACTCTGTTATTTTTTTTGATACAAACCACGATAACAAGGTAGAGAAGGAAGCTATAAATCTTCTACGCAGCAAGCAGGTGGATGGAATTATCGTTTCTTTTTCAGAGGCAAATCAGGTTGAACTGGGGAAATTAAAGGAAGAAAAATTCCCTGCTGTACAAATTTACAGGAAAAGCCCTAATTCTGTTATATCAACTATTGCTATTGATAACGTGGATTCGGCTTATAAAGCTGTGAAGTATCTGCTTAGTCTTGGACATAAGCAAATTGGACATCTGACAACTGGTATTTCAACTCTTTCAGGGGCTGAGCGGCTAGAGGGATATCAAAAAGCTTATAAAGAATCCGGGCTTGTGTATAGAGATGAATGGATATTCTCCGGCTCCCACTGTGCAGATACAGGGTATGATGGAATGAAGATTTTTCTGGATCAGAAAGAACCTGTAACTGCTGTATTTGCATCTCACGATCTTATGGCTGTGGGCGCATATGAAGCTGTGTTTGAGAAGGGTCTTACTATACCGGGCGATATTTCTATAATGGGGCACGATAATATTGAAATATCCAGATTAGTACATCCTAAATTAACTACTATAGATACATATAAGGATAAGCTTGGTCAGGCAGGTGTTGAGTTACTATTGGAGGAGATGGCTGAAAGAAGCCGGATTAATAGAGAAATAATTTTTAAAACTGAACTTGTGGTTCGAGATTCAACAAGACAAATTAGTTAATATTTTTGGAATATTTGGTAACGATACCGGTAATAAATGTACAGGAAGAGGCTTTAAAAAATGATTAAGATTGATGAAAAAACATTTAAAGACAGGGCTATTGCAACTATGATAGCCCTTGCAGTTGGTGATGCAGCAGGAGATCTTGGCAGAGATGATGCAGTAAGACAGAAGTATGGAATTGTAAGCAAACTCCTTCCTGAAGGGAAAAGTACAGATGATACTGAGTTTACAGCACTTTCAGCTAGAGCTCTTTTAGATTGTAAGGGTGAGTTTACTGCAAAATTTGTTGCTGATACATGGCGTAGATTAGTTCTCTCTGATGGTGGAGCCAAAGAAAGGGGAGGAACACCCTTGTACGGTGCTTTACATAATCTGTCTCAGGGGATGGAACCACCTTTATCGGGCCAGGATAATACCTTGAATATAGATGATGGTGCTGCTATGAGAGCTGCTCCTTTTGGTATTGCTGCAGTTGGTAATCCTGATGAAGCTGCACGGCTTGCAGGAATAGATGCTTCCGTAAGTCATGATCATGATGGAATATGGGCAGCTAAGGCAATAGCAGCATCTATATCAATGGCACTTACAGGTGCAGATGTTGATGAGGTTGTTGAAGCCGGACGTAAATTTATTCCGGAAGACAGCTGGCTTGGAAGAAGAATGGTTCAGGCTATGAATATAGTTGATACAGAAGAAGACCCTTACGAAGCTTATGACAAATTGCATACAGAACTCTGGGCTCCCAGACATTCTGTTTCACCTGAAGCTATTCCTCAGATCTATGCTTTATATCGAATGTCCAAAGGTAATTTTAGAAAGGGATTTATACTTGCTGCAAACTTTGGCAGAGATGCAGATACAGTAGCAGCTCTTGTATTAGCCCTGTGTGCCGCAGGAGAGGGGCTCTCTGTTATTCCGTCTGAATGGGTAGAGCAGGTACGACATCCATCGGGTGTATGTCTTTCCTTTGCAAAGGATGAAGATATGTATGATCTGGGAGTTCAATTGGCAGAATATGCTATTAAACGAGGTTAATATTTAAAAAGGTAAGCAACATAAGGAGTTTATTATGAAGGGGAATATTCAAAAGAGAATAATAAAGGATAAGCAAATGTATCTATTGCTTTTTCCAGTTATTTTATTTTTTGTAGTATGGCATTATATACCTATGTGGGGTTCCAGAATTGCATTTCAGGATGTAATGTATATTGGGGCTAATAAGTGGGCAGGCCTCAGGCACTTTCAATTGCTTTTTTCCTCTCCGGTATTTTTAAAGGTATTTATAAATACAGTTATTATAAGCTCTATGAAAATGTTTCTAATATTTCCTCTTCCTATTTTTCTGGCTTTTATGCTTAACGAAGTTACCAGTCATGGATTTCGTAAAAGTGTTCAAAGTGTTATTTATCTCCCCCACTTTTTTTCATGGGTTGTAATAGCCGGTATATTCATCTCCCTACTTTCCTCTCCTGAGGGTGTAGTAAATCAGATAATGGTATTTTTCGGACTCGAACCAATTTCGTTTATGACTTCTACGAAGCATATTAGATGGGTCTTTGTTTTTTCTGAAGTATGGAGAAGTATCGGCTGGGATTCTATTCTCTACATAGCTGCTATAAATAGTATTGCACCTGCATTATATGAGGCTGCAACAATTGATGGAGCTTCTCCTTTTCAGCAGGCTATAAATATCACTCTACCAGCAATTATTCCTACTATAATTACAGTTTTTATTCTTAATCTGGGATTTTTTATGAATGCGGGCTTTGATCAGGTTTTTAACATGATGAATGATGCGGTAATAAATCATGTAGATATTATAGACACCTATGTTTACCGGGTTGGTTTGATGCAGGGTAATTATTCTCTTGGAACTGCTGCTGGTCTTTTTAAGGGGATAATAGGTTTTGTTCTTATTTTATCGACAGATAGACTAAGTAGAAAAGTTACCGGTGAGGGGGTTTGGTAATGAGTATACAAAAACATGGAATTGGACATTATCTTATAATGCTAGTATTAGCCCTGGGAGCTATTATACTGGTTTATCCACTGTATAATCAGTTAGTTATATCCCTTACTGGTTCAGATTATATTACTAAAGCAAGCGGGACAACAATAATTCCTTATGGATTTACTCTAAGTACTTATACAACAGTTCTTGCTATTCCAAAGGTTGCCAGGGGGCTTTTAAATTCTATTTTTATTACAGCTACTGGCTTAGTAATAAATATTGTTTTTACAAGTATGGGAGCTTATGTTCTTACTAAAAGGGATCTTGTAGGAAGAAGCTTTTTTATAACTATGATTGTAATTACAATGATTTTTGAAGGTGGGCTTATTCCTGATTATTTTCTTATGCGTAAGCTGCATCTTCTAAATACATACTGGTCTGTAATCCTTTATAAAGCAATTAATCCTTACTATCTTATTATACTTATGCGTTTTTTTGACAGAGTGCCACCTTCCCTCATAGAGGCTGCAAGAATTGATGGCTTAAGTGAAACCAAAATACTATTTAAAATTGTTTTTCCTGTAAGTGTAGCTGGAATTGCAACGGTAAGTTTATTCTATGGGGTATTCCACTGGAATGAGTATTTTAGAGCAATGATTTATCTCACAGATGAAATGAAATACCCTCTTCAGGTTGTCTTAAGAGAATTGCTTATCTCTGCAGAAAAAGCATCATTTATTGGCAGTATGAATTTTCTTAAAGTAACAGCTGCTGCTCAGCTTGATATAAAGGCTATTAAAGCAGCTTTAATAATAATTTCTATTATACCAATTCTTGCATTTTATCCCTTTGTACTTAAATATTTTGTTAAGGGAAGACTGGAAGGATCGGTTAAAGAATAAAAGAATTGCAGAAAATTTAATAATTCTGCAATTTATAATGTTTCACAGGAGGATTATATGAAACGTTTTTTAATTACACTACTTATTTTAGTAGTAATGTCAGGACTTGTTTTTGCCGGTGGCGGAAAAGAAGAAAGTACTGCTGTAGCTGGTGGAGAAATACCTACTATTCGTATTGTTGGAAAGGATTTTTCTCCTACTGAGGATGTAAATCTTCAATTCCTTGCAAAAGTAGAAGCAGGGTTTCAGGCATACTCAGGTCAGAAAGTTAATTTGGAATTAGTTCAGGTTCCTGATGGCGGATATGCAGAGAAGTTGAATCTTATGCTTATGGGCGGTGATATTCCTGATCTAATTTATTTTCAGGGTGGTGATGAAGCCGTATCTAAGCAGGGTTTGTTAGTAGATCTTACATCCTATGTTAATAAGTCGACAGTAATGCAGAGTGCACTTCAGGATTTTAATAAGCAGAGAATTGAAAACTATCCATATCTTCTTTGGCTTGCTGCTCCCCGGGCAAGAGTAGCTCTTGTAAGAGAAGACTGGTTTGCTGAAGCTGGTGGAAAAGTTCCTGTAACAGTAGATGATTTTTACAATCTTTTTAAGACAATTAAAAGTAATCATCCTGATGCATTTGTTATGACAGATACAGGTTCTACAAGCAGAATGGACTTTACTTTTGATCATGCCTTTGGTTTAACAGCTACATGGGTAAAACAGGGTGGATCTTATGTTTATAAAAAAGTATCTGACGCTGAAAAAGCAAAGCTGGCTTTTTATCAGAAACTCTATGCAGAAGGTCTTTTTGATAAAGATTATATAACAACTAAATGGGATACAATGGAAGATAAATTCCAAAATGGTGTTGTAGGAATGGTATTTGGATCTTCTGGAGTTGTGTGTGATATTTATGATACTAAACTGAAAGGAGCACAGGGTGTTGGATTTGTTGCTCTTCCTCCTGCAAAAGGTGTTGGTCAGGGTTACTCTATTTCTTCAGCTAAAGAAACAAGAGGCTGGGCAATAAGCGCAACAAGTAAGAATCCTGACCTTGTTTTTCAGTTCCTGGAATATATGGCAACAGATGAAGGACAGCTTTCAGATCGTTATGGTATTGAAGATGTTCATTATACTGTGGATAACGGTACTTATGCTTTTACTGATAAGAAGGGTGAATGGTGGCCAAGAATTAATGAAGTTATGAGCTATAAAGGTCCTCTTCCTACCCTTGGAACTTTAGGTTACGAAAGCTGGGGTTTCCTTGGTGATTATGTTGTTGGTGATCCGGACTTTCCAATTCCTTCAGATATGGCTCCAACATGGGATGCACTTTCAAATCTGTACAAAGAATACAATTTTAAAATTATTACCGGTGAATACTCTATTGATAAATTCGACGAATTTGTTAAAGAATGGTATGATCTTGGTGGTGATAAAATTACAGAATACGCACAGGGTATGTTGAAATAACACACTGTATGTATGATCCCGTAGGGGTGCGGTTTATCGTGTCTCCGGGGTTATCGACGACCCGTAAAGACGCACGGCCGTGCGTCTTTACGGTCATCGATCATATACCATGCATATCGTAGATCATACATATCTGCGTAAAAGGGAAAAAATGAACAAACAGAAATATCTTGAACAGGTTTATGCAGGTCTTCTCGGAATGTGTGCTGGTGTAAGGCTTGGAGCCCCGGTAGAACCTACAATCTGGACATATGAGAGAATAAAAAAAACATACGGTGACATCCGGGGATATGTTAAAAACTACAGTAACTTTGCGGCGGATGATGACGTAAACGGGCCTGTATTTTTTATTAGATCCTTAATGGATTTTAAACCTCCTCTTTCTGCCGAAAAGGTGGGACAATCATGGCTTAATTATACCCGGGAGGGAATAGGCTTTTACTGGTGGGGTGGTTATGGCAGAAGTACGGAACATACAGCTTATTTAAACCTTAAAAATGGTATTACTGCACCCGATTCCGGCAGTATAAAGGTAAATGGGAAGGCCATTGCAGAACAGATTGGCGGTCAGATATTTATAGATTCCTGGGGTCTTGTAACCCCTGATAATTATAAGAAAGCTGCAGAGTATGCAAGTATGGCAGCAAGTGTGGGACATGATGGGAATGGTATCTACGGAGCTGTTTTTGTTGCTGCTTTAATCTCTATGGCTTTTTCCAGGTCAGATGTTCCTGAAATGATAGAAGATGCTCTGGAGCTAATTCCAAACGATAGTAACTATGTAAGAGTTGTAAAATCAGTACGTGATTTTTATTTAGCAAATCCAAATACTGACCAGGATGACTGGAGAGCCTGTAGGGATTTTCTTGCCAGTGATTTTGGTTATGATAAGTATCCAGGTGTTTGTCACATTATTCCCAATTCAGGAGTTATTGCACTGGCTCTTTATTATGGTAGAGGTGATTTTGCGAGGACTATAGAAATAGCAACCATGAGTGGATGGGACACAGATTGTAATGCAGGAAATGTAGGTACCATCCTGGGTGTTATGGCTGGACCAGAAGGAATACCTGATAAATATAGTGGACCAATAAACGACTTTCATGCTGCCAGCAGTATTTCAGGAGCATTAAATATTCTGGATTTGCCTACAGTATCAAAGGAACTTGCAATTCTTGGCTTAAATCAATTAGAAGACAGTATTCCTGACGAATGGAAGAAAAGTTCATTCACTGATGATATTTATTTTGATTTTACAATTCCTGGAACTACTCATGGAATAAGAACTTCCAGTGATTACCTGACACCTCTAAGACCGGATAATCCTGGAGAACGAAGAGTAGGGAAGGTAACATTTATTCTTGATAGAATTAAAAGGGATGATGAATCCAGAATTTTCTATAAACCTTATTACAGGAGAGATGATTTTGATGATGAGCGTTATTCTCCGACTTTTACACCTACTGTATTTCCAGGGCAGGTAATGCATATAGAATTTATGGTGGAAAAATTCAGCGGCCAGGGTATTAGTATTGCCCCCTATGTAAGGGATTCCTCTACTAAGGAGATATTTGCGGGTAAGGAAATTTTCCCTGAATCAGAAAAAGATTTTACTGTAGACTGGACTCTCCCGGATGTTCCTTTTGCTGTTGATGAAGCTGGTTTACTGGTAAGAGGAATTGATAAAGAAAAGTTTCTTGGAGAAGTGAATATATATAAATATTCTATATCTGGTAAAAAAAGTTTTAATATAAACTTTGTTAATGAGAAAAAAGAGTTTGGAGGCCTTAGTAGATGTTCTTTAAGTGGTGGTTCCTGGAGTATTGAGAAAGAAAATCTTCATGTTATTACAAATGAAATTTTTCAGCTCTATACCGGATCCTACTACACAAGGGATTATACAGTAGAGGTAAAACTAACACCGGAGTATGGGGATAGTCACCTTCTTGCTTTTCGATCTATAGGAGCTGAAAGAGCCTACTTTTTTGGCCTTAGTGCTTCTAATAAAGTTGCTCTTATAAAACGGGATCATACTAATATTATTCTTTCAGAAAAAGATTTCCCATGGAAAATTGTTTCATTATATACCTTAAAAGTAGAAGCTGTTGGCGGATCAATCAGATGTTTTATTGATGGGAAAGTGATTATCAATTTCGAAGACAAAGATTTTTTCCCTTCAGGAATGGTAGGTCTGGGGAAACTAGCACCAGGAAGAACTCTTTATAAGAGTATTAGTTTTTCAGAAATTAGATAATGGCTGGGAACTTTAAACTGGCCTTAATACAGATGCTTGTAGAAGGTGGAAGGAAAGAAGAAAATCTATTCCATGCAGAAGAATTAATTTTCAGGGCTTCAGAGGGGGGGGCTCAAATAGCTCTCCTTCCGGAATGCATGGATCTTGGCTGGACTCATACTTCAAGCCAGTCTGAGGCTGAAGCAATTCCAGATGGTAAACCCTATAAGAGATTATCCCGGACAGCAAAAGAGAATAATATCTATATTTGTGCCGGTCTCACAGAAAGTAATGGCAGTAAAATATTTAACTCAGCAGTGTTAATAAATAACAAAGGTGAACTGAAACTACTTCATCGAAAGTTAAATGAACTGGATATAGGTTTTGATTATTATAATCCGGGAGACAGGTTAAATGTTGTGGAAACGGAGTTTGGTGTAATAGGTCTTATGATTTGTGCAGATGCTTTTGCAGAAGATCAGGTTCTAAGCCGTTCTTTATGTTATATGGGTGCTGATGTTATTTTATCTCCTTCCTCCTGGGCTGTATCAAATACAAAATTATATTCAGAGAAAAATCCCTATGGAGAAATCTGGCGTAAAAACTATGGGCCTGTTTCCAAAAAATACAAAGTATGGATTGCCGGTGTGAGTAATGTAGGGGAATTAACAGAAGGACCCTGGGCCGGACGAACATGTATAGGAAGTTCACTTGTCTTCGATCCGGATGGCAGGGAAGTTCTCCAGGGGCCCTATGGCCCGGATGCTGAAGCTATTATTTATGTGGATATTAAAACAGAAGAACGGCCTTTTCGTGGCCATGACTGGATTAAATCGGAGAAATAAATGTCAAAACTCTTTGAATATCAGGGGAAAAAACTTCTTGCAGAAGGTGGTTTTAAAATCCCCCGGAGTATTATAATAAAATCTGTTAATGACGCAGATACTGCTTTTAAAGAAATTGGAACTGGTGTCTTGAAAGCACAGGTTTTTACTACTGGAAGAGCAGCATTAGGGCTTGTTAAATTCCCAGAATCCCTGGAAGAATTAAAAATATTTATAAAAGATATGCTTAAACAAAGGATAAATGGCTATAAAATAGAATCCCTCCTTTATGAGGAAAAGCTTAGTATAAAACAGGAATTTTTTGCAGGGATCACCCTTGCTTCCGGGAAATCTGCACCGACACTTGTTTTTAGCTCAAAGGGAGGTTCAGGCATTGAAGATATTGTATCTAAATATCCAGATTCAGTTTTTTATCTGGATATAAACCCGGATCAAATACCTCTGGCATTTGAACTTATTCCTCTTTTGAAAGAAACAGGAATTTCCGGAAAGGCTTTAAACCTTTTATCTTCCAGTCTTATTTATCTTATCAAAACTGCTGTTAAAAATGAAGCCAAAAGTTTGGAAATAAATCCTCTGGTTCTTACTGATAATGGAAAAATTATTGCTGCAGACTGTCACATAACGGTAGATGACTATGCTGTTTTCAGACATCCTGAATTTGATATAGAAATTGCTCGTGAACTGGGACATCCTCCAACTGAACTTGAAAAAATTGCATGGACAGTAGAAAAGGATGATTATAGAGGGACATTTTATTTTATTCAACTTGAAGATAGTTTTGATTGTGGAGAAGGGGTTTTGGGCTTTCATGGAGCAGGGGGTGGAGGCTCCATGATGAGCATGGATGCACTACAGAAATTTGGATATAGGGTAGCAAATTTTTGTGATACATCAGGTAACCCTCCTGCATCAAAAATTTATAGAGCAGCAAAAATTATTTTGTCTCAAAAAAATATTGACGGCTATTTTGGATCAGGATCCGGGGTCGCCAGTCAGGAACAGTTTTACAGCGCCAGGGGTATTGTTAAGGCTTTAAGGGAAATCAATCCAGTTCTTCCAGTTGTTTTCCGCCTGGGTGGCAATGGAGAGGAAAAAGCTATTAAAATTCTTGAAAATTATACCAGTGATCTAAATTGTACAGTGCGCTGCTACGGTAAGGATACATCTGTAACTGAATGTGCTGGTGAGATGGACAGGCTTATAAATGAAGAAAAGTTAGCAAAACGATCCATCAGATCAATAAAAATGAATAGAAATCCAATATCAGATTATAGTTTTAAAACTGTTACAAATGGAACTGTAGGTTTCAATTATGCATTATGTATTAATTGTAACTCAAAGATATGTATTTCAGAATGTCAGAGCGGCATTTTAGAAGAAAAAAATAGTGTTCCAGTCCTGAATATAACTAAAGAAGAAGCAGCAAAGGGTAGATGTACCGAATGTCTTGCCTGTGAGGTTGAGTGTCTGGCTCTGGGCAATGGTGGAGGAAGAATAGACCTTCCTGTTACTGGTCTGGAAGAGGAGGATATATTATGAGTATCCTTTTGGAAAAAAATAAAAAAGTTCTAATTCAGGGGATAACAGGAAGAGAGGGAAGAGCCAGAACAAAACTTATGCTTGATATAGGAACTAAAGTAGTTGCAGGTGTAACACCTGGACAGGGCGGCGTAGAAGTCCTTGGAGTTCCTGTTTATGATACTGTTACTGAGGCTGTAATAATTAATGGAAGTATTGATGTAACTGTTGTTTTTGTACCAGCTCCCCTGGTAAAAAATGCTGTAATTGAAGCTTTTGCATCGGGAATTAAACTTGCAGTTATTGTTCCTGACAGAGTTCCTGTATACGATGTAATGGCAATTTCACGGGCTGCCGAAAAATATGGAGCCTGGTTTACTGGACCAAATACTCTTGGAATTATGTCTCCCGGTATTGGTATTTTAGGGATGATTGGCGGTAATGCGGCAAGTGTACGAAAATGGTTTAAATCCGGTCCTGTTGGAATAACATCCCGTAGTGGAGGATTAACAACTTCAACTGCCTATTATCTTAATAAGGCTGGAATTGGTCAGAGTACCATTGTTCATGTTGGAGGCGATTCTCTAATAGGCTTACCTCACCCTGAAATTGTTAAACTTTTTCAGGAAGATGAAGATACAAAACTTATAGTTCTTTTAGGTGAAATTGGCGGTTCTCAGGAAGAGGAAGTTGCAGAACTTCTTGCCAGTGGAAAAGTTACAAAGCCGATTGTAGCCTATGTAGGGGGAAGAGGGGCAAAAGAAGGTACCCAATTTTCCCATGCAGGTGCTATAATAGAAGGCAATCGGGGTACTTACCAGGGTAAGGTAGATAGTCTTCGGGCTGCTGGTGCCGTAGTTGTGGATGACATCAGTGAAATAGCAGGAGAAGTAAAGAAAATTTTAGATAAACTGAGGATTCCTTATGTCAGATAATAGGTTAAATAATGAGCAGCTAAATAAACGTATACCTCCATGGGAAACAAAAATAACAGAAATAAAAAAAGATGAAATAAGAATTCACGGATATCGTGTAGATGAACTTATGGGGAATAAAAGCTTTGGGGATATGGTTTTTCTAATGCTCAAGGGAGAACTCCCTTCAATAAATGAAGGGAAAATGATGGATATAATGCTGGTATCATGTATTGATCATGGGGTCACACCACCATCAGCTCTTGCTGCCCTAACATCAGCTTCAACAGGAGCTCCCTATAATGGAGCTCTGGCTGCAGGTATTCTCTCGATTAACGAACATCATGGGGGAGCAATAGAAAATTCCATGAGAATGCTAATGGAACTCCAGGTAATTCTGGATAAATCAAAAGATTCCGGGAGGAATTTTTCTGAAGCAGTTAAACTCCTTATAACCAGGTACAAAGATTTGAATAGAAAGTTGCCTGGATTTGGACATAGAATCCATAAAAATGATCCAAGGACAGCTAAACTAATTGACTTCGCTCATGAATATGATCTTGCTGACACTTGGGTTAGACTTCTTACGGGCCTTAATGAAGGGGTTCAGAAATCAGTAGGAAAGGAATTACCAATAAATGTGGATGGTGCAATTGCAGCACTTCTACTGGAACTGGGAATTGCTCCGGAACTGGCTAATTCCTTTTTTATTATGGCCAGAGTTCCAGGTCTGGTAGTTCATATCCATGAAGAGAAAACTTTACAGAAACCCATGAGAAGGATAGATCCTGTTAATCATATTTATACAGGAGAGGCTGCAAGAGGAATAGAAGATTATTCTTAATAATTTCAGGAAAAACCGTCTATGGTTACTCTATCAACACGTTTCTTCATTTTTTTTCAATGATTCTGAAATGATGTTCTTCATCAGGAGAAATCAGTGAAATGGCTTCACCTGTATTTGCAGCGCGGCCTGTTCTGCCAATACGGTGAATATATGTTTTAGGTGATCGCGGGAGCTCATAGTTTATTACCCAGGGCAGAAATTCAATGTCAATTCCCCGGGAAAGCAGATCGGTAGTTACTAAAACCTGAAGTTTGCCGTATTTAAACCTGGTCAGTAGATCTGTTCTGACACCCTGAGTTTTTTTCCTGTGAATTGCTTTGGCGTCAATATTATTTTTCCTGAGTTTGTCTGCAATAAATGGGGACGGAGGAATAAATAAAAAAAAATCATAAAATTAAAATCAAAATAGCGCTTTTACCCATACTGTTATATATGAGAAAAGCAAGAGAGATATACATTGGAGCAGAATATCACGTAACTGCCAGAATCAATCGTGGCGAATTTATCCTCGAATCAAATGAGATAAAGGATTTATTTTTAGAGATAGTTAAAAGATCAAAGATAAAGTACTCTTTTAAACTACGTTCCTTTGTAATTATGGATAATCATATTCACTTCCTTCTGAGGCCGGGAAAGGATGAAAGCCTATCCAGGTTTCATTCTTCGATGATGACCCTGTATTGCATCACTAAGCTATAATTGGGGTCAGTAGTCAGTGCCCCAGGAGCTGTTGGAACCTATTTTTTTACTGATACAACAACCCAGACTCCGACTTTTGTAACAGAGTATTATACAGATGGGGGAACATCTTTTACTACACCGGCTTATATGGGAAATTATACACTCCGTTTAACTGTAACAGATGAATATGGATTAACAAATACAGATGATGTTGTGATTACCATTGCCAATTTGGCTCCCAATGCAAATCTGGTAGACTCAGGTATTCCTCCCGCACCAGAAAGTCCAGTCAGTTTAAATGGATCCTCGTCAACAGATTCCAATTTCGATAGAAGACAGACAGTATCAGACTTCAATAATTTTTTCTGGGCAGTTGTAGATTCACCAAATGGTTCTGACTGGCAATGGAATCTTGAGGGGTATGTGATAACCAATTTTTCAGCGCCAGATCTAGTGACAAAAAATGTCAATTTCTCACCTCGTAATAGCGGAAGTAACGCTGGAGAAGGTGTTTATACTGTAAACCTTACCGTTACTGATGAATATGGAAGTTCAAATACAGAAACAATAATTATTCCAACTTCTGGAAACACAGCCCCTGCCTTGTCTACCTTAGCCGATATCGTCTCAGTAGAGGGCAATAATGGAACTGGAACAGATGGAGATCCATTTTACGATGACGATACTTCTGGTACTGATGATACTAATGACACATTCACTCTAAATGCATCTACGAGTATCACCAATACTGATGACGATACCCTGGAATACAGTTGGGTCATTGTTAATCTCACTGGATCAACATATCCAGACTTGACTCAGGATTTATCCATAACAGTTACTGTCTCCGATGCTGATTTAGACGATACAGCTGATATTTGGTTTGATTTATATTAATAGAGATCATAGCCTTTTTGAAATTAGAGGCTTTTTCCGCCAGTTATTGGTACTTCTATTAGAGAAGAGCTGCTTTTTAAATTCAAATGTCATACAGCGCAAAAAGCTTTATTATTTAAATCCTACCTCCCAGGTAGGGTTTAAATTTCTTATTTAGTATGTTAGGATGCGCTTTCCATTATTTTAGGAGTTACTATGAATAATAATGATATTTTACGCAGGGTGAATAATATTCTTCATCTTGATAATAATAAAATAGTTGAAATATTTAATCTGGCTAATATGAAGGTTGATACTAAACAGATTATTGGTTGGCTGAAAGAGATTGAAGATTCTGAGTATCAAAAACTGGGAGATCATCAACTGGCTCCCTTTCTAAATGGTTTAATTGATTTTAAACGTGGTAAAAAAGAGGATGCACCTTCCAGAAGCGAAAAAAGATTGAATAATAATATTATTTTTACAAAATTAAAAATTGCATTGAATCTTAAATCGGATGATATTCTGGAAATTATGACTCTGGCTGATTACCCTCTTCGTAAACTGGAATTAAGTGCTTTCTTCCGAAAACCTGAAAATAAACACTATAGGGAATGTAAAGATCCTGTGTTAGATGCATTTTTGAAGGGACTTAAAAATAAATATTGCAGGCTTTTATGATGTCTTCGTTAACGCTTGTATTTGGCTCTTTTGCGCCAGGTAGTGGCCTTCTATTAGATAAGCACTTTAACTTTCTGGAGGTTCCTATACTTCCCTTTCTCTAGCTCTATTTTATTACAGTATAAGCACTTAGTCAAGAAATATTTTCTTTGACTTCCTTG
>JAQIBN010000119.1 GCA_027859095.1 Spirochaetia bacterium | reverse complement strand
TTTTTGCTGAAAAAACGAAACAGAAACCCCTTCTTTTACTTGATGATGTACTTTTAGAACTTGATAATAAAAGAAGAATGAAATTTTTAAAGTTTTTACCTGAGTATGAGCAAATTTTTTTTACTTTTTTGCCTGGAGAGCATTATAATGAATACAAGATGGCTGATACATCAATTTTAAAAGTAGAAAACGGAGTAATAAGTAAAAAATGAAAAAAGCTGGAGATATACTTGGAGATTATATGCGTGATCTCCATTTACATATGGAAAATGGTTATTCTTCTGTTTTCAAAAGCTGGGGTAAAATTGCAGGAGAAGATATGTTAAGTCATTCCTCTGTAAAAGATTTAAACAACGGAATTTTACTTATTGAAGCTGATCATCCAGGCTGGATTCAGCTTCTGCAAATGAGAAGAAAAAAGATTTTAAAGAACGTGCAGTATTATTATCCGGAATTGGATATTATTGATTTACGCTTCATTCTTAAAAACAGCCAGAAATAATGGTAGGATACCGACCCTTTGTGGCTGTCCATGCCATTGACAGACCAGCCTTATAAAAATTATACTGGCGAACCGAATATAAGATATAAATGCGCATAAATGCGATTAATATAAGGAGAGCTGACCATGAGTTTTACATACAATCCAAGCCGAGTAAAAAGAAATAGAAAATTGGGATTTAGAGCCAGAATGGCTACAAAAGCAGGCCGATTAATTTTATCCCGAAGAAGAAGAAAAGGTAGAACAAAACTTTCAGTTGCTGATGAGAAAAAACCTTACTAGGATTGAACGGCTTAGGTCACAATCTGATATCAGTAGAGTATTTAAATCATCTTCCAGGGTATCCTGCCCTGGAGCAAAGCTGATTTATCGAAAAAATGAATATGAATGGAACCGGATAACAGTTACCCTGGTTCGAAAGTATGGTAATTCTGTTCAGCGTAACAGATCAAAACGGATATTACGTGAGATATACAGAAGTATAAAAAATAATTTAAAACCTGGATTTGATTTTATAATAGTACTCTATCCTGGTGACTATGATTACTCCATACGGGAGAATCAGGTAAAATATTTATTTACAAAGGCAAATATTTTTCTGTAATCCATTTTCCATTCTTAATAATAGATATATTTGGGAACATTTAGTGTTTTGAACCCTTTATAGCCTTAATGGAGAAAAAAATGGACAAAAATACACTGATTGCGGTTATTCTATCTGTAATTGTAATAACCGGTGGTTTCATGATACAGGGAGTTTTATTTCCTTCAGAACCCAAGCCAATTGTACAGAAAACAGTACAAATTTTACCAGAAAATACTGATAATAATCAGCAGGCAACGGGCAATGCTATTTCCACACCAGATAAATCAAATCTGGTACCCTGGGAAGATGGTGATCTGGAACCCCTTGATAGAGAAATAATACTGGAAACAGAGCTTCTTACTGTTACTTTTTCCACAAAGGGTGGAACTGTAAGTTCTTTAAAACTTAAAGACCATCTTGATAATGGTACTCCCCTTGAAATGATCCAAAACGGTGATTCTGGTGTTAATGCATTTAATATTTATTTTGGATCCAACGATGCTGCTGCTGTTAATCAACTGTTTTATTATAAAAAAATAGATGCCTATACCCACGAATTTTATAGAAACTTTAAATTAAACGAAAATGATTTATCATATTTTACACTTAAAAAAACATATGTATTTAATCCAAATGACTATATGTTTGAACTTCATATATCCCTTGAAAACAGTATAAATGAATATCTTCCATTAGACTTTAATGGTTATTCTTATACACTTGGTTTTGGGCCTCAGATAGGACCAGAGGTTGAAAAAATAGGTGGAAGGTACGAGTATAGAAAATACTATACCTATGAAAATGGAAAGCTTGAAAAAAATAAGTTAAAGAATAATTTATATTCTGTGGCAAGCAATGTTTCCTGGGCAGCAATTGCAGGAAAATATTTTACTATAATTGGAATACCGGATTCCACACAGTATAAAATTACATTTTCTGATAGTCCTATAGATGGAATAAATGATGCTTCAGAGCTATTTATGTCCCGACCTGTAATAAAAAGTTCCAGAAATGTTGATGTTTTTAAGTTTTTTGCAGGTCCAAAGTTAAACAGTGCTCTTACAAAGTATAATAACCCGGATAAAAATAGTTTTGGTACCCAGGATCTTAACCTTGATGAGGTAATTGATACAAGTTCATGGCTGGGATGGCTGGAATGGATATTAAAAAAATTACTTGTATTTTCCTATAGCCTTGTACCAAATTATGGTGTGGCCATTATTATAATGACACTTATTGTAAAAGTAGTTCTCTTTCCATTTACTCATAAAAGTTATGAGTCAACAAGTAGAATGCAGGCTTTAACACCAAAAATAAATGAAATTAAAGAAAAGTTTAAAGATACTCCAACAAAAATGAATGCAGAGATGGCAGATCTTTACAAGCGGGAAAAAGTTAACCCTATGGGTGGATGTCTTCCTATGCTTTTGCAGATGCCAATATTTATTGCGTTGTATGGTCTTTTAACTAAGCATTTTGATTTACGAGGTGCAGTTTTTATACAGGGATGGATTACAGATCTTTCAGCACCTGAATCTATATTTTATTTTGGTAATCTTTTTCAGATTCCATTTCTTGGATGGACAGATATAAGATTATTGCCGATTCTTTTTACATTTACAATGATAATTTCTCAGAAGTTGATGCAGTCTCCAGGAGCTAATGCTGCTGGTGGAAGCAGCATGAAGATGATGACAACTTTGATGCCGGTTATGTTTTTCTTTATGATGTACAATGCTCCTTCCGGTTTACTATTGTACTGGACAATAACAAATTTATTTACAATGATTCAGCAAAAGTTTATCAGTTCAAGAAGTAAAAAGGCAAAGGCCAGTTAATTTTAACTACACATCTCCAGGGAGAAGAATTATATGATAAAAGAATTTGAAGGTAGATCAGAACAGGAAGCTATTGAGAATGCAGCAGCAGCTCTCAATATTGACAGAGAGGAATTTGATGTAGAAATTCTTGATGTATCAAAAAAAAGCCTGTTTAGAAAGGGAAATGTTAAGATCAAAGTATATATTGATCATGATGTAGAAGATGAAGATCCTGCAGCAGCATCAGATTTTGAGGGGAAAGTAATTACTTATCTGGAAAAACTGATAGAATTAATGGGGTATCCCGGAAAAGTTGAAGTTACATTTAGAGAAGAAAAAAAACTTGGAATATCAATAGTATCTGATCATTCAGGTATACTTATTGGGAAAAAGGGTAAAAATTTAGATGCTATTCAGTTGATTCTTAATGTTTACGCAGGTCAGCTTGAAGGTTCACGCAGGGTTATTGTAGATGCAGAAAATTACAGAAACAGACATGAAGAGAATATTATACGCCAGGCTTCCAGAGTAGCAGATCAGGTAATTAAAACCAAAAGATCTAAAGTACTGGAACCAATGAATCCCTTTGAAAGAAGACTTGTACACACTGCATTAAATGAGTTTGTGGATGTAGAGACAAAAAGTGAAGGTGAAGGCCTTTACCGGCAGGTACGGATTATTTATAAGGGTTCTGCAAGTTAATTCCCAACCTGATCTATTTATTGTACAGGGGCAGCCACACAGAGTTTGCTTTGCAAACTCTGTGTGGCTGCTCTAAGCTATTCTTTGACAGTGTGAGACAGTTTAATAAAAAGTAAAATCATAACTACCCACAGAACAATATTTACATAAAAAATAATTATGAGCCTTGTGGCAATAAATAGAAAAGCAGCAATAGAAAGAAATAAAGTAGCAGAATATAGAACTGCTAGAATTTGCTTTGTAGAGAGGCCAAGTTTAAGAAGTTTATGGTGCAGATGTTCATTATCTGGTAAATGAAATGGTAGGCCTCTTTTTTTTCTTCTAATTATAGCCGAAAAAGTATCAAGTATTGGAATTAGCAGGAATGAAATAGATAGAATTAGAGCAAACCCATATGCATCGTTATTTGATGAGTAAAGGGGCATACAGGAAAGAAAAAAACCCAGAAAAAGTGATCCTGAATCACCCATAAACAGCTTAGCTGGTGGAAAATTAAATATAATAAATCCTATTACTGATCCAAATAAAATAAAGAGTAAAAACGCTTGTGTATAATCACCTAAATATATTGCTGACAAGCCCATAAAAAACAGGATAATTGCAGTTGTACCACCTGATAGTCCGTCCAATCCATCGATAAGATTAACGGCATTAGTTATTCCAATTATCCATAAAACAGTAAAAGCTTGGGCAAAATAATTAAGTTCAAAGGAAAAACCTAAAAATGGAATATAGAAGCTGACAAAATATTCACCTGAAAATACAATTAGAAGAGCAGCAATCAACTGTATTATCAGCTTGTACCTTGCTCTTAGATTAACAAAATCATCGATTAGGCCAAGAGTATTAATAACCAGGGCTCCTAGAAGAACAGGCCAATAGTGAAAAAGAGATTTGAAGTAAGCAATTGGTAAAAGGAATATTCTGTTTAAGAGAATATAGATAACTATAGTAGCGAAAAATGAAAAGGCTATTCCTATACCACCAATTCTTGGGATTTCACCCAAATGTATAGTCCGATGATCAATATCATCGTACCAGCTGTACCTATGTGCAGTTTTTAAGAGAATAGGTGTAACTATCGAATTTATAGAAATAGATGTTACAGTTGCAAAAACAAAAGGGAAAATATTTATCACTTATTAAATCTCTTATAATTTAGATTATTTATTTCAACTATGTTTTTAAGTATAAAATCTTTAGTAGGTAGATGTCAATTGTATGGTAATTCCATTTAATTTTGTTTATATTGTTGTTTTGGAGGAAAATATGGAGTTTGATGTAAAAGATCTGTCCCTGAGTGATTGGGGTAGAAAAGAGATTGATATAGCGGAAAAAGAGATGCCCGGGCTGATGTCCCTCAGGGCAAAGTATGGAAAGGATAAACCACTCAAGGGTGCAAGAATTATGGGCTCTCTCCACATGACTATTCAAACAGCAGTACTTATTGAGACACTAGTAGATTTAGGTGCTGATGTTCGTTGGGCAAGTTGTAATATTTTTTCCACCCAGGATCATGCAGCTTCAGCAATTGCAGTTGGACCAAATGGAACAGTGGAAAAACCTGCAGGTATTCCTGTTTTTGCATGGAAAGGAGAAACCCTGGAAGAATACTGGAACTGTACTTACAGAGCTTTATCATTTCCTGATAGTAAGGGACCAAATTTACTTGTAGATGATGGTGGAGATGCTTCACTTGTTTTACACAAGGGTTTTGAACTGGAGAATGGAAGTAAATGGGCATACGCGCCTGCGGATTCAGAGGAAGAAGAAATTATAAAAGCACTTTTAAAAAAAGTGAATATTGAGAATAATAATCGCTGGCATGATCTTGTAGCTGAATGGAAGGGTGTTTCTGAGGAAACTACAACTGGTGTTCATAGACTGTACCAGATGAAAGATGAAGGATCACTTCTTGTTCCTGCAATAAATGTTAATGACAGTGTTACTAAATCGAAATTTGATAATATGTATGGATGCAGAGAGTCCCTTGCAGATGGTATTAAAAGAGCTACAGATGTTATGGTTGCCGGAAAGGTAGTAGTTATTTGCGGATACGGTGATGTTGGAAAGGGTTCTTCCCAGTCAATGCGTGGTCTTGGTGCAAGGGTCATTGTAACTGAAATAGATCCTATATGTGCTCTTCAGGCAGCTATGGAAGGATTTGAAGTTACAACCATAGAAAGTACCCTGGGTGAAGGAGATATCTATGTTACTACAACTGGAAATAAAGATATTATTACTGCAGAGCACATGTCAAAAATGAAGGACCAGGCCATAGTTTGTAATATAGGTCATTTTGACAACGAAATACAGGTTGCAAAACTAAAAGCATGGAAGGGTATAAAACGGATAAATATCAAGGCCCAGGTGGATAAGTATCTGTATGATGACGGTCATGCAATTTTTCTCCTTGCAGAGGGAAGACTGGTTAATTTAGGCTGTGCTACAGGTCATCCATCCTTTGTTATGTCCAACTCCTTTACTAATCAAACTCTTGCTCAAATTGATCTTTGGGAAAAGCGGGATAAGTATGATATAGATGTGTACAGATTGCCAAAGTATCTGGATGAGGAAGTAGCGCGGCTTCATCTTGAAAAAATTGGTGTAAAGCTGACAAAACTTACGAAGGAACAGTCAGATTATCTAGGAATCAGTGCAGATGGACCATATAAGGCGGAGCATTATAGGTATTAGGGGAAAAGACTGTAGGCTATTAGGCTATAGGCTGTTAGTCTACAGTCTAATAACCTAATCGGCCGGTATAACAATAATAAAATTTGAGGAGAATTGTGTGGAAAACAGGAAGTATTATTTTACATCAGAGAGTGTAAGTGAAGGACATCCGGATAAGTTATGCGACCAGATATCTGATGCAGTACTGGATAAGTGTCTTGAGAAGGATTCAGAATCCAGGGTTGCCTGTGAAACCTATGCAGCTACAGGAATGGTATTAGTAGGTGGTGAAATTACAACAGAATCATTTGTAGATATTCAGCAGACAGTAAGAGATCTTGTAAAAAAAATTGGTTATACAAAATCTGATTATGGACTTGATTACGAGTCTATGGCAGTAATGAATATTATCAACTCCCAGTCTCCTGACATATCCCAGGGTGTAACATCCGGACAGGGCAATTATAAAGAACAGGGCGCAGGGGATCAGGGTATGATGTTTGGTTATGCTACAACAGAAACACCAGAACTTATGCCGGCTCCTATTATGTATTCTCATCAACTTTTGCAAAAAGCTGCAGATCTTCGACATTCCAGTGAAATTTCATGGTTTAGACCGGATTCAAAAAGTCAGGTTACCATAGAATATGAAAATGGAATCCCAAAAAGAATAGATGCAGTAGTAATTTCTCATCAGCATGATCCTGAAGTGAAGTATGAAGAAATTGAAGATACAATAATAAATAGTATTGTCAAACCAGTTCTTGAACCAACAGGGCTTATAGACAGCAATACAAAATACTATATAAATCCAACAGGACGATTTGTGATAGGCGGACCTTTCGGAGATACCGGACTGACTGGTCGTAAAATAATTGTTGACACCTACGGTGGAATGGGCAGACATGGGGGAGGTGCATTCAGTGGCAAGGATCCCAGCAAAGTAGACCGTTCTGCAGCATATATGGGCCGATACATAGCTAAAAATATAGTAGCTGCAGGATTGTGTACTAAATGTGAAGTTGAACTATCCTATGCAATAGGGGTACCTTTTCCAATATCAGTTATGGTAGATACATTTGGTACAGGAAAAGCCCCTGAGTATAAAATTGAAGAAGCAGTAAAAACAGTATTTGATTTAACACCTGCTGGAATAATCAGAGATCTGGATTTAAAAAGGCCTATCTATTTGGATACAGCAACCTACGGCCATTTTGGAAATGATAAATATACCTGGGAAAAGATAGATAAGGTTAAAGAATTACAGAAGGCTCTTGGTTAGAAACATCATATATACGCAGGGATTGGTAGGGACAGTCCAGAGGATCGGACTACCGACCCTCTGTGGCTGTCCAATTATAAACAGATTCTGATTTGATAAAAAAAATGGATGCCCACAAGGGACATCCTTACATTGTATGGAAACATCATATTTGCATTTTTATAAATTCCGCCATTCTCCTGAATCCAGCAATACATTCAATTCCTTGGCTTTTTTATTGGAAAACTGGGCTCCATGCTGCTGAACTATCTCTCCTGCAAGAAATGATGCAAGAAGCCCGCTGTCATAAAGGGAAAAATCCCGGCATAAACCTAAAATAAAACCTGCAGCATAGGTGTCTCCGGCTCCTGTAGTATCAACAGGTGCCTTTCCTTTAACTGGAACTGTTAAAAGTTCGCTATCTGTATATATATAAGATCCATGTTTTCCATTTTTTACTACTGCTACAAGGCAGAGTTTACCCATAGATTTTGCACATTCCCCTGCATCATAGTTATCAAAAAGAATTCGTGCTTCCTCACCATTTGCAAAAGCAATATATGCATGGTCACGGATCAATCTCAGGAAATCATCTCTGTTACGGCTTACTGCAAAGGGATCTGCTAGGTCAAAAACAATTTTTGTGTTGTTTGCTTCTGCAATTTTAATTGCACGCAAAATGGCCTCTTTCTGATTTTCCGTATCCCACATGTATCCTGTAAAGTAGAAATAATCTGCCTTGGCTATAAGTTCCGGATTTATATCATCTTTGGAAAATTCCCGGTTTGCAGCAAGGTAGGTATTCATGGTTCTTTCAGAGTCCGGTGTAATTAATATAATACTTGATCCTGTATAGTTGTCACATGTTTTCAATTCAGAAATAATATCCAGCTCACCCAGTTTTTCTTCGTAGATTTTTCCATACTTGTCTTTTCCAATTTTCCCTGCCAGAGCAGTCAGTACTCCAAAATATGAGAGAGTTACCAGTGTATTCGGTGCTGATCCACCACAGGAATAGTTAGTGCTTGAAGATTTTATGAAATTAATAAGCTCTGAACGCCTTTCAGGGTCAATAAGATGCATTGTTCCCTTATGAAGGCTTAGTTTGGAAAGTTCGCTGTCTGAAACTTCGGAAAAAATATCAATAAGTGTATTTCCAATTCCGTATACCTTAAGGGACATATGGACTCCTTTGGTTGCATACCCGAGCAGTAAGCGGAGCTTACGACCAGGCTGAAAAATCAAAATTGTAAAACTATACTATAATAGTAGGTCTGCCAATTTTTTTCAAGAAGGAGGTCTCAGGGGTGGATTTTCCGAGCATTCCGGATATAATAAAATTATAGAAAAGTGGAGGATATAATGGCAATTCCTGATAAAAGAGAAAATGGAAAATTTAACTATGATATTTATCAGAACTGGCCCGAGACTGAACGTTGGGAGCTTATAGAGGGTGAGGCCTTTGATATGAGTCCGGCTCCCAATACAAATCATCAGCGTATATCTATGACTATATCAGGAGAAATTTACAATTATTTAAAAGGGCAATCCTGCGAATCGTTTTCAGCTCCCTTTGATGTGCGATTATCGGAAATGGAGAATCCTGAAGAACAGGATATAGAAACTGTAGTTCAGCCGGATATTGTGGTAGTATGTGACAGAAGTAAGATTGATGAGAGGGGTTGCATTGGAGCTCCGGATATTGTTATTGAGATACTATCCCCTTCAACAGGGTATAAGGACGAAACCAGTAAACTTGCATTGTATGAAAAATATGGTGTGAAAGAGTACTGGATAGTAAATCCGGAAGCTGAATATATTATGATTTATCATTTGGAAGGGAAAAAGTACAGTAAACCAGATTATTTAAGAAAAGAAGATTTTCTTGAAAGTATTGTGTTAAAGGGATTAAAAATTAATTTGCAGGATATATTTTCCCATAATCTATAAAGCTGTATTGAAAGGCAGTCTACCCTTGAAGGGTTTCACTGATTATTTTTCTAAAAAGCACTCCTATACCTTGAAATTTAATAAAAAAGTGATATTATTGTTCGAAGATTGAACAAATCTAAATACAATATTACTCCTATAAAAATATAATCTGTTTCGGCGGTGTATTTTTAAGTGTATATCATAGATGGGCACCTGCTTTTTTAATAATTCAATTAAAAAAGAATGGAACTTCTATGTCCCAAATAAAGAAATTGTTAACTGAAATCTATAAAAAAGAATAAATATGCTGAATAAAAACCAATCCCAGGAACATGAATTAACAATTCTCGAAAATATCTATAATAAACCGGGAGAGGTACGTCAACGGGATCTGGCAAAGATCGCCGGACTGTCCCTTGGAATGACAAATGCAATTTTAAAACGCCTGGCTCTTAAGGGGCTTCTTACAATAAAGAGGGTGAATAATCGTAATATTCATTATATTGTAACACCTACAGGAATAGAGGCTATTACAAGAAAAAGTTACCGCTACTTTAAAAGAACAATTAAAAACGTAGTATATAAAGGAAGACGGTATAAACAGCAGAATATTTCTGCTTTATTCAGAAAACTATCTACCTGACAAAGAGGAAGAGGCAGCCGATAGGGCTTTTTTACAGAGTATATTGATATAGAATTGGAATTATATTTTTCCTGATTTATTATGTTTATTAAAAAATTTATACAGATTTGGAATTAGTAATTGCAGATGATATAACCCTGGAAAGAAAAGGTTTTATTAAAAAAGAATAGGATTATTTTGGAGAAGTCTAAAAATCTATCAGTTCCGGATATCTATGAACTGTCCCAAAAAGAACTTTCTCTATATGCACTTGGACTGGATTGGAATAAATTATCAATAGTTCCATACAATCCTTTATGGCCTATAATTTATAAAATAGAATCAAAAAGAATTTTGAATAGTCTTTGTCCATGGCTCAAACGGATAGAACATATTGGAAGTACAGCAGTACCATATTTAAGTGCAAAACCAATTATAGATATTATTGGTGCAGTTTCATCAATAGAGAGTATTGATAGTCAAATTTTAAATTTCTATGAGCTTGGATATAATTATTTTGGGGAATGTGGAAGACAAGGTAGAAATATAGCTGAATATTTGGGTTTGAAAGTGATTGGAACTTTAGGTGTTCTGGTTAAAGCAAAAAGATTGAAAATAATTGATTCTTTTAAGGACGAAGCTTATTGCATGCTTGAAGCTGGTATTAGATATCATCATGGGTTAATTGATAGAATTATTCTTGAGCTTGGTGAATAAGTATGTATTAAAATGGAAGATATAGATGTAGTTTTACTACCCAAATTGCGTATAATTGATGTTAATCCAAAATCAAAATATTAAATTATAATAGATCAGGAAAGTTAAGTTAGATTCCATGGAATAATAATTCCCTTTGCACCCTCCGCGGGCTTTGAGAGAGGTATCTTGAAATAATTGGAATATGTATCTATATTATAAGTGGAGTAAGAAGTAATGATTGATTATAATTTTGAAAGTAAGATAAAAGAATTGCCAGAGTCTGTTATCCCTGAAGTTAATGATTATATTGATTTCCTGTTAACTAGATA
>JAQIBN010000110.1 GCA_027859095.1 Spirochaetia bacterium | reverse complement strand
ATCAATTTCTATAGTTCTATTTTTAATAATTATTGTATCTATAGTAAATATTTTTCGAAAATTAAATAAACTTCAGAAAACTAATGTTATTTCAGAATTAGAAAGTGAAGTAAATGAATTAGTTCTTGAACTAAATCAGACTGCAGATAGGAATATTAATATTATTGAAGATAAAATAAAAACTTTATCTGCTATTCTTCAGGATGCTGATAAGAGAATTAAAATTCTTGGATCGGAGACTGGAAAAATAAAACCTGAATCTATTATATATAATCAGCATGGCAAAATTAGAGGTAGTCAGGATAACCCTGTTATTCCTCTGGAAAAAGAAGAGGCTGTGCAAACTCAAAAGCAAGTTGTGGAAATAAATAAAAAAGACAAAATAATTGAACTTCATAATAATGGCTTTTCCTGTCCTATTATTGCTTCCAGAGTAGGTTTGACAGTGGGAGAGGTAGAGCTCATTATTTCTTTGGTTGAGGGAAGATAAGTGATGGATGAAAATAAACTTTTTAATACTTTTTTGAGTGATGGTGAAGGCTTTACAACAGAATTAGGAATAATTTTGTTAAAACTTGAGAAACAACCAGAAGATAAAGATTTGTTAAACCGGGCTTTTCGTAATGCTCACAGCTTGAAATCGGAGGCATCTTTTCTTAAACAACAGGATATAATAGATATAACACATAGTATGGAAACTATATTTGATAAATATAAAAATTCTGAAAAGATACTAGATTCAAAAATTATTGATGAATTACTGCTTTCTCTTGATAAAATTAAGGAGATTTTTGATTTTCTTAAACAGGGGAAGAGTAAGTCAAAAGATGAAAACGATACTTTCTCCTCCCGGGGGATTTTGATGGAGGGCACTCCTTTATTAACAGATTTTGAAAAAATATTGCTTGTGGAATCCAAGGAAAGGGGAGAGAAGTTTTATAGACTGATCTTTGAACTGGAGGATTCCGCTCCCCTTAAATATCCAAAAGCTTATCTTTTAATAAGTAACCTTGAACAGAAAGTAAATGTGATTAGAACCATTCCCTCTTTTGGTGAAGAGGAGGATGAACTCTATAGACGGATGAGTATTTATTTTACATGTAATATTAAGGAAAGCGAGATCTATGACTCTGTAAATGTAGACCAGGTTGAGAGTATTAAACTTGTACCATTACTGTATGAATCATTTCTTGATGAATCTGATATAATTCCTATAACAGATATTATTGATTCAAATAAGTTACCGGTTAAAATATCAGTAAGCAAACTTGATCAGTTTTCAAATTATGTTGATGAACTAAAAATACAGATTTATAGACTTAAGCGAATGAAAAAATCTACAGGTCAAAGAATTGATGAAGATTTTAATTTCCAAATAGATAGCTTATCCGAGTTGTCAACTGGCCTTGAACAGCTTGTTAAAGATATAAGTATGATAACTCTGGAAGACTCGTTTAGTTCTATGGGCAGATATATCAGAGATTTGGCTAAAGAGTTGGGTAAAGAAGCTGTGTTGGAGCTTGAGGGCTGTAATATTAAGGTTGAAAGACGGGCCGGTGAAATAATATCAGAAATAATTCTACATATTATTCGGAATTCAGTTGATCATGGTCTTGAGAGCCCGGAAATTAGAACCTCTCTTGGTAAAACAGGTTTTGGTAATATAAAAATTTCAGCTGACAGGGTTAATGATAAACTTAATATTGTTATATCTGATGATGGAATGGGTGTAAATACAGATCGTATTCAGGAAATTGCAGAGTTTAAGGGATTAATTGATGCGGATATTAAAGAGTTTGATCTTCTCTCTATATTAACTCATCCTGGTGTTAGTACCAGAGATAATGCCAATACTATTTCCGGCAGAGGGATAGGGTTGGATATTGTAGATCAAAAAATAAAACAGTTTGAAAATGGAGAATTGAAAATTACTACAACTAAGGGAGAAGGTACATCTATTATGCTTTCTATTCCAGGGGGGTTCACATTATCAACATTTCAGCTGGTAAGGTGTGGGAGCACTGTCCTTGCAGTTCCCCATAAGAGTATAGAATCTATAATTGAAACAGATCAAGACTCTTATGATTCCAATGATGAAGGATTTCTGTTTTTCAATGGAAACCCTGTATTTACTATAGATGGACGTTCACTATCAACTGACAGGACGCCAGGTGAGGAATACGGCCTTATTCTTCAGCATCTGGATAGTACTGGTCTTTTCCTTGTCGATGAAATATTGTTTAAAAAAGATATAGCAGAAGAACGACTAACACTCATAATTGAAGAAAATCAATATCTATATAAAGTTTCAACAAATAATATTCATGCAGATTATATGTATTTAAACCCTGCAATAATAACAATGTAATTAGATTTATATTTGGGCATAAAAAAACGGTATGCCTGTCTGATCGGGGCGAATTTCGTTGATTGTGGTTAAATGTTGTTAATTGTATGGTGAATTGGCTACAAAACTGGCTACAGAAAATGGCAAATAAAAAACGGCCTGGTGGACGTTTTATTTCAACATCTCCTGATATATCGGCTCTAGTTGTCGCCGTATAGTCTGTATTACCAGTGAAAACTCAATATTATCTGCTTTTATCCTTGAAAGAAAGGATTGCCATAATTGCAGGTTTCGAGGGTTCTCCGCAAAACTTTCACGAAAGATTGCCGGGGATTCTGGCGTATGTGTCTTTCTTTGTTGAATTGTCAGCTTAATGGCTTTGTTCAGAGTAGAAAGTTGAATATCATGTTTGGTAAGTAAATCATAAATATCATAAAAATCTTTCATTCTGCTGTTACGGGCATCAAGTACAATCATTGCATCGAACTTCTCGGCTATCACAGACTCCAGCGAATATGCATAAATCTTAAAGCTCTGAGCTTCAAGTAGTGTGGGGTAGTCCATGTGTAAGGGTCCGGGATAGATTACATCTCCAAACCCTATATCAAGCTTCAGGTTAGTACGTATAGTTCCCAGCCTACATTCCACTTTCAAGCGCTGTCCATTATAATCTGCTCCTTCAATTATATCCTGAAGGGTCATAGTTGATGTACTGAATAGAAGACCATCCTTTACCTGGATTGACAGTATCTCTTTAAGGATGTCCCTTATCTTTGCTTCTTCATGAGGGATATTAGATCCAAGTAGATCAATGTCTTGAGTAGGTCGACTTGTGAATCCAGAGATAGAGTAAAGGAGCAATCCTCCTTTTAAGCAGAATGATCCTGCATATTCAGAGAGGCCAATACGCCTAAGAACCCCTTCCTGCATATAGAGCCGGGAGATCAATACAAAATCTTTTCCCTCTGCTTTAGCAAGGTTGAGTAATCTTGCCTTTATGGAGGCTTGGAGATTCTTCATAGAAGCACATCCAGATATTGGTTGAGGACAGATCTAATCCTGAGTCTGCTGGCATAATCATAGAGGGTATTGAGATTCTTGTCTTTGCTTCGGACATACTCTCCAAGTGCTTCTTTCGTAATGTCAATTCCGATCTTATTACGGTAGCGGACAGAATCACAAATAGTCCGCTCTTTGTCGTATATTGAAATCTGTTGGCCGGAATCCAGTGTTATTGTGGTTCGGCCGGTTTCAAAGAAAACTCCTGTGAAATAATAAAGTTTTACTGGTGGATAGGCTGGAAGAACTATCTTTTTGCCATGTGGAATCGCTATATGTATATCAGGGGGATTCCAGGAAGTAAGTCCATAATATGATAGAGCTGTACCCATGCAAATTATTCCATCTGGTACAACAAGGAGGGCTTCATGAAGAGAATTGTAACTTTCGATCTCTGGAAGACTGTAGAGCCCGTGGCGGATTCTAATAATTATTCCTTCCTCCACAAGCTCCTGCAGGTATTTATGGTGAATTCCTTTAGCACGTATATCCTTTGTCCAGGCATATCCTGAGTGTTCCTGAAATACATATAGAATCCGGTTCTTTGTCTCAAGGTTCATAGTGTGACATTATATACTACATATAGGCGTGTGTGAAGTAGAAAATGTCATGGGTGTGTGACTGACTGTATGCAGTTACAGATAAATGTCAATGTTTTGTCACAAAAACAATGCGCTTTAAGATCGACCACAAAACAAGTAATATGTGGTAGATTTTATCATCTCTTTTCATCGATAACTTAATTCACATCTGTTGACAACAGAGTAGCCAAGCTGTTTGATGCCTACTTCTTCCTTGACAACTATGTCGCAATATGCGACATTTATATTAGGGAGTAATTTTGAGAATAGTTGCAAAGAAAACTTTAGTTGAGTATGGAACAACATATGCTGATTCTCGTGCTTCCGTACTGGACTGGTATTTATTGATGAAGCGCTGTGCTGCAGATAATCTTGCTGAACTGCGACAGATTTTTCCGACAGCTGATCTGGTGGGGTAGGGTAACAAACAGACTTGCTTTAATATTAAAGGTAATCACTACCGCCTTATTGTCCAGATAGTTTACCAGGCACAAGTAGTATACATCAATGAGTTCTTAACCCATGCTGATTATACTAAAAAATATTGTGGAGGGAGAAAATGACTTTAACTAAAGAAGTAGTCGAGTTTGCTAATGCTCTACACATTCAGGATGATAATCATCTTCATGAAATAATCAAGGAATCCCGTGAGATCGCTGAGAAAGTGGAAGCTGGTGATGATTCCCTACATTCCGTCCTGGATATTCTTATAGGTGCAATTGAAGCGTACGAAGATGACCACTTTAAGTTCCCAGCAGTATCTCCTGAAGAAATGATGAGATGGCTCATGGAAAAGAATAACCATAAACAAACTGATATGATAGATGTTGCTTCAAGGACAGTAATCAATGAAATCCTTAATGGTAAGAGAAAACTGAATCGAGCACATATTGAACGACTTTGTGCAAAATACTCGGTCGATGCAAATTGGTTTTACCCGTAAGAACAATTTATCCATCTCCCCCTCTTATTTTAATATGAATAAAAAATACTTTATCAAAACCAGATATGGTATACAATGAACAGGTTAAAAGCATTGAGTTGCAGGCAAATCCTGCAACTTTAGGTTAAAACCGGAAGAGTATGCATAATATTTAATAATTGTCCGGATATTGGAGAAACAGCAAATGGCACAATCATCAAACAATAAGGCAGCCTACATCTGGTCCTTAGCCGATCTTTTACGGGGTGACTTCAAACAAAGCCAATACGGTCGAATTATCCTTCCATTTACTCTTCTTCGTAGGCTTGAAGGAGTACTGGAGGAGACTAAAGAAGCAGTCCTTACCGAATACAAAAATGTAAAGAAGATGAAACTGCCGGAAGAAGCTGAAGAAAAGCTGATTCTCCGGGCAACAGGTGGCCTTTCATTTTATAACATATCAAAGATGGATCTATCCAAGCTGGGAGAGTCCGGCATAAAGGATAACCTGGAGTCCTATATTCAGGGCTTCTCTAAAGATGCCAGAGAGATATTCGAATACTTCAACTTTACAGAGTTTATCGGACAGCTTAACGATGCCAATCTGTTGTACAAGGTGATACAGAAAGTCCGACAGACCGATTTGAGCCCAAAGGCAATAACTAATCATGAAATGGGTCTTGTCTTCGAAGAGCTAATACGAAGATTCGCAGAAGGTTCAAACGAAACAGCCGGAGAACACTTTACTCCCAGAGATATTGTTCGTTTAACAACTTCTTTAGTATTTATGGAAGATGATGATGCCTTAACTAAAAAGGGTATTATCCGTACTATTTACGACCCAACAGCAGGTACAGGAGGTTTCCTATCTTCCGGCATGGAATATGTCCATGAGTTAAATCCAAAAGCGGTTATGAGGGCTTTTGGTCAGGAGCTGAATCCGGAGAGCTATGCTATCTGTAAGGCCGACATGCTTATAAAAGGTCAGGATGTATCCAATATCAGGCTGGGGAACACTCTCTCAGGAGACCAGTTATATTCCAATAGATTTGACTACATGTTGTCTAACCCTCCCTTTGGAGTGGACTGGAAGAAGATAGAACAATCTATAAAAGACGAGAATAAGCTGAAAGGTTTTGAAGGTCGATTTGGTCCTGGTTTACCTAGGGTTTCTGACGGCTCACTTCTATTTTTACTGCACCTTATAAGTAAGTTGAGGGATGCCTCTGAAGGCGGTGCACGAATAGGTATTATTCTTAATGGTTCACCCTTGTTTACCGGAGGTGCTGGTTCCGGGGAATCGGAGATACGTCGGTATATTCTGGAAGCAGATCTGTTGGAGACTATTGTAGCTCTGCCTAATGATATGTTTTATAACACAGGAATAGCCACCTATATCTGGGTGCTGTCCAATAAAAAGTCCAAAGAACGGAAAGGAAAGATTCAGCTGATAAACGGAGTAAATCTTTGCGGTAAGATGCGAAAGTCCCTGGGTTCCAAGCGGAATGTGATGGATGAAGATGATATTGCAATCATTACCCGGTGCTTCGGGAACTTTGAGTTTGGCTACCGCCGCATAACTATAGAACGTCCTTTGAGAGAATCTTATCAGTTTAATGATGAGAGGCTTGCAGAACTACGTTTTGCTTCAAGGCCTCTGGATGCTCCTATGAAATGGATATATGAGGAATACGGATCTGGATGGACAGACGAGATAGAATGTAAGGAATACGGTCAGGTAAAAGAGTTTAAAGATGATATTCGTAAACATATTAAAACCCATTTCAGCGGATTAAAAGAGAAGCAGATTAAGGATCTTCTGGACCCGAAAACATGGGTAAGTCAGAGAAACATTCTGCTTAAGGCAAAAGAGCTTCAGTCTGTCATTGGTACAGAGCAGTTTGATGATATGAACGGATATGATGACACTCTAAAAGTAACAGGTATTAAGCTGGATGCTGTTGAGAAAAAACAGATTACGGGTGCTGTTAGTTGGAAAAACCCGGATGCAGAAAAGGTTATTAAAAAAATACATAAAGGGACGGCCCATCCTGTATACGGTCTCTTTGAAGCAGATGGCAGGGTTGTTGAATACAAGAGTGACGGAGACTTGCGGGATAATGAGAATGTAGCTCTTGATCCTTCAAAACAGGTGAATGAAATAAATGAAGCTTACTTTGCGAAAGAGGTTCTGCCTCATGTACTGGATGCCTGGATTGATGGCGATAAAAAAGATGCAGCTGATGGAGAGATAGGGATTGTCGGGTATGAAATCCCTTTCAATAGGCATTTTTATGTGTATCAGCCGCCCAGGGATTTAGCGGAGATAGATGCTGATCTGGATAAGGTAAGTAGTGAGATTATGGAGCTGCTTCGAGAGGTTCATTCGTGATTGATACACAACTTGATTTTTTATAATTTTTCTTGTCACGTATCTCATATTAAATTACTATATATGTAGTAGTATCCAATACAGGAGGTGATCGTGGTAGATAATATATTTCTAAAACCCCGATTTGTCGGAAAACGCTTTAAAAACCATTCACTGCCTCTTGAAATTCTAAAAGATTTGGCTGTTCTTGAAGAGTTGATAACCGAAGTTGCTAAAAGGGAATATATTAAGAAAAATCCGAATAAAAGTCGTGTTCCAAATGGATTTACCAGAGATATTACATTTAAATTAACTGGAATAGAGGAAGGAAGTGCCATTCCTGCTATAGAAATAGAACCTGCAGAAAATTCTCTTTTCCCTGTGTACTATCCTTTTTTTGAGATGGCAAGGGAATCAATTGCAAATGGTATTGATGCAGCCGATAAAAATGAAAATATTATACAATTCCTGGATGAATCAGTCCTAACTTATTTTGATAGAATTGGAAGAGGTTTAAAGGATGGTGAAATAATCGAATTCCCTACGCCAAAGCGTGAAAATCCATCAAGATTGACAAGAGAGTCCCGTAAAAGACTGGTTATGGCATCTTCAAAAATTGAAATAACTGATGATATTATTATTCGCGGATATATCCCCGAATTAGATCAGAATAAAATGACCTTTGAAATTAAGACAATTGATAATGAATCATTACAGGCAAATATTCCAGAACAGCATTTTGATACTCTTATGGAAGCTTTTAACGGGTATAAAAAGAAGACAAAAATATTGCTTGTAGGGGTGGGTCTTTTTAATAAGAAACAGAAAATGACAGGAATAGAATCTATAGGTCATATCAGCATTCTTGATTTATTAGATATCCCTTCCAGACTTGTGGAGCTTAAAAATCTTAAAAATGGATGGCTTGATGGGCATGGGAAAGCTCCTGGTGCAGAGAGTTTAAACTGGTTGTCTGAGTTTATGGAAAATAGTTATCCTGAAGATTTAACTCTGCCCTATTTATTTCCAACTGAATCTGGTGGTATACGAGCTGAATGGGAATCTTCTGAGTACGATCAATCTCTGGATATTGATCTTGAAACTCACCAATGCAGGTGGCACTCTTTGAATCTTCTTACAGATTCAGAAGAAGATAAAACCTTTTCTATAGATGAAAGTACTGATTGGGATTGGATTATCAGTAACTTAAGAAACCGCTCAGGAGTCACCACTGTTGAATAAAACCACACTCTTGTATCGGCAAATCCATCCGTCATGGCTTCAGGGGCAGCGAGTTACTTCACAAGCATTTAAACCCACACCAAAAGATAAAAAAAAACTTTCCCTATATGATGGGGATATGGTCAGCGCAGAAGAGTCATGGAAACATTTCACTATAGAACAGGGACTGTCATCTATAGGTTGTCTTGCTGTTTCAGTTGAAGAATGTTCAAATCAGGATTTGAACATTGAATCTGATCCCCTTACTTTTCCTGCTCATGTCTTAGTGGATTTTGAGAAACATTCGGGAAACCAAATTGAAAAAAAAGCAAAGAAGCTAAGACATTCAGCTCTGGAAAGAGGCTGGCAATTTTATGTATAATAAAACTAACAGTACCCTTCACGCCACTCAACGATGCGGACCAGGAAGGGTCTTCTTTTTTATACAAATAGACATGATAATATGGCTACAAGTTGTAGCCAAAATAGAAAAGGTTCTTCCGAAGAAGAACCCTCTCTCTTACCAGGTCTCATCACCAGCATTCACATCTGGGAGGGGAGGATCATGGCCTGCGTATATAATATAATACAGAATAAAAAAATAATCAACTTCATGGAAATGGAGTTTGCAATATGAAAAATAAAAATGAATTATTGATAAATACAGAATATAGTTCCTGGCTTAAGGGTATTAAAGAAAAAATTCGCTCGTCACAGATAAAAGCGGCTGTAAAAGTGAATTCAACTCTCCTGGAGTTTTACTGGGATCTTGGAGCGGATATTGCGGTAAAACAGAAAGAAGCTGTCTGGGGAAGTGGATTCCTGGAACAATTGAGCCAGGATCTTTCAGATGAATTTTCTGATATGAAGAGCTTCTCATACAGAAATATTAAATTTATTAGACAGTGGTATGGTTTTTATTCGAAGGAAGGACAAAAAAGGAAACAACTTGTTTCCCAATTAGAAGATACCCCTTTCCCAGAGCTGTTCAAAATCCCCTGGGGACAGAATCTCCAGATTATTAAAGATCCTTACAATTTTGATTTTTTAACCCTTCCCGAAGAGTTGCAATCGTCACTGCCGTCTATAGAGGAGATTGAGGCTGAACTTGGGAGAAGTGATGAGGTTCATTCATGATTGAGGGGAGATATAAGGTTTATCCTGAGTATAAAGATAGCGGAGTTGAGTGGTTGGGGAATATTCCTAAAGATTGGAACACGAGCTGCCTTCGATGGTATATTAGCATTGCTAGTGGGGAAGGTTTATCGAATAATGATTTTGAGATCCTTCCAGATGAAAAGTATTTATTCCGAGTAATTGGAGGAAATGGAACACTTGGTTATACTCCATATTTGAATACAACAGGTAAAGCATTTGCAATCGGTCGTGTAGGCGCATTGTGTGGAAATATCCATTTTGTAAATAAAAAGTGTTGGATTACAGATAATGCTCTTAAAATATCGACATGGCGTAAATTTCAAGATGGATATTTGTTTTTTTTACTAACAACAGCTCGGTTAAATGAATATGCGAGTAAAACTGCTCAGCCTCTGATTACTGGGCAGCAAGTAAAAGCATTACAGATTGTTTTGCCTTCAAAAGATGAACAGCAGCAAATTGCCGCCTTCCTCGACTATGAAACCGCCAAGATCGATACCCTTATCGAAAAGCAGCAGCAGCTTACAAAATTGCTAAAAGAAAAACGTCAGGCAGTTATAAGCCATGCTGTTACCAAAGGTTTGAATCCCGATGCCCCTATGAAAGACTCCGGTGTTGAGTGGGTCGGTAACATTCCAGATAAATGGCATGTAAAACCACTTTTTAGTGTTGCCAGCACAGAATCAGTTAAAAATTATGATGGTTCTGAAACTAATGTATTATCACTTAGTTATGGTAATATCGTACGAAGAGATGTTGATGACAATTTTGGTCTATTACCTGAGTCTTTTAATACTTACCAATTAGTAAGGCCGGGGGATCTCATTCTAAGACTTACAGATCTGCAAAATAGATGTTCGTAACTGGAAGAAGCCGGGGGATGTTGTATGAGTACACTTAATATTGAATTTATAAATGACATCAAAACCCTGATAACTGAATCAAAGAGAAGAGTTGCCGTTGCTGTTAACAGCGAATTAACTATGCTCTACTGGAAAGTGGGGAAATTGGTTTCTTTAGAAATTCTTAAAGGAAATAGAGCCGAATATGGTAAGGAGCTCATTCCTGACTTATCTAAACAATTAACAATTAGTTTCGGAAAAGGGTGGAGTAAAAGAAATTTATCTTTAATGGTAAAACTCTATGAAGTTTATCCTGATAAAAACATTTTGCAAACACTGTCTGCAAAATTAAGCTGGAGTCATTTTATCAACCTTATTTATATAGAAAATAGTATAAAAAGGGAGTTTTATATATCTATAACTATCGAAGAGAGATGGTCTACAAGAATTATGGTCGAGAGAATAGACTCCCAACTATTTGAAAGAACAGCAATATCCAGAAAACCAGAATTGACAATAATTAAAGAGTTGGAACTACTTAAGGAAAAAGGTGAAGTAAGTTCCGATATGCTATTAAAAGATCCATATATACTCGATTTTCTGGAATTGAACGATAGTTATCTGGAAAAAGATTTAGAAGATGCCATTTTGCGGGAATTACAGAAGTTCCTGCTGGAGATGGGAAGCGGGTTTACCTTTATTGACCGTCAGTATCGGATTCAGGTTGATGATGATAATTTTTATATTGACTTACTATTTTACAACCGTAAACTAAAACGGCTGGTTGCCATCGACCTGAAAATTGGTAATTTCAAAGCCGAGTATAAAGGACAAATGGAACTTTACCTCAGGTGGCTTGCAAAATATGAAAAGGAAAAGGATGAAAATCTGCCTCTGGGAATTATTCTGTGTACAGGAAAGAAGAATGAACAGATAGAATTACTGGAACTTGATAAAAGTGGAATTCATGTAGCAGAATACTTAACAAATATGCCATCGAAAGAAATATTGGAAACAAAACTTCATCAGGCAGTTATCAATGCTAAACAACTACTTGAATCACGAGTAGGTGGTGATTGATGAGAATCTCTGTAGAACAGGCTATTAGTGGTTATGATCATGAGTGATAAAGCAAAAGAATCAGTATTCCAACAAGATATAATATCTCAGCTGGTTGTAGGTGGATGGGTTTTAGGAAAACCTGAAAATTACAACCGTAAACTGGCTTTGTACGAAGAAGATCTCCTGGATTTTGTCAAAGAAACACAAATCCCTCAGTGGCAGAAGTTCTGCAAGATATACCCTAATAATCCTGAACAGAAGTTTACAGAGCGTGTTGCATCTCAACTCAATAAAGCAGACCCCAATGCTGCCAACAAACAGATGCGCACCTTCGGCACTCTGGGAGTACTGCGACATGAACTGAGGGACAGAGGAACTCGTTTTAGTCTATGCCAGTTTAAACCCGAACATGATCTTAACCCTGATACTCTTGCCCGTTATAAGCAGAATCGTTTCAGAGTAGTACCGGAACTTGTCTACAGCCCATGGGCTACAGAGGAAGAAGGGCCAGGGAATAAATATCTTATCCAGCACAGTGCAGGTTCCGGGAAATCCAATTCCATTGCCTGGGTAGCACATCAGTTGTCTTCCCTCTATAACAAGAAAGGCAACAAACTCTTTGATTCTGTAATTATTGTAACCGACAGAAACGTACTGGATGCCCAGCTTCAGGATACAATCTCCCAGTTTGAGCATACCGATGGAGTAGTCGGACGAATCAACAAAGATGAAGGGGATGGATCGAAGTCAGAAAAACTTGCTGCAGCTTTGGAAAAATCTCAGCCCATAATTATTGTAACCATACAGACCTTTCCCTATGTGCTAAAGGCCATAGAGAATGATGTAAGCCTGAAAGAAAGATGCTATGCAATAATTGCCGATGAAGCCCATTCCTCGCAAACAGGATCTACAGCAAGACAGTTAAAAGAAGTTCTTATGATAGATGGCCATGATGATGAAGATCTGAGCCCGGATGATATTCTTGATGCTGCTGTTGCCTCCCGTCGGGCAAATAAGAACCTTAGCTACTTTGCTTTTACTGCAACTCCCAAAACCAAAACCCTGGAACTCTTTGGCCGCCTTCCGAATCCTAATGAAGCCCCTTCAAAAACCAATAAGCCTGTTTCCTTCCATGTGTACAGTATGCGTCAGGCTATAGAGGAAGGATTCATCCTGGATATATTAAAGAATTATACAAACTATAAAGTGGCCTATAATCTGGCTTTAATAATACAGGAGTCAGACCAGGAAGTTGAAAGTAAGAGAGCCCGGGTAAAACTGAATCAATGGGTACGTCTTCATGATTATAATATTGCTCAGAAGGTTCAGGTAATAGTTGAGCATTTTAGAGATAATGTAATGGGAATGCTGGGTGGTCATGCCAAAGCAATGGTTGTAACCAGCTCACGGAAAGAAGCGGTGCGTTATAAACTGGGATTTGATAAATACATAACTGAGAAAGGTTATAAAAAAATACATGCAATGGTTGCTTTCTCCGGTGAGGTAGAGTTTAACGAAAGTGATCCCAATGCACAGGCACTTATTGATAAGAAGTTTACTGAAAACAATATGAATCCAAACCTTAAAGGCCGGGACATGCGGAAAGCCTTTAATTCAGACGATTATCAGGTAATGATTGTTGCCAATAAATTCCAGACTGGATTTGATCAACCAAAGTTATGTGCTATGTATGTAGATAAAAAACTCGGCGGGGTAGAGTGTGTACAGACACTGTCCCGGTTAAACCGTATCTATCCGGGGAAGGCAGAAAGGGGAACCTTCATACTGGACTTCTTTAATGATCCCGATGATATCCTTGAATCCTTCCAGCCATACTATCAGACAGCAGAACTTGCGGATGTCTCTGATCCCAATCTTATATTTGATCTGTTTGATAAGCTCCGGGCTGCGGATATTTTTAGGTGGCATGAAGTAAGGCAGTTCTGTGAAGCATTCCTGCAAAAAAGTAAAAGTAATGCGGCAATTGCTAATATCTGTAAACCTGCAGTAGAACGCTGGAAGCTGAGATACAAATCTGCAATAAACAGTTATAAACAGGCAAAGGAAATGTTTGAACGTACTAAAAAAACAGCAGATCCAGTATTAATTGCCAATGCAGAAAACAGTTTTAAGGAATGTAAAAAAGAAAAGGATGCAGTGGAGATCTTTAAGAAGGATCTGGGCACATATGTCCGCTTCTATGAGTTTATGTCCCAGATTGTTGACTATGATAATAAGGAACTGGAAAAACTAAGTTTATACGCCCGTAATCTACGTCCAATGCTCCGGGAGTCACTAATTGAAGAGGATGATATTGATTTAAATAATGTAATTTTAAGCCACTACAGGCTCTCTGAAATACGACGACAGGATCTTATACTCCTTGAAAATGCAGATGATTATGGACTGGAACCAGGTAAAGAACTGGGAACAGCAAAGGCAAAAGATAAAAAGGAAGAGTTATTATCGCAGATTATTAATCAGTTAAATGAAATCTTTATTACTGATGAGCTTTCCGATCAGGATATTGTAAACTATGCATATACTGTTAGAGATAAAGTCAGGGAAAATGAACTGGTAATGACTCAGATTGCTAATAACACTTCTGAGCAAGCCTTGTTGGGAGATTTCCCAAAAGAGCTATACAACGCAATCATCGACAGTAGCGAAGTTCACCAGAATATGAAAATACAACTATTATCGGACCCTGTAAAATCAGAAGCATTTGCTAAGGTGGTATTTAGTTTGTTGAAAATTGCAGGGTAGTGGATCTATTGATTTGGGCATAAAAAAACGGTATGCCTGGACGTAGGTAAGCATACCGTTATATCTAATGGGGTCATTATTTTAATGCCCTTAAGATTAGTTTCGGATAGATGCTGTAAATCTTGAGTGTTTATTGGTTAAGATTTTGGTTGTTTTTTAGATAAGCTACAACAATAGATTCATGAAAATCTGCTGAGTCTTTAATTTTTAAATATAGCTCTTCTGAATTATCTATTCCCTCATCAAATGTTTTAGCTTTTTCTTTTTTTGAAATTTCATTAATAATAGGTTGAAGAAGGAATGAACTAATTTGACTGGAATCTGATTTCATTATCTGACCATCAATATTATCCAGATTACTAATTAAATTTTTAACTTCAGTACTTTCTTTTTTTGTGGTTTTATAGTCAGATATGAATCCAATAGCTTTCTCTGACAGAGTTAAAAGTCTCGTAAACTCATTTTTAAGAATATTAACTCCTTGAATT
>JAQIBN010000058.1 GCA_027859095.1 Spirochaetia bacterium | reverse complement strand
TCTGTTACTGTCCGACCCTGAACTTTTCGGCTCTCTTCCATGAACCAAATTGTAGCATTTTATTTTGTGGGAGTCCATAGCTTCACGCAACTTTTTCAGGATTGTGCTGAATAGTTACGATCAGATTTGTTTTCTTAACCCAAATCCATAGTCAAACGAACCCGCCTACAAATTTCCTCAGTTAATTCTGATGGAGCCTGTCCTGCAGGAGTTATTGACATACGATCTGAGAGGGAGATAAGATGTTCCGGTTGGAATGTGTACTCTTTCCCGTTTATGGTAGTTTGCACTTCCAGCTCATGACGCTTACACCGTTGATCAGCAGGAACAAAAAATAACCGATGTATTGTGCTGTTAAAAACCTCTGTTGATATAATTATTCCATATCTAACTCCCGAGCTAAACTGCACCGTAATCAACTGCCCTTTTTTAACTACCATGCCTCCTCAATGTCTTCCATGGTAAAACCTTCAGACTTAGTAAGCACTAAATAGTTATCAGGGACTGTGGCGAGCTACCTGGTCGACAATCATGAGTTAGTTGCTAATTGGTACCATCATAAGGAAATGTAATAATAAACTCAGTTCCCATATTCTGTTTAAGCTCCAGAGTTCCTTCTAATTGACCTATAAGAATATTAACCATAGTTAACCCGAAAGATTCTGCCTCAGCATTTTTTTCTTTTTTAGGAAGAGACAGTCCATCGTTATAAGCACTCATCAGGATACTATTGTTATCAATAAGAAGAAATTTTAATTCACTAACTTCAATTTCCTGATTTATTAGAACAATTTTCCTGATTATAATAATAACCAGGACTACAATAATAAAAATTAGAGCTAAATATGATATAATTTTTATCTTACCAACTTCACTACTATATTTACATCCTTCGATACACCACTAAATTGGAAGAATTATTTGCAAGAGCTTGATGCTTACGCTCGAAAAAGTTTATCCAGAAGAATCATCTTTTCCTGAATTTTCACCATAAAAGTTCTTACTACCAGAATTCCAACATTGTAAATACACTTATCATTATTAATATACGAAATTTCTTCTGTAAGCTTATCGTGGTCAATTAAATTGAGATAGATTTTTCTTTTGAATTCACCCCCCATTCTCCAGCACATACAACAGACTATCCAATTCATCAATAATTAATATATTACATTGCGCTTCAAGAAATTATATTTTGATAGAACTATACTCATTAAGAAGAAGATATCCATGTTCAGCTAATCTTTTTTTAACTGCTTTGTACGAACTTTTCTTAATAAGAATTTGATAATCCTCTACTTTCATAATATTCCATTTTAAATGAGGATCACTGAAAAGTAAGGATATTAGATCTCTATTAACCGGATCCAATTGGAAGAGCAGCATTTCTTCTTTTTTATACTTTAAGGGATTTACTTTACTTAAAAGAGAGGTAAAAAAATCTTCCCATACCTGTGGAGGGTTTTTACAAATATTTGTTCTAAAACTTATTATCTTCCTCTTAATATCCTTTAAAGACTCACAATCCTGTAAAAAAATATCAGGAGAAACAATATAGCTGCCGGATCCTAAGGGACGGGATAAGCGGGTTAATGTTAAATCAACTACCGGATCTTTTCCTTCGACTGTAACAATTAGTCGTTTATTATCAAGTATAACTTTTGCAGAAGGTTCTTTTTTTATTCCTTCATAGACCTCTGTTCGGCCAAGTAGCCAGGCTCCCAGAGATGTAAGAGAAACCTCTTGAATACCGTCATACACAGAAAGCCAGGGATTGCTTTTATCCTGAAAAGTATTATTAACAGGCATAGTATATGAAATATCAAGAACCCCTAGTGTGTTTAAAACAAAAACCAGAACCTTAATATAGGGAAGATAAAGAGCTTCTCCTTTATTTGCAGCACAAATAATATTACGATCCGTATAGCTTCCATAGGAAATTTCACTTTTTGTATTAAAATAAATTTCACCAATATTACCGGATAAATCAAAAGGCTGGGGCATTATACCCTGGCCATTAAAATATCTGTGAATATTACTAATCTCTACCCACTTTCCAAGCTCTAACTGGCTTAGAAGGTTTTGGACAGCCACCCGCTCCTGGTAGTAACGCTCAGGATCAGCACTGTTCTTCCCAATATAGCTAAATTTCAAGTAATCCAGAAACTGACATAAATTGAATAGTTCACTTTCTTTTGGATTAAAATAAAAGGCGAAAATACTTTTAATAAATTCTTCAGAAGATAACTTTGAAACATTTTTTTTCTTTTTAAGAAACTTTTCTACCAATTCAAGAAGCATTACAAGCCTTAAATTTTCCAGACCCTTTACTTCAGGATACAGTTCCTCTATACTGCAAAGGCTCCTTACATCTTTAATACTGGCCTTCAATATTTTTATTCCATTTTTTGCTCTTTTTACACCCACCTGGTGAATGTAAACTCTGAGTATTTGCAACTGGGTGAGTATCTCCGTATTCCTGCTTACAAACAATTCCGGCTTATAAGAGTCTTTCAAATACAGATTGCAATTATCCGGAATGGGTAAATAATAACGGAAAAGATCTAACTGAAGTTCATCAAGAAATAGAAAAATTTCACCCTCTGAATTATAATACCTGGAACTAAACCATACCTGAAATAACTGAGATTCAGGAGGTAATACAGGTTCATAATAATGTCTATATTCAGTATTTTTAGGATGTTTCAGTTTCCCCCTCTTCATAAACTCAGTTAAAGGAAGAGCTCGATCCTCCCATAACATTTCTTCAAAACTGGTTCTTACCCAATCCGGTAATTCTTTAAAAAAAACACTGACTAAATTTTTATCCAGAAGTATTTCTGCAAAAATACGGATATAATCGTTCTTTTTAGCTTTTTTACCAGGCCAAACAAACTGAGGAGAAACGCCTGCCGTATGATGTATATTATGAAGATAAAGATTATAAATATTTTTTAAGTATTTAAGAGTGTAAATTTCATCCAGTAACTGCTTAATTCTATATTTATTGGAATGAGAATTGGAAACTGATACCTCATTTGTAATTTTGAAATCTTTAATTAGAGCAGTAGTAGAATACTGCCCTGAAAAAAAATCTCCACGGGGGAAATAATAACCATTTCTCAAAACAAACCAATTAATAATAAAAGTATCTTTTCTTTCATTGGCAATTTCCAATACATTTTCAATCAAAGCTCTGGTTAATTTATTGTATGGAGAAAGGTATGATAGTGTAAGAGCAAGGTTGTAACTAAATATTTGAGGATCAATTGGATAGACATTGGTTAATTTTACTTCGATATCATCAAGTAGAACCCTTAAACAAGCATCATCACCTAATATAATCTTATTTACAGCAATGGATCTTAACAGGGGACTAAGAGGATGTGGAGAATTATAACCCAGAGAAAGAGTAATATAATACAAAATGTGCAATTGCTTTACTTCCGGGATTCTTGTAATAACTTCAAAAAGTTTGTCACTATTCAACAGCATTCCTATCTTAAGAAGAGGAGATCCTTCAGGCTCAAAAGAATCTAATACTTCATAACCATCTTTTGTATTATAAATTTTATTACTTGCTATTTCACTGAAAAAATTCAATACACAGGGTAAACATACAGATTCTTCTTCAGATATAAAAAAAATACCAGAATCCAGTTTTCCGCAGAAGTCACAGCTTGCCTGCCCATCAACAACCTGGTACCAATTCTCTACAGAGTCATAACTCCACCTAATACTATCCATCCCGCATTACATCCTGTCATCTGAAAAAATAAAGTCTATATCCTGTTCACTTAAAGATTTTACACTACCAGCATCACTTTCTATTAAAGAATTTATCAATTCAGTCTTTTGCTGCTGCAATAGAAGGATCTTCTCTTCTATAGTGTTCCGTGTAATTAGCTTATAACTAAAAACACTGTTCTTCTGACCAATTCTATGAACCCTGTCAATTGCCTGATTCTCTGCTGCTGCATTCCACCAGGGATCAAAAATAAAAACATAATCTGCAGATGTCAGATTTAGTCCAACACCCCCTGTTTTAAGAGTCATAAGTAAAACTTTATATTCATCGTCATTCTGAAACAAATCTACAAGAACATCTCTCTTGCGTGTGCTCCCTGTCATTTTAAGATATTTAATATTATGTTTGCTTAATTCTTCTTCCATTATATTAAGAGCTCCCAGAAAATTGGCAAAAACAAGTGCTTTATGCCCATTACCAATAACTTCAACTAAATACTCTCCTAAAACATCTCTCTTAGGACTTTTTATTACTCCATCACTGCGTGTTTCGGGAACACTTGCCAATTGCCGCAGTTCATTCATAGCCTGGAACAGAAAAAATTGAGCTTTATTAACCCCTTCATCCTGAATTTTCATTTTTATAGCTTCGTAATAAAATCTGCGCCTTTTTTCATAAAGCTCTGTCTGGTCAGGATTCATATCCACATAAATTATTTGTTCTGTTTTTTCAGGAAGTTCCTTTAATACTTCTGATTTCAGGCGGCGGAGAATAAAGGGATAGATCTTTCTTTTAAGATCAGACATTGCCTGTTCATCCCCTTCCCTCAAAATGGGATTAAAGAAATCTTGTTGAAAATCCTTTAAACTTCCAAACATAGAAGGATTTAAAAAACGATAAAGAGAATAAAGCTCACCAAGATTATTCTCTACAGGAGTTCCGCTTAAAGCAAGTTTCCACTGGCCATTCAAAAGCATAACAGCCTTTGATATTTGAGAACTAATATTCTTAATTTTCTGAGACTCATCAAGTATTATATATGAAAAGTTAAATTTTTCAAATTCTTCAATATCATTTCGAACCATTGCGTAGGTAGTTAGAATAAGATTATGTTTAAGTGAATTTTCAAGATTACGATCCGGACCATGATATATTATTGTAGAAATTTGCGGGGCAAATTTCTCGACTTCCCTCTTCCAGTTAAACAAAAGACTTCTGGGCATGACAATTAGACTGGAAACCTTTTCTTTGGGATATAGGGTGGCCAATAGTGCTATACTTTGAACAGTTTTACCAAGCCCCATATCATCTGCAAGACAGCCCCCAAGCTTATACTTTTTAAGATAGGCAAGCCAGTGAAACCCCTTTTTCTGATAATCTCTCAAAGAAACATTCAGCTTAGGAAGAACTGGAGGATTACGGTGAATGGTATTAAAACCAGAAATAATTTTCCTGCTTTCTAAAAACCCCTTATTGGCAGTTTTTTCATCAATTAAATCTGCTATTAGAGGTAAATCAAAGAAAGAAATTTTTAAATTTCCTTCTTTGTCCGGTTTTAGCATACGCTTTATACGACTGATAAATTTAGGTTCTACAATAGCGCGGGTTCCATCACTAAGTAAAATATAACGATGGGTTTCATATAAATTTAAGAAATCAGAAAGATTTATTTTTTCATCTCCAATTTCTATATCAGCTTTTCCTTCCAAAAAGTCTATACCGGAGGAAACCTTTAATTTTAATCGAGGTTTTACAGATTTAATATTAAATTTCTTTAGTTCCTCAGAACCTATTAGAACAAAATCGGTCAAAAGATGATGAAGCTCAGATTCCAGAAATACCAGAGCAAGTTTTGATTGAAGAATAAATAAATTATCCAATCGGGTGTATTGCATATCAGGATCAATTTTATCGTAATGCTGCTTTAATAGTTTTTCAATTTTACCAATTGGTCCAATAATATCAAAGGGTAAAACAGTATGTATTTTCAGGAGATTTTTATCTTTATTAATTAAAACAATTTTATTTAAATTGTAACTATTTAGAAATTCAAGATCTACATCTTCGGCAGAAACTGCCACATTAAGATATAGAGCTCCCAGAGAATCAACCTTTTCCAAAACTAATGCAGGTTCAGCATTAATTCGGCCTTCTGTTTCAATAGTATAATTATTATATTCAACTCTTGCATCAGGAAAGGCACTTAAAAAAATACTTAAAAAATTTTCTGTTTCATCTTCCCTGAGAGTACAATTAAAAAGATTTAACTGGCTGTAATCCTGAACAGGTTTTATCCTAAAAATATATCGCTTAGACATAATTAAAGATGGCGTTAGAAAACTAAACTTAGATAACTCCAGTTTATCATTCGGACAAAAAGAAACCTTCCAAACTACAGTTTCATCTTTTTGTTTTGCTTTTACTTTAAGGTAACCATAACTATTTAGTTCTGCTGTATCGGCGGGTTCTCCGGAAGGAAGAAGCAAGTTATTACACTTTAATAGCAACTCTGTAAATTCAGGATAATCAATCAGATAAAGGTGAGTGTCATCACGCCCCCAATCCAACTGCCAGGAAGGAGAATCAAGAAGTTCATTGTATAACTTAAGTGCATCTCCCACAAACCCCGTGTAAAGATGGCTATTAGGAGAAACGAATTTTCTTTTTTTGTCACAACATACTACATAAGCACCAAACTCATCCTCTTTTATCCAGAAAAAAAATATACCCCCATAAGAGGAAGACAATTTATGTGAAATTACACTTTCTTTTTTTAGAACTGCAAAAGGTGATTTATCCATATAAAGCTATTTGCACTATAGCTGTATTATACATTTTTTAGCATCCAATATCCCGATTATATCTAGTTAGACATGCACAAATCGCCATGCAATCGTAAAAAAAGATCACACCGCTAAAGTCTCATATAAAGCTGATAGTACTAGTGTTAAAGAAAACTGTAAATAGAAACCTCAAGACTATTTCCCAAATCTGTATTATACTCTCACCATAGGAGATCAGAAAATGCAGAAATCAATTGAGAAATTAAAAGAACTTACAAAAGATGTAGTACTCCTTGAACATGCCATAGCAACCCTATCCTGGGATCAGGAAACCTACATGCCTCCAAAAGCAATTGGTGAAAAAGGGGAACAACTGGCTCTTCTACAGGGTATTCTTCACAATAAAATAACATCCCCGGATATTGGGAAATTACTGGATGACCTGGGAGCTGATGACAAGAATCCTGCAGGTAAATATGAATCCAAAATATCCACTGATAGTGCATATATAAAAGAAACTTATAGACAATATAAAATACAAACAAGACTTTCTGAAAAACTGGTAAAAGAGCTTGCCCTGGAAACAAGCCTTTCCCAGGCAGCATGGATTAAAGCAAGAAAAAAGTCTGATTATTCTATATTTCAGCCACATCTTGAAAAGGTACTAAATTTAACCAAACAAAAAGCAGAAGCTATTGGGTATAAAGATACTCCATACGATGCTCTTCTGGATGAATTTGAACCATGGACAAGTACAAAAGAAGTAGCTGATATTTTCCAGTCTACCCAACCCTGGCTGACAGAGTTTATTGGAAAAATTAGAAATTCAAAACAGGTAGATGACAGCTTTATACTTAAAGATTTTAATATTTCAAAACAGGAAGTTTTTGGCAGAAAAGTACTCCAGGATATGGGTTACAGTTACGACAGAGGACGCCTGGATATATCTGTTCATCCCTTTACAACAACCCTGGGAAGAGATGATGTAAGACTAACAACCAGGTATCAGAAAGATTTTTTCAAAACAGGACTTTTCGGAATTATCCACGAATGCGGTCATGGTCTGTATGAGCTGGGTTTTGGAGATTCTGTAAAAGGAAACCTTCTGGCCAGTGGAACTTCCTTAGGAATACATGAATCCCAATCCCGAACCTGGGAGAATGTAATTGGAAGATCTTACAGCTTCTGGAAATACTACTATCCTGAACTGCAAAAGTATTTTCCTGAAAACCTGACAAATATTAGTCTTGATGATTTTTATAAGGGTATAAATAAGGTTGAACCATCTCTTATTCGAGTTGAAGCAGACGAAGTTACATACAACTTACATATTATCCTGCGGTTTGAACTTGAACAGGAATTGATATCAGGGGCTTTATCTGTAAAAGATCTTCCGGAAGCATGGAATTCGAAAACCAGAGATTTTTTTGGAATAATTCCTCCAAATGACGCAAATGGAGTGCTACAGGATATTCATTGGCCCATGGGAGCTTTTGGTTATTTCCCAACTTATGCCTTGGGTAATCTTTACAGTGCCCAGTTCTCTTCGGTAATGGAAAAAGAAATTGATGTAAATGGTTCTCTTGAAAAAGGGAGTTTGATTAATGTTCTTGATTGGCTTCGAGATAAAATTCATATACATGGTGCCTCAAAAACAGCATCTGAACTTGCATTGGATATTACAGGAGAGAAATTAAATCCTGAGTACTTTAAAAAATACCTTGAAAATAAATATAAGCAGATTTATAATGTTTAGATTGGATATGTGCATAATAAGGAGAATTGAACTATGAGTAATAAAAAAGAACCAATGATTATCAATGAAAAGCCAGGGAAGAAACTCTACTGTCTCTGTGGAAAAACAAAGACCCCTCCTTATTGTGACGGATCACACGAAGCAACTGATGTAGACGGACCTTATGAGATGGAAATAGAACAGGATACAGAAGTAAAAATCTGTACATGCGGTCAGACAGCGAATCCGCCGTTCTGTGATGGAACTCATCAGAATTGCTAAGAAAAACTATACCTGTTCAGGCTGTTGGGATAAACCCCGACAGCCTGCCCTTAATCTTCTCTCTTAATTAATAAAATCTAAGATTTCATCTGCCTTCAATACTTTACCACTGGATTTAACAACACCATCCACAACCAGAGCGGGTGTTCTTGTAACCCCATAGTTCATAATATCAGTCATATCACTTACCTTTAAAATTTCTGCATCAACCCCTAAAGATTTAACTGCATCTTTTGCATTTTTTTCAAGCTTTAAACAGGAAGGACAACCCGTTCCAAGAATTTCAATTTTCATATCCATCTTCCTTTTATATAAATTATTTATTAAAAAACTATATTCAAAATCGTTCCTGCCAGAGTAAAAAATACAAGCAGAATAATAAAAAATATTAACAATAACTGAGGCTTCATAACCTGTTTAAGCATCATAAACTCAGGAAAACTTGCAGCAACAACACTCATCATAAATGCCATAGCTGTACCAATAGGTAGCCCCTGCTCTATTAGTGTTTCGATAACAGGAATTACTCCACTTGCATTTGCGTACAGTGGAATTCCAAGAAGAACTGCTCCGGGAACACTCCACCATTGTCCGCTACCAAGATTATTCAGTATCCAGGCATCCGGGATAAATCCATGCAAAATTGCTCCCAGCCCAACACCAACAATAACCCATACCCATACTCTCGAAAAAACACTTACTAATTCATTTACAGCAAAATTATGTCTGTTTTTTAACCCTCTAATTTGGTCTGTAACAACGGGAAGCTCCTGATTTCCTTCGGATGAAGATGTATGATCAAGAGCCTTCTGGCCAATAACTGTAAGATATCTGTCAGCTTTTAAAAGGTCAATAAAAAGACCACCAATTATACCCGAACCAATACCTATTGCTACATAAATAAACATAAACTTGAATCCTAATATAGACCCAAGTAGAATTACTGCAATTTCATTTATTAATGGTGAACTAATAAGAAAAGACATTGTTATACCCAAAGGTATTCCAGCTCTGGTAAATCCTAAAAACAAAGGAATACTGGAACAGGAACAGAAGGGTGTAATTGCACCAAATCCGGATGCAATAATATATCCAGCCCATCTCCCTCTTTTTTCCAGATAGTTTTTAATTCTATCTGTATTTAATCCAGCCCTAAGAATAGAGATCAGATAGATCATAATTATAAGAAGAACATAAATTTTGGATACGTCCTCAAAGAAGAAATGAACAGACTCTGCTAATCTTGTCCCTACTGTTAATCCCATAACACGGTAAACAATCAGATCTGCAAATTTAGTAAAAATAATAAGCATTACACCGCTCCATTTAGTTATATAGCTAAATATAGTAAAATAGAATTGATTAATCAATAGTAAAAATGTATTATTTTATTATGTACAGTACAATTCAAAAATTCAAAGCTTTGGGAGATGAAAACAGATTTAGGATTCTAATGATGCTCCTGCAAAAACCTCTTTGTGTATGTGAACTTCTTGAAGTTCTGGATATTAAAGGAGGCACTCTGTCAGCACATCTTAAACTACTCAAAACTGCAGGATTGATAAATCAAAAAAAAGAAGGAAGATGGATCGTTTACTCCATATCATCTGAAAAAGTAAAAAGTTTTCTAACTGGGATAGAAAGCGAATTAGAAAATAAAACTATAATACAAAACGACAAGACTATTATTAAAGATATAAGCCGGGATATTTGCTCCAGTTCAAATTAAAATTTGACAAAAAAAGAGATTATCTATTAAAAATAAGACTAATATCAGAGATACAAGTAGATCTGGAGATCAAGCAAACTGAAGTCTCCCCTTGGGTTCTGGTATTGGTCTATCCAATAGACCTGCAGTCTCAATCCATTCCTCAATTACCAGTTCAACATTTTTTATTGCTTCTTCATATGTTAATCCATCTGCCATACATCCGGGTAACTCTGGTACTTCTGCAATAAATAGATTATCTTCATAACTCCAGAATAAGATTATTTCATATTTATGTGACATCTATTCCTCCAGTTTATATTTTAGAATAATGTTTCTAACCTGCTTAACCTGATAAGCTTTTGCTTCAGAGCCAACAGGCTGAATATTAATAATTTCAACGATACTTGCATGATGGTATATGTGGTGATCACCTTTTATTCTTTTCTGAAATCCCAATTTTTCCAGAATATAACAAAGTTCTGAAAAGGGAATATTCCTATCAGATCTTCCACTCAATATTTTAAACAATAATTTAGCAAATTTACCCATCTAAAATAAAAATATCACTATTCTTTCTTTTCTGCTACTGTTTAATATAATTTGATGTTGTTTTCTTTACAAGTTCCCCATAGTAGCAACCATTATTGCCTTTATAGTATGCAGCCTGTTCTCAGCCTCATCAAAAACAACTGACTGAGGACTTCTAAAAACTTCATCTGTAACTTCCATTTCTGTTATTCCAAATTTCTTATGCATCTCCTGTCCAACACTGGTATTAAGATCATGAAAGGCCGGAAGACAATGCATAAAAATGGAATCCGAATTGCCTGTTTTCTCCATTAGTTTTTTATCTACTCTATAAGGTTTCAGAAGTTTGATCCTTGCCTCATACTGATCCTCTTCACCCATGGAAACCCATACATCAGTATAAATGACATCAGCATCTTTGACCCCTTTTTCAATACTGTCCGTAAACTCAATAACTGCTCCGGTTTCCTGTGCGACAGCCCTCATCTCATTAACAAGAGAATCAGAAGGAAACAGTTCTTTGGGAGCAACACCTACAAAGTGCATTCCCATTTTAGCTGCACCAATCATAAGAGAATTGCCCATATTACTTCTGGCATCACCTACAAAGGCAAATTTAACCTTATTTAAAGGTTTTACAACATGTTCTTTAATAGTAAGAAAGTCTGCAAGTATTTGAGTGGGATGATACAAATCTGTAAGACCATTCCACACCGGGACACCTGCATATTTTGCAAGAGCTTCTACAGTTTCGTGTTTGAAACCTCTAAATTCTATGCCATCATAGTATCTGCCAAGAACCTTTGCCGTATCCTCAGTAGATTCTTTTTTGCCCATTTGACTGTTAGTAAGAAATGTTACCATTCCACCTTCATCATAAACAGCAGTCTCAAAAGCACATCTGGTTCTGGTCGATGCTTTTTCAAAAAGAAGAACCACATTCTTTCTATCCAGAAGGTTCCCTCTTACTCCTGCTCTCTTTTTCCTCTTTAAATCCATAGACAGATTTAGAAGAAAATTAAACTCTTCTACACTAAAGTCTTTAAGCGTAAGCAGACTTTTTCCCTTTAAATTTATCGGCATTCCTCTATCCTCCAGGCTACTACTGCCCATTCGGCAAAATAGCAGCAATTAAGTTTTTCTAATATTTAGTTTCTATAAAGCATCTCTGTTCAAAGGCATACTCATACATCTTGGGCCGCCCCGGCCCCGAACCAACTCCGATCCTCCAATCTCTACAACTTCTATGCCATTACTTCGAAGTGTACAATTAGACACAGTATTCCGGTCATAGGTAACAACAACTCCTGGAGCTATCGCAAGAGTATTTGTGGAATCGTTCCACTGTTCTCGCGCTGCTGTAATAATATCGCCTCCTCCACTGGGAATAAGTTTTACAGATGGCAGCTTTAATGAAGATTTTAAAGCAGATAATAAGTTATCAACAGGTTTGATATTTAAACCATTCTTTTGACCAGCTGTTATACTAAAAACTTTAACACTATTCTCAATACCAGGAAAAATTGTAAACTTATCGTAATCTACCATAGTAAGAACCGTATCAAGATGCATATATGCACGGGTAAATGGAATCTGAATAACCAGAACTTCTTTTACAGAATTGTCTCCTTTAAAAAGGCTTTCTGCAACTTCTTCAATCGCACTGGTACTGGTTCTTACACTACACCCAATAGCAATTGTTTCCGGACTTAAAACAAGGATATCTCCACCTTCAATACTATTAGGATTTGAATGAGAATTCCATGGGGTTTTTGAATTATCTGCAAATCTGGGATGAAATTTATTTATATGATGAAGTATTAATGATTCCCTTCTTCGAGCTTCAGTCTTCATAGAACTAATAGACATTCTATTTCCAATAACAGCACCAGGATCCCTTGTAAAATAAAGATTTATAAGTGGACTTATATAAAATGGAAAAGCTTCATTGATATAGTCGGACAACCTGGATCGTCCGGATTTACCAGGAAGATCCGATATAGCAAGGCCGGAAATAATAATTTCTGAAAGTTCTTTACTATTTTGTACACTAAGATAATCGACAATCTCACCAACAAGATTGGGGTTTTGAATATGAGAGAAAGATATTACATCATTAATAACTTTGGATTTAACATTATTATCACTTAGAATATTTGCAAGAAGATCTGAGTAATAGAGAACCTCACAACCGTGGTTTTTTAGAACAGATGCAAACTCATCATGTTCAAAGCTAATTTGCTTCAACCATGGGATGTCATCAAAAAGCATCTCTTCAAGATAAGCCGGGGTTAACCTTTCAAGCTCTTTTCCCGGGCGATGGAGAAGAACCGATCTGAGTTTTCCAATCTCTGAATTGATTGAAAGTGAATTTTTAACAGACATCTTTCTGCTCCTTTTATTAAAAGCATTAAACTCTTTTACAAGATTTTATTCAAATTAAATTTTTATATAAGCATATTAGTTATTTTGGAGTGTATATAATTTGGATCTTTACAACAAGTAGTTACTACTGCAATAGTAACAAATATTTTAACTGTATTATAATCCCAGAAACTGAATAGCCATTCCACTGGAAAAAATTGTTAACCCGGCAATAACATGAGAAAATCGTTCCAATGGTTTAAATGAAATCCGCTTTAGACTCCATAAAGATGTCATCACAACAGTTGTCATGGTTCCTATAGTAGCTATACCAAAAACTAGAACTACCAGCACAACACCCAACACGCTGTTTTTTGCCGCAGGGTACATGAGTATTGGTATAAGTGGTTCACAAGGACCAAACACAAAAATCAAAAATAACACCCAGGGTGTCATTGTTTTACCTTTTTCATTATGTACATGAGCATGCCCTACTTGATGATCATGCGAATGGGTATGCAATTCCCCACTTTCATGTATATGTTCGTGAACATGTTGTTTTTTTATAAAAATACGGTGGAATCCCCAAACTGTATAAGCCAAACCAAATCCAATTAACAGCCATGCAGCAATATTACCTCTAATTCCTTCTATAAAAGTGAGTTTACTTAAAACCACTCCCAGAGTAAGTCCAATAAATCCAATTATGACAGAACTTGCTACATGACCGAGACCACATGCAACCGTAATTAGAAAAGTTTTAGATTGTGACCAGTTTTTTGCTCTGGACATAACAATAAAGGGTAAATAATGATCAGGTCCGGTAATTGTATGAAAAATTCCGATTGAAGCAGCGGTCAATATAAGAATAGTTAAATCATTCATAAAACATAATATCATACATTTATTGTGATGTCTTTATGTTTATTACTATTTAATATAAAATATTATATCTTGATCTTTGACTACGAATTACCCTGGAACATGTTTTCTCTGCCTCTTGTGCCAGCTTTTTTTCATCTACTCCCTGCAAAATCCCATCCCGGTAAACTACTTTCCCATTTATCATGGTTAGCCACACAGGACCGGTAGCACCCATTCTTGCAATCAGATTTGCAGGGTCATGAAGAGCACCGGAATATTCCAGTTTTTCGATATCTATCATAAAAAGGTCTGCACCTTTGTCAACTTCCAAAGAGCCTATATCTTTCCTACCCATCATTTCAGCACCGCCAACTGTTGCCAGCTTTAACATTTCATATGATGAAGGAGATCCTCCCCTCTTTTTACTGTGAAAAGACTGCATTAAATAAGCCATACGTAGAGAATCAAGTAAGCTTGAAGAGTCGTTTGTTGCTGAGCCATCACATCCCAGGCTCAAGCTCATTCCAGCTTTTTTCATTGCAGGAATATCAAGAATAGGAAATCCTCCTAAAGTAGCAGGTGCAGGACAATGAGAGAGACCGGTCTTTGTTTTTGCCATAACTTTATATTCATCTGGTGTTAACTCCCAACCATGAGCATACCAGACATCGGATCCAATAAAGCCAATATCCTCACACCATTCCAAAGTTCTCTTTCCCCATCTTTCATACATTGGATCATTTTCACCTTCTCCCAGGTGAGTGTGAAGATAGACACCTTTATCCCGGGCAAGGCTGATAGACTCAACAAAAGTTTCTTTATAACTATTAATTGGCTGACATGGAGCAACTACAATTTGTCTCATACTGTAAGGATCTGGATCATGATATTTATCTATAAGTCGCTCACAGTCCTTTAAAAATTCATCTGTTGTTTCAACCATTTCATCAGGAACAGTACTTCCCTCACTTTTAGGCAAAGTGTTAGAACCTCTACCGGCATGATAACGGATGCCTAAAAGTTCTGCTGCATCCATCTGGCGGTCAACAAGATCCTTTCCAGCATGCCTGGGATAACAATACTGATGATCAAAGGCAGTTGTTGAACCATGTTTAATTAAATCTGCCATTGCAGACAGAGAAGAATAATATATTGCATCACTATCCATATATTTGAATATTTCATAAATCTCATTAATCCAATTAATAACAGACATATTGGAATAATCGACAGTAACAAGATTTCGAACAATTTCAGGACCTTTTATAAGGATATCGCTATCATGATAGACAGTGTCATTTAAATCACAGCTTACAATTGCGCTGGCATTTTTTAGCAGGGTTGTTTTGTTCATAATTACGGCCTTTTCCCGGGATCCTGCCTGTTATCAAAGACTGAATGAATTACAAGCATATTCGTTTCAACAGAATAAAATATTGAAAATGGAAATCTTCTAATAACACACCTTCTAAAATTAGAATAAATCTTTTCATGCATTTCAGGATATCTAAGAATGCTGCTAAGAGACGCCTCAATACAATCAAGGAACTCAAAACCAAGGCCGCGTCTTTGCATTTCATACCATCTAAATGCTATCTCAACATCATCTTTTGCTCTGGCTGTGTATGTAAGTTTCATTTATACTTATTTCTAAGGTTTTCATGGACATCTTCCCAGTCATGAAGCTTTAATTCTCCATTCTGGTAATCACTATATCTTTTATCCAGTTCAGATTTCTGCCATTCAGGCAGGGGTAGTTCAGCATTGAATCGAGCTATGGAATCCCAAACATCTTCGACTAATATTAATTTTTCAGATAAATCCAGGTTATTAATTTCTTTTAAAATATCACTTGTTTGCATATAAATAACTCCTGTTTAAAGTTATATTTTCCCTTCCCATTTATATATTTCCATATCCAACTTTATCATCTTTTTTAAATAATATATACCTAAAACTAAAACTGGATTAAATTTCCAACCAGGGATTCAAGAGCACAGCTGGACTCTGCTCCATATCTGAAACATTTCTAGTCACCACAGTACAATTATTTACAAGTCCAGAAGCAGCAATAAGTCCATCAATGGAAGGCATTGGTTTTCCGAATAGTTCTGCAATATCCTGAATTTCACCCCATCTTGCTGCAATTCTAATATCTATTGGAATTATTCTACCATCAAAACGTTTTTTAAGATCCCCTTCTACCCATAATTTTAAATGGTTCTTTCGACTTCCAACAGGTGCTTTTTCGATACCTTTCTCTATTTCTCCAAATGTTAATACACTAAGATACAAATCGCCTTCATTTTTGCTTTGTATCCATGAAATAACTTGATTATTTGGCTGAGGTTTAATTAATTCAGATATCACACAGGTATCAAGAAGATATTTCATAGCTCAATTTCCCTGGGTAGATCCTTGTTTCTTGAAATATCCATATCAACCCCAGCAAGGGGAGAGTTTCCTAAAAAAGAAACTAAATCAGTTTCCGGTTTTGTTATTTTTTTATAATCCTCAAAGGAAACAATTACAACTGCATTATTTCCATGCCGGGTAACAAACTGAGGTTCATGGTGTATTGCATTTTCAACCAGCATACTGAATTTACTTTTTGCATCCTGAAGCTGCCATGTATTGCTCATTATAATACCCTCCTAAACAACAAACTAGTCTGACTAGATGATAATGTTTTAATTACCTATTGTCAAGAAAACGAAGGATATTGAGAGTTTTTAACATTGCAAAAAGCTCTTACTAATCCAAATAAACCACAGTCGTATTAATTTTTATATCAGGATGCAGCTGATTTTTTACAGCACAATGATTCAGAGACTTAAGAATAGGCTTAATATATTTTTCAGGGAATTCTTTATTTACATTTAAAGTAAGTTTTATCTCATCCAGAAAATTCTCTCTCTCTTTAAATGATATATCCAACATGAGTTACATTCCTTCTGTGTTAAGCTCCCTGGTATCATAAAAGGAGACAGCATAAATTCCGGCACATGATCCTATAGAAGAAAGAAATATATAAAATGGTTCAGGAGCAGTATTGTCTCCACCAGATATTACTTTCTGATCTGATTTAACTTTGAATTTACCAAACTCGACATCTACTTTTTTATTACCGGGGAATGTCACTTTAAATTCGGGCATATGCTTCCTCCATCAATAATAAGATATGGGAAATTATGATGGTATCCTTATGATAAACTCAGTACCCATCCCATCCTTACTATTTATATTTATTTCACCCTTATGTGCAAGTACTATGTGTTTTACAATTGCAAGACCAAGACCTGTTCCTCCCAATTCACGGCTTCTGGCCTTATTTACGGTGTAAAACCTCTCAAAAACTCTGGGAATATCTTTTTCAGGAATACCAGGACCATTATCAGTAATTTTAATAAGATTATAGTCCTGAAAACTTTCTCCATAAATAGTTATTCTACTTTTCTCAGGAGAGTATCTAACAGCATTGCTAATAAGGTTAATAATGGCCTGCTCCATTAGTATGGGATTAACTCTAACTGTAAGAGAATCAGGAAAGGAAAGCTGAATCTCTGTTTTTTTCTTACCAATATCCTTATGACAGACCTCAATAGCTGAGGAAACTATTTCTGAAAGATTGAGTTCTTCCAGTTCAATTTCTGTATTTTCAGAGGATTCCAATGAAGACAGGCTTAGAAGATCTTTAATAATTAAATCCAGACTTATGGATTGAGATTGAATAATATTTAAAAATTCTAAGCTGTCTTTTTTATTATTAATAGCCCCATTTTGAAGCGTTTCAATAAATCCCATAATTGAAGTTACCGGAGTCTTTAATTCATGAGATACATTAGCCACAAAATCTTTACGGATACGTTCAAGAGTTTTTAATTGTGTAATATCATGAAGAACAAGAATAATTCTCGTAGATTGATCTTCGGTTTGGATTAAAGAAGTATTCACTTCCAGATATAAATCTCTGGAAGTGAATTTTTGATTCTCGAATTTATCAGTGCTTCCAAGGATCTGTTCTTTTAACATTATTGTTTTGTATTGTGAACGTTTTGCAGTTAGAGTTTTTTCTGCAATACCGTTAAGTTCTGAGTTATGAGTTAACTGAATAAGTGAAATTTCACTTATGGAATTATTAGTAATTTTGAATAGGTTTAGAGCAGCCTGATTTATATCCTTAATAATAAAATTTTCATCCGTAACAATTATTGATTCAATAAGTGATGAAAAAACTGCTTCTAGTTCTTTTCGTTGTCTTATGGCAGAATTAAATTTAGATTCAAGAGTTTTAGACATCTTTTTTAAATTTATCGAAAGATTATAAATTTCGGAAGGACCATCAATTGTTTTCAAAGATTTAAAGTCTAATGAC
>JAQIBN010000057.1 GCA_027859095.1 Spirochaetia bacterium | reverse complement strand
GATTAGGAGATGAAAAAATACTTATATACAACCATAAGTTGTTTTAACATGAAGTTTTTTACCCCAGAAGCTTTCTTCTGCATCTATTTCTGAGCCTTCCAGATTTTTATATATATTTTCCCGTATATGGAACATAATATCACCAACAGTTTCTACTACATCATTATCCATTGCTGCTCTCATTTCTACTTTAAGAGAAGGACCACCACAACCTACACCAGAAGAGCAGATAGTAATTTTTAAATTTTTGTTTTCAGAGTTTTTTATAATCTCTTTCACCATATCTGCTGCTGAAGGTGTTATTGTAAACATTAATTTTTTCCCTTGTATTTATGTAAATCAATAACACTACTTATGGATTTACATAAAAAATTATTCTTTTATGATGTATTTAGTCATTATATTATTAAAGGCATAGTAAAGAAAAATACCAAATTCTGCTCCTGCCGTATCAAAAAAAAGATCCAGTAGTTCCGGAGACCGTCCTGTAAATCCCTGTAAAAATTCTATTAAACCACCAAATAGTGATGAACTTATTATGGTAAATAAAACAACTGTTTTAACCTTAAAGGAGTGAGGTAGAATAAAACCCATACTAAATGCAAGTGCAATATATGCAGCTAAGTGCATAATTTTATCACTTAAGGCAAACTCTCTGATTATTTCCGGAGGTTTTGGAACAAGAGATAGTATTAGAATTGTAAGGGCTATGGATATAAAGCCAATAGCCCTGAAAATTGGTAGATGATGTTTTATCATTTAAAATCCAGAATTTGTTGTTGTGGGTCCATGATTATTTGTAGTTGCTTCTCCGGAGTCATTCTCAATTTTTGACTCTGCTTCATCAATTTTTTTGAATAGATAATTCTTTTTATTTACCAGTTCCCTGTAATGTCTTATGTCACTAAAATCCAGGCCTTCCTTTTCCTCATTTTCATCTAGATATTCAAACATTTCTTCCCTTATTCTCTCAGACATACTTTTGTTTCCATTTTCTACTGCTTCAAGAATTGAATACAGATATTCAAAGTACGTTTCTAATAATATGTCTCCATATGGATTACCAATAAATGAATTATATTCATAAAATGAAGTAAAACTTCCAGTCTTATTGTGTTCTTCGAATATATTTGAAACATAAATACCACTAGTCTCGTAGTCTAATTTTAATACATCTTGAGGTAAATTATAAGAGTCAATAAGTACTAACGCATAGTGTAGTTTTATATTCCAGCTTTTTGCCCGATCATAATCTTTAATTTGCATATAATGTATTAAATTCTTTCTTGCTAAATTTACTGTTGTAAAATCATAGTTTCCAATATTATTCTGCATACTTATATTTGAATCAGTAACATCTGGAACATTGCTCAGCATTGGTTTAATTTCTGCCCATAGATTCTGAATTTCTGTATCATTGTCAGTATCATACCCAAGTTCCATTAACTCATTCCAGTTATCCTTTGTCATGTCCCATTGGGATTCAACTTCATCATATTGTTTTGTTTTTAGAAAGTTCCGCAATACTTTTAGTTTTGAAATAAGGTATCCTCTTGATTCTTCAATTTGAGACTGAAGTTCAGAAGCTGCAATTTCCTCAGGAGTTAACGCTTTATATTCATATTTTATAAGTATTTCACGTAGAATATCTGCACTTGCATAATCTTTTAATTCAGTGGCAATTGGAATCATCCTTACAATTTCATCGAAATGTTCTGGAACAGTATTATTTTTAGTCCAGTCAGGAATTTTCTTTAAAAAGAATTCAAGTCCAAGCTTCAACTCTTCCTGAGTTTTTTTATCTTCCGGATCTAGCGGCTTAAGCAGATCAATACTTTTTTGTTTACTCCAGACAAGGAAAATATCTTCACAGGATAGATCCTGGCCATTTTCTTTGTACTTATCCTTCATTGCTTTTAGATTTAATAGAGTATTATCGATAGAATCATCCATTTCAAAACTTATCCACATTTTCCCTGCTATATCTGCAATAAAAGTTACCATTCCCAATTTTTTCATAATTTCTTCTGCAGGTCTTTTTGCTGCACCTAACAACCATTCTTGCGGATTTGTTAAATTAGATATTTTGGTTGATGTTGTTAAAAATTTATTATAAATCTGTCGACCATTTTCAAGTTGTAAAGCAGAAACCATAGCTTTGCTTTCTACATTCCCCTTTGCCCAGTTTGTAATAGCCTGATTAAAGCTGGTTGCCCAGGGGTCATCTCCAAGACCTATGACAACAAGCCAGTTTTCAAGCCCGGGTACAGGTTCACTGCAGTCAAGAGTAGACCTAATTTTTCCTCTAATTCTTGTTTTTATTACTGAATCTACTGCAAGTTTAACAATATCCGTCCAGTTCGCCGTAATTGTTGCAATTACAAGTTCTACACCTCTTCCAACAGTAAATCCCATAAAGTCACCAATAGGTTTATATGTTTGTGCTGTACCCTTGGAAATAGATCTGTAGTAATTAAAAAGGACAGTGTCCTCATAGAGCTTTTGTTTTTCTTCGGCTTTCTGAACTTCTGATGTTAAACGAAGATACTCCTTCCAGTTTTTGTCATTGGGATTACTGGGATCCGGATTTTTCCGTCCGATATCCACTAGTTCTATATAAAGTTTGTCTCCTCTTTCTCCCCACCAGACAGCAGCTCTTCTTAAGTCTGCTCTGGATTCCTCTGAAAAACTGAAGGTAAACGGTATGAGTATAGTTAGTAAAATAATTACAAGTATTAGTTTTTTCATTACTTTACTTCCCTTATAGTAATATCAAGATCAATTCCGGAATCTGGTATTTGTAGGTCAGTGTAACGATCTCCCCTATACTTTGTATCCGGAGTTCCTGATTCTATAAAGTAAGATGAATCATCTGGTAGGTAAAAACTGTATTTCCCATTATCATCAGTTATTGTTCTTGCAATCTCAACTACTCCTAGGGTTTCTGGTTCAATAACTTGATAGGCAACAACTTCAGCTCCTCCCAGGGTATCACCATCTATATTTACAGAACCGGTTATGTTTCCAACTAGTTTATCATAATCAATAATTTCCAGATTATCAAAAGCAACTGTACTTTCTCCTGAGGAATAGAGGGAAATAGTTCCTGCTCCTGGATTATCATCATAAGATTCTACTATGAGTGTTTCATTGATATAAATACGAGTTAATTTTTCATAGAGTTTAATGGTAAGTACATTGGGAGCATCAGATTTTATAAAACCATTTGTATTATAAAAGCTGTCTTCCTTTCCCTTAAGTCGGGCCATAAAGCTGCTATCTGAACCAATTAAGAAAAAGTTATACAGTTCATCATCTATCTCTCTAAAGAAAAGTCCAAATACGCTTTCTTTATTTCCACTAATATAGGAAAGATTAACACGTATACTACCGTTTTTAAGTTGAAGGTCAGCAGGAATTACTGAAATATCGCCTTCTGACATTATCAGCTGACCATTTTCGATGGATCCATAATTACCCAGTGGCCAGTTATTATCGTTATTGTCAAAGGTATCAGATAAAATTATAGAGTCGTCACCGGACATAGGCCATAGTATAAAAGCTATAAAAGCAACTATTAAAATTAAGAATATACCAAGACATCCTCTTAGAAATTTGTGTTTTTTCTTTGAAGTTTTCTTTTTCATTTGTAATACCTTATTGGGGACCTCATTGGAATAGTTACAATAATAGATGCTTATCCTATTCTATTAAAGTGAAATTCGCAATATCATTTATTAGGTTCGATCAAGCCTTAGCATGAAAAGTTAATATTGATTTCTTGTTGTTATAAAGAATATAATATTATTATGTTTTTTAGTGTTAATAATACATTTTTATACTTTCTTAAAAGGGTTTTACCCTTGCTGGTAGTTATTCTTCTATTTTCCGTATCCTGTGATCATACATCTCTTACTGGTGAGATAATTGTTGATAGTTCTGAATTTAAAATAGGGAATGATTATCATCTGTATTTAGAGGTCCCTCCTGAACTGGATGGAATCTATTGGGTTACATGGGAAGTTGAACCTGCAGAATTGGTAAGTATTAACTTTGAGCTATGCTCTGGCCCGGATTGTGGGAAAAACAGTAATTATAAAGGGGATCGAACTGCTGTAATAACACCATTAAAATCCGGTGAAATAGAGATAAAAGTATCCGGATTTTATAAGCAGACAAACCCCCAGCCTATTGCCAGGAAGAAAATACTGCTGGTTGGAGATAAGTAGCAATACTGGGATAAATACAATTGATTAAGGTAGAAAATGTAATACAGTGCAAAAAATTCTATTTTTCATTTTAATTACTTTTAAATGAGATTTTTTTTTACTTGCTTTGTAAAAACTAATTGTTGATAATGGCTTTATGAAATATATACCCCTAATAATAAGTTTGTTATTCATTTCACTTTTTTTAAGTTGTGGAGAAAAAAACATTGTGGAATTGAAGGCTTCCAATAAAGCTGTTCTTCTTGATCTAAGCTCTGTCCCTGTTGCACCGGAAGTACCTGAATCTCCGGAGACGAAAATTGATGAATCCCAAGAAGCAAGTTCAGTCCCCCAGAACAAAATAGATTTTTACAGAGATGATTTTGATACCTTTGATCCAGAGTTGTGGACAGTTATCGAAGAAAAAACCAATAATCTTATTCCAAATCAGGCAATCTTTCAGGATGGAAATCTTATAATTGAAGCAGCGGCAGCTGACAGAAACCCTCTTTTTCATTCTCTTCCTGTTGATGCTTCACCCGGGGATATTATAAGAATAAAAAGACGGGCACTTATTCATCCTGGCAATGAATATGCAAATATTTCGTTTAGAATATATGGAACGGAAGGAAGGGATTTAACAGTTTCCAGGGATATAAAAACTGAAACTATAGCAACTGTTCAGTATCTGGATTTTCAGTATGACGAAGGCAGATATCCTATTACAAAGGGAGTGTTGTTATCTGTTCCTGGATATAAGGATAGTGATGAGTATACAGCATGGGATCCTCTTTTTGATATATGGGTAGATGAGGAACTGGAATACCATACTGATACTGGTTTAATACGTATTTCTATTAATGGACAGACTACAGAACTTCAAGGTGAACCTTTAACCTTACCAAGGTTCAGAATAAATATGAATGCTTATGGCTGGCATACAGGTCACAAAGTAAGTGTAGATTTTCTTGAAATTCTAGTTGAATCTCCCTGGTCTATGCCTGTAGAAAGTATTTCAGAAGAAGTAATAGTAAAAGAACTTATTCAGCCATCTATCGAAAGGGTAGAAGTTACAACTGAAACGGGTATTTCCGTTTCTATTCCAGGCCTTGTTTCTGAAGAAACACTGGAATTGGAAGTGAAAACTGTAGAACTGAATGATCCAGAAAGAACTGGCGCTGTAGAGGTTAGTTTTGGAAATATTCATGAATTTGACGGGGCTGTAAATATAACTCTTCCTGTGCCTTCAGGGATAGTTCCTGCAGGAGCTGATGTATCTAAATATCTTTATCCTGTTTCATACAACACAGCCAGTGGTGAGTGGGTTCCGGAACCCTGCATCTATTCTGATACGAGTATTACAATTATAAGTAACCATCTTTCACTGTTTGCATTGGAGTTTGGGGAAGGTAATAAGCTGAAAGCTGATAGTTCTGCTATTAATTCAAAACAGGAAGCAATCGAGTTAGCCTGGGGTTCTATGAACAGTAATTTAAGCTGGGCTTCCCAGGGGCATAGTTATGTATCTTTTGTAAAGGATGCCCCTTTTCTGGAAGTTATTGGAAATCAATTGGGAAATGTTGGAACAGGTTTTGCAATTATTGATATTGCTAAAAATATGGCACAAGGAAAAGACCTTGAAGCAGGGCTTGGTTCAATAAAACTTGTGTCCGGCTGGGCCTTTGGTAAACTTGCAACTCTTGGAACACAAGTTGCCGGTATAGGTACATTTTTTATTGATTACAGTTTAAATACTCTTGCAAAAGAGACCTTTGCAACTCAGCAGAAAGCTTTTAAAAAAGCATATGAAGCCTATTATAAATCTGAAGGGAAAACGGTATATGAATGGTATGGGGTAATTAAAAAAATTATTATTGAATATAGCGACAGTCCTGAACAGGTAAATGTTGTAATAAATGAAAAGGTAGATGAATATGTAAAAGCTATATGGAAGGATGAGGCTGCTTTTGAGGGCTATCTTGCAGAGGCCAAGGGTCATGGCTGGGGTGCAGATGCAGGTCTGAATGATACGGTAAAAGCAAAACTGGAAGCAGACCACAAGTTTATTTTAGGACAGACACTTAAATCTGTCATGAACAGGGCTCTTCACTGGATTGAGACTGAAGCCTATAAAGAACAATGGCTGGCATCATACAAGGCTAAAGATTTTTTTAAACAGGATCTTAGATTCTGGGTGGATGTATTTGGTAATCGTAAAAATGATAAACTTGATGTAGTTGTTCTTCATGAAGAAACCCCTATCTTAGTTATTAAACCTTCGACAGCTGGAGCAGTTGATTTCCTGGGTTTTATGACCCTGACAGATTTTTTTAGCGGCCCCCAACCTACTCATATCCTATTGCAGGGATATCTTCAGATTGATGATGATAAAATTGTACCTGTTTCTATGAAACAGCCTATTGTCTGGGACAGTTTTAGTCCAAACATAAGCTTTGATATTGATCGATCCCAATATAAGGATGAGGAAACTGAAGAGATAGAAGAAGAAACTGAGGATATAAGTTCTGATGAAGAAAATTCTGAACAGAATAAAGATTCTGTTAAATCAGATAAAATGAGCAAGTCAGAATTACTTAGCAAATTTCAGATACTGGAAAATTCAAATAACCCTGAGGAAATTTTAGCTATAATTGAAGAGCTAAAATCAGGGATAAAAATTTCTATATCAGAATATGAAAAGGAAGGATACTTGAATTTTAAAGATGATTCTATTGAATCTGAGGGCCTTTATTATTCTGAAACTCTTCCGAAACCAGAGGGTGAGGAGACCGCTCTGTTTCCTTCAAAAATTTGGATACTTAGGGGCTTTGGAAAACATGGGCCCATGATAACCTATTTTGCTAATGGGACTACCGTTCAGGAAAAGAAGTTTTATATAAAAGACTTATTGAATGGTTCTTATTTCAATTATTTTGAAGATGGAAACTTAAAATCTACTGGCCAGTTTAAAGATAATATAAAAATAGGGAACTGGACTTATTATCTGGATGCTGAGAGTCTGGATATGGAAGGTGAGTATGATAGTAATGGGAAGAAGCATGGGACATGGATGGAAACAGATCTTATCTATGGAATGCATAGTAAGGTTTCCTTTCCGATGATTTATGATCATGGAACACTTATAGATGGATCGGCAAAGGATGAAGCATTTGAAAATATGTAATAATATAATTAATTCAGGAGAGATATATGGGTAAGGAAAACAAAAAAGGAAGAGGTAAATTCTATCTTTTTTTAATATTAGCAGCTTTGGGAGGAGTCTTTGTTGCCGGATTCCCGGTAGTTGAAGTTATGTTTCCCGACATTGCTGGAAAAGTAAATAATTTTAGAGGATATTATTCAGGGCAACTTTTTGTATCACCGGATACTGATTCTGAGGACTATTTTACAGAAGAATTTCATGGATTTAAGTCCACTATGGCTCAGGAACAGTTATTTTACTTTATTCCTGCTGCAAATATAAATTTTGATTTTTCTGCCTACTATGATGATTATTCAAATACACTTTTGGAGTTCTATTTGTATAAGGCTGATGATATGGGTTCTATTATTGCTACTAATATTAATGTTCCATATGCTGAAGGAAGACAGGCTGGTGCCGCTTCACAGCAGGGTGCGGAAATGCCGGAGCATGCCAACTGGTTTAGTTCTGAATGTACAGAAGGAATAGTCTATACTTTGAAGGTCATTCCCAAAAACGGTCATGATATTGGAACCGATTTTATTATAAGAATAGATGTAGCTGAGGGTTGGATCTCTTTACCTGGATTATGGGGATTATTTGTAGGGATACTATTCTTTTTACTTATTCTGTCTGGTATTTTAAAATTTATTTGGAAGGTTAGGCGAAAGAGTTCCTGATGAAATATAAGTTTTCTGGTTTATCCTAAAAACAAATCTACATAATACTTGCAAAAACTCCAAAAACTCGTATAATACAATCTCGACTATATGGAGACGTGATTATGATTTTTAGTGATTTGAAGAGCAATAATGATATAAAAAATATTATAAATACGCTAAAACGAGAATTCAAGAATCTCGCAAAACTTACGCTGCCAAAGACCTACGAATCAACAATGGGTGAAAAGAAAATTCTTACTATTTACCACAATCTGCAGCCTGCTATGAAAATTGAAGGTTATGAAGATTTACTGGATATTTTTAAGGAATCACTGGAAGAGGAAAAGCTGAACTACTAATTCTCTTTTACAATTACCATAATCAATATAAAACTTATTATCCCAGCAATAAAGCTGACCAGGGCTAATCCTTTAACACCCATGCTATAATATGTAATAGGACCTAGTGCAGATGCAATTGTAATTCCAATTAAACCGAAAGTTGTACTCAGACTCATTACTTTTCCACGTTGTTCAGGTACCTGTTCACTTAAAAGTGCCAGATTACTTACTGTGGCAAACTCGAAGAAAATTCTTGGGAATATTAAACCTGCAATTGCAGCATATAAGCCGATATTCAGAAACGGCATTACAGCATAAGCAATGGTCATTCCTGCAACCCCAATTGCTACACTTTTTTTCTTTCCAATTTTGTCTACTGCCACACTTACAAAAACACTGGCAATAAGATCTGATATACCAAAAATAAGAGCAATACTCCCTAATTTTGAGGGGCTTAATCCATATTCTCCTTCCAGCCATCCTCCATGAATTATCATAACTTGCATTATGGCAAAAAAATTCAACCCCTGAACAATTATAGTTCCCCATGCTGATTTTGCATTTGACCCCAGATCAAAAAATCTTTGGATTCTTAGTTTAATAGAAAAATTAGTTTTAGTTTGCACCTTTTTAGGGAGCTCTTCATGTTTATCCAGGTGGCTGACAGGGAGGGTGAAATATAGTAGAGATACTCCCAGTAATAATATTCCAAACAAAATAAAAGGACTTCTCCATGAGAATTCTTCAATAAGGTACCCCGCCGCAAATAGTCCTGCAATTCCTGCTAGAGCCCATGAGTATTCAACTATTCCTATTCCTCTTGCACGTTTTTCATAGGGTAGTTTTGAACTTAAATATGCATGCATGTTTGGAGTGTACCCAGCATGTCCAATTCCTGTAAGTATGATTGCAATAGAAAACAGTGTAATATTCTGTGATAATCCTGCAAGCAGCATTCCTAAGCCACTTAGAAATAGACTTATTTGCATGACTTTTCTATAACCAATTTTATCTGCAATTGAACCGATAGCTGGAGCACTAAGTCCCATTAAACTCCTAAGAGCAACAAGACCACCCATAGATACAGCACTTATTCCTATTCCAGCTGCTATCAAAGTGAGAAAAGGATTAAAGAGCTGTATGGTGGTATCTATTAGTAGTTTTGCAATGATTCCCATAATTAAGAGATAAGTAATTTTTTGGTTAAATTTAGTTTTAGGCAATTAGGTCATCCCTTTAGATTTGTGCTATTATTGTTCTAACTGCCCTGCATCTGGAACTCTGGCCAAAATATACTCAGCATATTTTTTATCTGTACCCATTATATGATTTGTGAGCCAGGAAATTAAAAAATCTGCAATATTATCAGAGAAAATATAATTCCTATTTTCATTTAACTGATTTGCCTCTTTTGTAAGCTTAATATGTTCTTTTTTATGATCTTTAAGATCAGGGTAATTATGTTTGGTCATAAAAGCTTCTTCATTTATAAAATGGTCATGTGTATACTCTAGTAAACTGTCAAAAGTGTCTTTTATAATAGATTTTTCATCTTTTGTGTGTATAGAACTTAGAAAATTATTTAGTAATCTTAGTAACTTTTTATGTTCATCATCAAGAACCGGGATTCCCAGGGAATATGAATCATCCCATGTATAAAGTTTGTATTTCTGGGAAGATAGTTGTTCATCTCCTATTGGTTTTTTCTCTGTTAAATCTAGATCATCAGCTAGATCTTCTTTAAGTTCATCATGGGCAAGGAGAAGAATACTTTCACCTTTCATTACTGCTGTTTCAATACCCGGCCTATTTATTTCCATACCACCAATTCGTTGAATTTTCAAAGCTTGTGTCGCATTTGTTGAATTTAATATGCTTTCAATAGTAGTTTCTTCATCTTTAAAGTGTTTATACATTTTGAGTGAATAACCCATAATACCACTGGTTGTTAATTCTAAATGATTTGTTTTATTTTCTTTACTGTATTCGGAAATTACAAGCTGGGCCATCTGTTGACCACCTAGTTTAAGAGGGTATATGACTGAATTAGCTCCTGCCCGGATCATTCTTTTTTCACCTTCAGTTTTGTAACCTCTTACAAGGATAAGCAGATCAGGATTAAGTTCTCTGGCGGCAAGGGATACATACATATTTAAAGAGTCATCCCCAAGGCAAATAACTATACCTCTGGCGCCTTTTATTCCTGCATCTATAAGGGTCTCATCATAAGTAGCTTTACCATTAACAACCAGGTAGTTCTGCATAGTTGCAAATTCAGATGTTTCTATACTATTTTCAATTATTACAAAGGGGATAGAAGCTTCTTTCAGTGATGCACTCATTGAGCTTCCAATATCTCCAAATCCACATACAATGTAATGGTTTTGAAGTTTCCTAATTTTTTTTTTCATTTTCCCTGCTCCATAAATGGCTTTAAAATTTCTTTCAATAAACTGCCTGGCTAGCTCAGTTGCCAGAATAGCTGCAGTACTTAAACCCAAAATAATAAAAATAATTGCAAATATCTGACCTTGAGTTGATAGTGGTTTTACTTCTCCATAACCAATAGTTGTTATAGTAATAATGGTCATAAAGAATGCTTCAAGTATTGTCCAGGTTCCCTCTATAAAATAAAATCCAAGAGTTCCAATTGTAAAGACAAATAGTATTATAAATATTCTTATTTTATTACTCATTATATATTTCTATTTTTGTTCATAATTAAAAATGATTTTATAAGATAAAACCTGTAAAGTCAAAAGGTTCCATCCAAATTGTCTTGAAATTAAAAATTTAATTTTTTTAAATCATTTAGATCCTGAGTAAGGTATTTATTATCAGGATCCAAATTAAGTCCATTAAGTAAAACCATTTCAGCTCCCTTGAAATCCTGAATATTATAAAGATCGGCAAAATTATTATGAATATCAAAACTCCAATTATCATGAGCAAGATCTGTTGATTTTTTGATACTTGCTAAATTTTTTTCATCGGGTGGAAGTTTTTTTAAAAATTGCCATGCTTCCCACCAGTCTGTAAAATTAGATATTTCCAGAGCTTTATTCTGATGTAGAACAGTAATCCAGTTATGCCATTCTGATTTTGAAATACTATTGGTATTATATGCTTCCCTTACCAAAGGTAAGCTTATTTCGTAGATCTCATTTCTTACAGTATCTGATAGAAAGGATCTGGTAACTAAATTTTCAAGTTTATTTTGATCAGATTTATTTAAAACAGATTTTGTTTCTAAAAGAAATTCATTTGCAGTATTGTAATTCTCATTATTTGTTAAAGAAATTATATGGTTATATGTAAGATCATATAAAAGATCATTATTAATATTTATAAGATTATATTTAAATGAGACATTACTAAGAAAGTAATAAGCTTCTGTGTAATTGCTCTTATTATTCAGCACAGCTGACCAGTTTCTAAAGGCATCATTCATATCTTTATAATTATTATCAGTAACAGCAAGGGTCCACCTGTCAACAGCCAGACCAACTGCCTGATCATGAAGGTTGTATTTTTGTAAAACTGACATTCTGTTTTGCAGAATTAAAGCAACCATTTCTCTGTCACTAATTCTTTGTCTTGTTCTATAATTCCCTGGAGGGACATAAGTATATCCAGTTTGATTGAATGACTGCTGGAATTCTTTTTTTATTCCAGGATTAAACCCATAGGAAGTAGTTGTTTCAACATCAATCCATTTATCTTCAGTTTTTATGGTGCAGAATGCATGGTCGCTTGTTTCAACAGCTTCGACATTTATACCTGCTGCTCTGGAGAGAATAAGATAAAATACAGCTGAAGAAACACAGTTATAATTGCCTGTGTCAATTAATACATTCATAAGAGTTTGTTCTTCAATATAATTCTTAAGAATATTTTCATGTGCCCAATTTAATATAAACTCTCCTTTTTCATAAATTGAAAGTGTAATGAATGTGTCTTCTCTATCTTTATTAAAATCTAAAACTAATTGGTTATATTTTTCTATATAGAAATTTAGAGCTTCGCCATCCAGTCCCGAAGCAGCTAGTGAAGATTCAATAAACAAGGAAGAGGTTAAAGTTTTTTCCCATGTATTCATTTTAAGCCAATAGCTATCCGGTTCAATTCGGATTTCTTCGGCAGTTAAAAAGCTTACAAAGAACATAAAAAATATAATAATTATGTTTATTTTACTCATGTATATAGTATAACCAATAATATTCAAATAGTATTTATAAAATCTATTTTTGTTGTTTTTTTTACAGATTATTTCACTGCTTCCATAACGTTTTATCTAAATGTTGCCTGCATTGCAAAACAGAAAGTTTAAGAGTACAATTGGGTTTAAATGAAAAATTTTATACAACTTCTTATCCCTCCTGAGAATTTTACAGGGCAATCAATTATCCTGGTTTATCATGATATGGAAATTCTTGTTGAAAAAGATGAAGATGGAAATCCTATTCCGGAGTACAAAAAAATTCGTGATTATTATGATCTTTCAGATTTACCTGTGCCTATTGGAATTATGAAAGGTGTTTACTACTCAGCTTTAAATGTTGATGACAAAATGGAAATACCCGAAAATACTAAATTTATGAATGTAAGGCATCTCTATAGAACAACTAATGAAGATTTATTTTATCTTGCCGGTCTTGGAAGACAGATTTCTGATTGGAATACAACATTTAGGTTTTGTGGTAAATGTGGAAGTCGAACAGCGAGTCATACAGACGAAAGAGTAAAGATTTGTTCAAATTGTGGGCATAGTGTTTACCCAAAAATTTCTCCTGCTATGATCTGCTCTGTAACCAGAGGGCCTGAAATTCTTCTTGCAAGGGGCAGCAAATTTACCCAGCCTGTCTATTCTGTTCTGGCAGGTTTTGTTGAACCAGGGGAAACACTGGAAGAGACTGTAGAACGTGAGGTTATGGAAGAGACCGGTATCTCTGTAAAGAACATAATGTACTTTGGAAGTCAGCCCTGGCCTTTTTCAAGCTCTATGATGATAGCATTTACTGCAGAGTATGATTACGGAGAAATAAAAATTGATGATAAAGAGATTTTGGATGCAGGTTGGTTTACACCGGACAATCTCCCTATGTTACCTACACCCTATAGTATTGCTCGTAGATTAATTATGAACTTTGTAGAAAAAAGTTCCTAAGTAATCTATTGCTATCTTAGTAAATACACATCCTCGGCTCTAAATATGGTTACATGTTTACCTGGACGCCCTCGTAGTATTTCTTTTAATTCATGCATTCTCTTTCTGTTGTCAAGGGATCCCTGTAAAACAGTCTTTGTATTACCATTAATATATTTCTTTATATCTACGGTAAATTCGAAATTGTGATCGATAAGTATTTGTATTAGCTCTGACCGATCTTTTTCATTATCAAGAGATATTCTAGCATAAAATTTACGTTGCCCTTCCAGTTTGTTATCTAGTTTACTCTTTATTGTTGAACTTACAAGTCCTCCCAGAAGTGAACCTAAACCAAAAAATAGTACATAATAAATACTCTTATCCATTAGATCCAGGATAATTTTTATTACTGTAATTGCATACATGGCTTCAAAGAAGTTGATGCTCATAGAGTAGAGCTTATTCCCTCTGTTAAAAGCATCGATTTTTGCGAGGAATAGTGTGTCCTGGCCTATTCTTAGTATTAGTATGAGCAATGCAGTCAATATTATATCAATCATTATTCCCCTCTTTTCTCACTTAGAGTATAATCTGTAAATTCAGGAGTTGAAAGTGAAAGTAAAACTTATTTCAGGGATACTTATTATTTTTGCATTCTCAAGAATTTTTGCTGATGGGTATAATTGGGAATTAAATGATGCAATCAATCACGGGATGAGTGAAAACCTGGTTTTAAAGCAGAAACAAATTGATCTGGCCCAAAGACAAACTGCCAGTGACAGGTCGTGGAATTTACTTTTACCCGATTTGCAAGCTGATCTTGGAATGAGTAAGGGTATTCCAGAGGATCCCTGGACTGTTTCCGGGAGTCTTGGTGTTTCATTAAATCTTAAGGCCTCATTACCTTATCAATTCAGGAATCTTCAGTATCTTCTGGATATGGAGCTTATTTCTTACAAACGATTCAGGCAGGCATATATTCGGGACATAAAAGATTTTTTCTATCAGATCCTCCTTGTTAAAGAACGTATTGCTCTGGCCAGAGATAATTTGAAACTGATTGAGATGCAGTACGCAAAAACTAATCTTCTGTATGAGGCAGGACTTGCTTCAGATCTTGATCTAATGGCAGTAAAAGTTAATCTTGCGAATACAAAACCGGAAATTTTATCTTTAGAGAATGATTATGCTTCAAAATTATTTCAGTTAAAATATCTTACTGGTCTTAATCCGGATGATGAATTGTCTCTAAATGGACATATAGCTCTCCCTTCTGATACTTTCTCTGCAGCAGATTTATCTGCAATGATCGCAGAAACTTTAGATTTACAGATTTTAAAAAAAGAACAATTAAAACTCCAGAATGATAGAAAGATGGCAAAGCTCCAAACCTGGGATCCTTCATTTAACTTTGGGTACAGTTATTCTCCTGAACTTAGTTTGCCTATTGGGGACGGTTTTTTTTCTAATGATACCTGGATAGGCCGGGGGGCAATGACAATTTCTGTGTCTCTTCCTTTAAACTCACTTCTTCCGGGGTCTGCAATCAAGGTGAATTTTGAATCCATAGATGCTAAATCTAAAAAGAATGAACTTGCAATCCAGCAGCTGATATATACATCTCACATGGAATTATCCAATCTTATAAATAAGTTGGAAGGTATTAGCCAAACTTTGGATGCCAGAGTCCTGGCTGCTGAATTTTCCAGGGAAGCTCATGATTCTACTGTCTCTTCATACAATACAGGGGGGATAAATATTTTAGATCTACAAATTTCAGAATCTGATCTTCAAGAATCGAGAGTAGCTGTATTAACCGAAACATATAATTACATATCAACCATATTAGATCTAGAGTATTTACTTGGAATTGAAATCATAAAGGAATAATGAATGAAAAAATATAAATCTCTTCTTATATTAAGTTTACTGCTTGTATTAACCAGCTATTTATCAGCCCAGGGATCACCTTTTTCGAATAGACCGGAATGTTATTGGTCAAAGTGTAGTTGGAATTAATTCTGAGGGACAAAGTCTAAAGGGTATATTAAGAGGAAGATCACAGGAGCCCGATTATAACACAGGGTTATTCAATCTAAGTTTTGAGTTCCCCCAAAAAGAAGGATTTTACATTGGAAGTTTTATACTCATTCAGCTTCCAACTGATCAGATAGAGGGAATTTTTATTAACAGAGATCTACTGGTAAGAAGATATGGGAAGTATTTTCTATGGCTTCTGGATGATGAAGATAAGTTGACAGCCAGAAAGGTAGAGTCCGGGTCTATCTTTGGAGATGATGTGTCTATAGTTTCAGGATTGAATCCTGGAGAAAGGTACATATCCAGGATAACTGGCAAAGAGACAGAAGGGACACTGAAGCTGCTATGGTTTCGATCGACTCTGGATTACCCCAGGATATACAGGATGGGTATTCGGTTCGCTTTTTTGCTGGAGAAAATGCAGGTTATTTAATGTTGGGAGTAACTTCAGAACTCGTAAGCCCCGAGGAAATTTATGCTCAGCTGATTTCTAATGTTGAATCCAGTCTTGAACTTGTCGATGATGTTGATATTGTTGAAATTTTTAATATAGAAGAGCTTGATGCCTATTGCTATAGGAATAGGCGAGGGATCAAATATTATTCAACCCCTGGGAATTGCAGTTTCCGGTGGCCTTATGATATCCACATTGTTTACTTTCTTTGTTGTACCCAGTATTCTTAGATTTATTTATATTAGAAGGAGTGAGTATTAATAGTTTGCTATGTTAACTAAGTTTTTATCCGAAGAGGAAAGACAGAAGGGCCAGAAAAGAGTATATAATTTTCAGGCATTGAATGGTCTGGGTTTTAATTTTATGGGTGAAACCCCAGTTTATCTTATGGCCATTCATTTTGGTGCATCAAATATTGAGTTGGGCTATATATCCTCTGTTATTTTTCTTACCGGGTTTATTCTGGTCGGGCTTCCCCGTCTGTTAGCTGGTAAAAATATGGTTAGGGTTCAGTCGACTGCCTGGTTTATTAGAGGGATTATTGTCCTTTCATACCTTGCTCTCTTATTTCTCGAAGGTAAATCCGCAGTTCTTCTTATTTTGATTGTTTATACTTTATTTTGTTCGGCACGGATAATCGGGGTGGCAGTTTGGAACCCACTTATAAAGATGGTAACAACAAATCAAAATAGAGGGATTGTACTTGCCCAGGGGAATATTATTAACCAGTCTGCATCGGTACTTTCAAAACTAATTAGTTTCTTACTCACTTCTTTTCAGTTTATTTCAGGTATTTTTGGAATTCTTATTCTTCAAATTCTTGGTGTCTTTTTTAATACTGCTGCTGCACTGCAATTGAAAAAAATACCCTGTAGAGAAACAATCGAATATAAAAAGGGGCGTAATCTCTTTGTAATATTTAGTGAATCTATAAACAGAAAGGATAGACGCTATCCTCTTTTCCTTAAATGGGCACTTGTAACAGTCATGGTCTTAAATGGTTTAACAATTGCCTTTATTAGGAAGGAAGCAGGGTTTAGTTTAAATTTAGTTTTTTTATACTCTATGGTGATGTCTGTTTCAATCATTTTCGCTGGGCTATTTGCCCGAACCTTTGCTGATAGAATGGGAAGTCGACCCTTACTTATTGGAGTAAATATATTTTTATCAATAACATTCATTGTCTGGATTATTTTACCTGTTTCTGACTACTCCAGTATCCCTATTTATTTCTTTTTTATACTGGGGTTTTTTACAAATTTATTTTTGTGGTCAGCTAATGTTCTTGTCTCAAGGGTACTTGTCAATACTATGCCAGAGGATGAGTCTTTCAGTTATAATTCAATGACAAATTTTATTACTGCTTTTTTTTCTCTGATCAGTGGAATTGTTGCGGGCTTATTAATTGATCTTGGGCAGAGTTCTTCATATCTTGTTTTTAATAGTTATAGCTATTTGTTTTCTTTTGCTATGCTGCTTAGTCTTCTGTTGGTTTTTCTCAGTATTCTCCTGATTGATAAGGGAAGTCTTTCTGCCCGTGCGACTGCAGCAATTCTTTTTTCTTTTGAAGGGATGAGGGCCTATATGGATATTGGTAGACTAAAATCTACTGAAAATCCTGTTAAAAAGAAAACGGTTCTCCTTTCCATAAGTCAGAATGAGGCGACTGTTGCTACGGAAGAGATTCGTTCAATACTAGCTTCTCCCTTGTCTTCCGGAAAGGGTGAGCTCATTAAGTCTTTATTCAGTCACCCCAGACAGGCTCTTCTTCCTGAATTATTAGCCGAAGCAGCTGATTTTGGATCTTATCACCAATTGAAGGCAGTTTTTGCTCTTGGAGCATATCCCGGGTTTGAGGTTGAAAACTTATTAATTAAGCTTCTTAATAACCCTGATATTGAGATCCAGTCCAATGCCGCAAAGTCCCTAAGCAGAATTGGATATGTAAAGACTCTTGATAGAGTCCGTCTCCTGGCAACAAAGGCAGATCATGCCTGGGATAAAATTAACTTTCTTATTGCACTCAAAAACATGGATCCCACCGGACTTATCTTTAATAACATATTCAAGGAGTCCCATAATTTCAGGGATAGTCTATTCCCTCAAACCTATTATTCCCTGGCAGCTGATTTATTGGGATTAAAACCGCAATTATCAGTTATTTTTAGCTCAAAGAATATGAAAAGTGGAGAGGGTGTAAAGAATTTTCTGGATCAGACCAGGGATCTAAATTTCTTTTATAGCAATCATAAGGAGCTTAAATCCTGGTTTAAGATTGAGGATTGGGTTGCCATCTGGAGTTTTTGCCTTCAGTCATTAAATGGCACAGGCCAGGATACTGATTTGTCAGTACTTCCTGAACCCATGAAAAATTTACGATCAGCTGTTTTGAATGAAGCTGATATTGTATCTTCGGCTTTAGTTGAAGATTATAAATCTAGCTATGATGATGCCCTTGCCGGAGTATATTTTACCTATCAGATATTAAATAATGCTGAAAAATAAAAACCCTCCTGTTTATATCAGGAGGGTAGCTAACTTATAAGTTTAATTTATGTTCTAAAGACCTACCTGTGATCTGAGTCCAAAAAAGATAACACCACCATCAGCAATATCAAAAGTACTAGTGGCACGAGTTGTAGCAAACCAATCTACATTTATACTTAAGTTGGAAAAGAGTGCATCTTTTTTTGTAAAAATATCATAACCTACACCAATCCCCACTGTCGGATCAGTAGCAGCATCAGTACCTGAATACACTGATATTTTCATCTTATCAGCAGGAATCATCGTCATATTAATGATTTGTAGAGTATTTCCGTCGATATCAAAATACTTGAATCCGCCTGAAAATCCACTGTTAAATGTATAATCTACCCCGAAAACTGTTCCACCCACTACATTTGAACCACTCATATCATAGCCGCCACCGGAACCCATTGTGAATGTAAAGTAATCTGCTTGTTCAGCAAATACTCCAACTGTCAAAACACTCAATAAAATTAGTAAAATAAATACTTTCTTCATATGCAACTCCTAAAAATTTTTAATAGATGAATTATATCATAAAATGTGAAAATTATCAAAAATTTATTTAATATTATTAAACTGCCCAGAATAAATATTTTATTGTATTACAAAACAAAAACACTTATGTTTAGGAAAGAAGGTAAGGAGTATTTGAATTATGTTAAAAGAAACAGTTCTAAAAAACAGATCATACAGAAGGTTTTATGAGGAAGTTAAGATTGACAGTGAAACTCTGAAGGGGTTTATAGAATTAGCACGTATTACTCCTTCTGCTGCAAACAGGCAACCATTAAAATACATATTATCAAACACAGAAGAAAAGAATGCAAAAATTTTCGAAACTCTTGCCTGGGCTGGATATCTAAAAGATTGGGATGGCCCGGAGCCAGGAGAGCGTCCCTCGGCATATATTATTGTTCTTGGTGATACTGATATTGCAAAAGACTTCAGTGTAGATCCTGGGATTGTAATGCAGACAATACTTCTTGGAGCTGTAGAGAAGGGACTTGGGGGGTGTATGTTTGGATCAATTAAAAGATCACTCCTAGCAGAAAGTCTTGCAATTCCTGAGCGTTATCAGGTTCTCTATGTAGTAGCACTTGGAAAACCTAATGAGAAGGTAATTATAGAGGAGATATCTGAAGGCGATATAAAATATTGGAGAGACACAAATTCAAAGCATCATGTACCAAAACGGTCTGTGGATGAAATAATTTTATCCGAATCCTAAAAATCAATAAAAACCTCCTGTAATAGAAGGAGGCTTTTATAATGTTTTATGTAAATAACCCAATTGCATCTGTTTTTTCTTTTCTAAACTGGCTGGTGTAGAGTTCGTAATAGTGCCCCTGATTTCTCAATAAGCTGGCATGGCTTCCTTCTTCAGCTATTTTACCATCTTCAATTACCAAGATTCTGTCAGCATCCTTTATTGTGGATAAGCGGTGCGCAATAATTATGCTTGTTCTTTCAGCTAGAAGAGCCTCAATTCCCTGTTGAATATTCTTTTCTGTCAACGTATCTATCGAACTGGTAGCCTCATCCATAATAAGGATATCCGGGGAAGCAAGTATTGCTCTGGTCAGGGAGATGAGCTGTTTTTGTCCCTGAGAGAGGAGTGTCCCTTCTTCTCCTACTATTTCGTCCCAATGATTCTGCATAGACATAATCATTTTATATGAATGAGCAGCTTTTGAAGCATTTATAATTTCCTCAAAGCTGCTGTCTGGTTTTCCATATTCGATATTCTCCCTAATAGTCCCTGAGAAAAGATGAGGTTTCTGCAAGACAACCCCTATTCGACTTTGGAGTGCCTTCTGGGTATATTCCCTATAATCCCTTCCATCCATTAAAATTCTGCCTTCTACAGGTTCATAATAGCGGGATAGCAGGCTTGCAATAGTTGTTTTTCCACCACCTGTAGGGCCTACAATAGCTACTGTTTCTCCCTCTTTTATACTCAGATTGAAGTTTGACAAAACCGGTGTATCTTCCCTGTAAGAAAAATTAACATTTTCAAATTCGATATTGCCGTTAAATGAAGCCTATAAATGCCCGAAGTCCGCCTATGGTCATTTCACCAAGGTTAATTTGCCATCCACCAAACCAGAGGATTGCTCCAAGAGCAAGGGTAATTATAAGCTGTACTACCGGAAGAAAAAGGGCAGACAACCAGGCTGCCCGATAAGAAGTATGATACATCTCTCCTGTCAGTCCTCCAAAATTTCGCAGATTCATTTTTTCTCTGGTAAGTGCTTTTACAATTTTTACTCCGCTGAAACTTTCGCTGTAAGCTGCAGTAATTTTGGAATTTAAAGATCTTACTTTTCTGTATTCTCCCAAAATATGAGATTTGAATTTTGCGGCAATTATAATGAGCACGGGGAGAATTACTGCCATCTTTTCTGTATCAGAAGTAATTCGGGATAGGAGCCAACCGGTTGATGATTTGTCAAAGAATGAGAAGGATAAATCCTGAATATGATTGAATAATTTCTCCCTTAAATCAAATTGCATCCATTCACCCAGTCGGCCTGCACAGTAGATAAATATAAAAATGCTGATACTGTTGACTAAATATATAATTCCATAGAGTTTGCAATAATAAATTACCTTATCCAGATTTTTTGCCATTATCCCTTCATCAATTATACTTTTAGTTATATAGGTCCCATAGCTGTCCAGAAAAGCAGTGATCATAATAGCAAGAGTAAACCCTGCAAGTAGCTTCCAGTGAGGTTTTGTCAGTTTTAATATTCGTAGGATAGTTCCGGTTTTTTTATCATTCATGATGTTCTTCCTGTAAGCCAGCACTCGCTAATTCATGCTGAAGCTCCGTTTCAATCTCTGTCTGAAGGGTGCAAACCTGTTTGTAAAATCCATCTATTTTTACAAGCTCATTGTGTGTTCCTTCCTGCACAATCTCCCCATCTTTCATTACCAGAATTCGATCAGCCATTTTTAAGGTTTGTATCCGGTGGGCAATTATGAAGTTTGTTCTTCCTTCCATTAGTTTCGACAGAGCATCGCGTATCTTCTTTTCTGTAGCTGCCTCAACATCCGAAGTCGATCGCTGTACCAGTTCTCCAGTCTGAGCCGTATCATGATATTTAAATGAGAGATGCTGAATATGGTCATACATCCGGTTCCGGATATCCCTGGCTACAGTTTCAGAAACTTTGGCTTTTTCCTTTCCTTCAAGAAAACTGAATAGGGCTCGGGAAGCGGAGATTGCTACAAATATTATTGTAAAGAGAATGATCAGCTTCATCCCACGATCTTCAAGTATAATTTTGTCTATAATATGGCGTATTACTAAATTCCCTGCCGATTCAGCAGCTATCTCACCTCCAATAGCTGTTAGGGATCCCAGATATAACCATTTTGATTTTCCTATTAGAAGGAGTAATTGTTTAATTTTTTCTTTATTTTTTTTCAAAGCATCCGGCCTCCTGTATCCGGTTTGCTATGGATGATTTCCGCGGCAGACATAAAAAAACCGCGGAACCTGTAAGGTGTCCGCGGTGGATTAACATTTTATATAAATTCCTATACTCTCATCTACTGTAGAACTTCTATTTTGCTAATTTATTAAGCTCTGACTGTACAATGGCCGGTATGATGATACCAATTAATATATATAAGACAAACCACAAAATAGGGTTGTTGTCTTTTTTTACCTTTTCGGAAAAACCTTCACAATATTTATACATCCAGTAGATATTTGCAATTGGTATAATAATCAGCCATGCGGTTGGGATTTCTGCACCCAGACCATTTATTTCATTTTTAGTTACAACTGTCCAGTAAATCCCATAAATACCGAAGGTAATAATTGATAGTATATATACCATTGCTATGTTTCTGTTTTTTACCATAAAAAACTCCCATATGTTTTATTGTTAGAATTATGAAACCATATAAACTCCATTTGTGTCAAGAACCATTTTCTCTCTCTTCACCCTCAATTTACCTCTAACAGGTGACCTTGATTCACCCCTCCGGGTGATAGAAAACAGGAAAGATTAGAATCAGACTTAACATTATAAAAGCTTGTGGAGGTATAATTCTGAAAACCAATTCCAAAAGAGAGAGATTTAAAGATCTTACAATACTAATAGTATTTATTTTGATAACAATTCTGGCAGCATTTCAAATTCCCAAAATTCATGTAGACAGTTCTACTGAGATATTTATCCCTCAGGATCATGAAATTTCAAAAATCGATAGAGAGATTGAAGAAGAGTTTGGAGCTATGGACTCAATAATTATGGGTGTTAAGGTTAATTTTGGAACGGTACTCGAACCTGAAGTTCTTAGTATAATAGATTTAATTACAAAAGCTCTGGAAAATTCAGATAACATCAAATCAGTAATGTCCATTACAAATATGGACTATTTAAATGGAACAACAGAAGGAATGGAAGTTATTCCCATTTTGGAAGATATGTCGCCAGGTTCCATAAAGGAATTTAAAAAACGTTTAGTGGACTGGAATGATGTTTATGAGGGAACATTTATTTCAGCTGATTCCAACTTATGTGCAATAATTGTTCAGCCAATTTCCGGGTATAATGAGTTAACAAATAAAGCTGTTTATGAACAAATCAAGGAACTGGCTGCAGAATATGAGAGTTCCAATTTATCATTTCCTATTGCAGGTCTGCCTGTTGTTACAGAAGAAATATCCAGAAGTATTATGTCTGATCTTTATTGGCTGATACCGGCAGCTGCCGGTTTGATATTGGGTATTTTATTTCTAAGTTTTAGAAAACTTGAAGGTGTCTTATTCCCCTTATTGGGGCTAGCTGTTGGCGTTGTATGGGTAATGGGTATTATTGGCTTTTTAAACATTACCTTCACAATGGCAACCCTTCTGGTTCCGGTTTTACTACTGGTAGTTGGAAGTGCATACGGCATCCATGTTATGAGTCATTTTTACGAAGGGATTTCACAGAAGACTGGCTTTCTTGACTATGAGAATGTCAGCTCCGTTATTGGAAAAAGTTTAAAAACTACTGTAACTCCTGTAATTCTGGCAGGGTTAACCACAGCAGGGGGCTTTCTTTCATTAGTTTCAAGCCCCTTGGGACCTTTTAGGATATTTGGAATACTTAGCGCAGTAGGAGTAATTTGTTCACAGCTTGCATCTCTGGTTTTAATACCATCACTCCTTAGACTTAGATACTCTAAAGGAATAGATACAGAAAAATATCATAAAATTAAAGATAAGGAAGAACGCAATAAAGCATCAGTAATTTTTATTATTCTGGAAAAAATTGTACGAAGAAGAAAATGGATTGTTCTTTTAATTTCGATTGCGCTAATTACTGAAACAATTGTTCTAATACCAAAAATTACAGTCGGAACCGATACTGTGAAATTTTTTACTCCGAATAGCTCTGTTGTTAAAGATATTACAATATTTAATGAAAATCTAAGTGGTACTAATTTCCTGTCAGTAATGATCAGTGCTCCGGAGCCTGGGGATATTTTGGATCCTAAATTTCTTTCCTATCTTGAAAAATTTGAAAATTATATTGAGAAAGAAAATGCTAATGTTAAAAAAGTACAAACTGTTGTTGCCAGTATAAAAAGAATAAACAAACTGATGAATCAGGACACTATTCCATATTTTATACCAAATTTAGAAGATGAGTCTGTATCATTAGATTTCTTCAGTGCTGATGGAAGTTTTGGCAATGATTCATGGAGTTTGGAAGAGGGTGAAAGTGATTCTTTAGCTGAGAAAGATTCCCCGGAAGCAAAGGAAGGTCTCCTGAGCTATTCTGAGTTATCAGAGATGCTTCTGGAAAGCCACCTTAGTTCAGGGAATAATATCTCTATAGAAGAATTTATCTCCTCATTCCTTTCATTGGAAAATTTTCAGGGTGAATCCTTTAATGAGATTCCTCTGGTTCCTGAAAAATATGGTTTTACGACCCAGGAGGAACTAAAAAATCTTATTACCCAGTATCTTGTCCTTTATTCAGGTAATTTAGATATGATTATCAATGATAGCCTGGAGCCGGATAAAACACTGATTACAATTCAATTAGCTGATATTTCCCAGAAAAACCAAAAGATCCTGATGAATAATATTGATTCATTCTGGAATAATTATCTCCCTTTAGGCTGGAGTTATGAAATTGGTGGTGGGGCTACAATGCAATATGTATTATCAAATTTGGTAACAAGATCACAAATTATCTCTCTAATTTCTGCATTATTGGTTGTCTGGATTATTGTTAGTGCAATGTTCAGGTCTCCACTGGCAGGATTAATTGGACTAGTTCCTGTCTTTTTTGCTTTGGCAGGTATCTTCCTGTTTATGATACTCTTTCAGTTTAATCTGGATATTATTACCTCCCTTCTGGCTTCCCTGGCAATTGGTATAGGTGTCGATTATTCAATCCATATTATGAATGCATATAAAAGAAATATTGCTAAAGGGAATGCAGATTGTTTAAATAAAGTTTATCGAACAACAGGAAAAGCTGTATTTATAAATGCAGTTTCTGTTGCTGTAGGGTTTCTTAGTCTGACTATTTCGGAGTTTGTTCCAATAAGACAGATGGGAGTTTTATTTGCTGTTTCAATGATTTTTGCTTGCCTGGCAAGCCTAATTGTCCTTCCTATAATATTAAATAAATTAAAACCACGCTTCTTAGGAGTAACTTTATGAAGAAAATTTTATTAGTTTCAGTTTTATTGCTAATTCTGCTTACATCTCTTTCTGCGCAAACAGGGAGAGAAATTATGCAGAATGTTATTGATGCACAAAAAGTTAACAGTTCTGCTATGGATATTCAAATGACTCTAGTAGACAATGATGGTGATACAAGCACAAGGCGTATCCAAACCCTTATTTTAAATGACAATGATTTAACAAAAACAATTACACTGTTTCTGGAACCAGCCAGTGTCAGGAATACCAGATTTTTGACAGTGGAAAATGATGGGAGAGCAGATGATCAGTGGATTTTTCTTCCTTCTCTTCGTAAGGTGAAGAGAATTGCGGCAGGTGAAAAAGATGGATCCTTTATGGGATCAGATTTTTCATATTCAGATATGGGTTCTTCAGGTAGTTCTGTGGAAGATTCAACACAAACTGTATTAAGAGAGGAAAAGTACAATGGCCGTAACAGTTTTGTTGTGGAGTCTATTCCTAATGCAGGAACAGATAACAACTATGGTAAATATATAACCTGGGTAGATAAAAGTTCCTGGCTAACTTTGAAAGTAGAGTTTTATTCAAAAGATGGGAAAACACAGATCAAAGAACTTAACTCCGAAAATATTGTAAAAGAAAACAGCCATTGGGTTGCAAAAAAGATAACTATGGAAACTCTGGAAAGCGGTCATAAAACTATACTAGAAATAAAACAGGTTAAATATGATATTCCGTTAAATCCAGGATATTTTACAACAACATTTCTTGAAACTGGGAGAGCAAAATAGATGAAAAAGTTATTAGTATTATTATTAATTTTAATATCAAGTCTTCTTTTTGGACAGGATGGGTTTGGTGATATTTTTGATTCGGAAATTATTACTGATAAATCGCAAAATAATATAATTCTTAATGGGGAGATAGGGTTTAATTATAAATTATATCTGGATGATGCCTGGGATAGTGAACAAATTTTTATGCCATATACAAATCTGAATTTACTGTTTGCTTCAGAAATTTTTGAAGCAAAAATAGAATTGAATATTGAAGGCAATGATCTTGAAAAAGAACTGACTATTGGTGATATTGTCCAGGAACTTTCTCTGAGAACTTTTTTCTCTTTTGGATATCTTGATTTAGGTTTGTTTAAAACGGAATGGGGGAAGGGTGATGGCATCCATGTTATAGACCCTCTAAATCCACTGGATCAATCCAATGGTATTTCCAGTGATATAAATGAGATGAAACGGTCAGAGATTATGGCCAGGATGAATTTTTATCTTGGAGATAGTGGATTATTGGAACTGGTGTATAAACCTTATTATCATCCAATAGAAACTGATGTTACCGGCAGATGGATGGTTAAAGATTTTACAGGATTTCCATCTCCCCCAGATACAGAATTACCTGGTTTTTCACAAGCTGCCCTAAGATTAACTAAAACCACTGGAATCTTTGATATTGGTGCTATGTATTACTATGGATATATGACTGAACCAGGTGTGAAATTTATATTTACACCAACTCCAGTCCCCTCAGAAATTACCTTTACAAAAGCTCAGCTTTTTGGTGTTGAAGCAGTCTGGCCTCTTGGGCCATTTCCCTTTAGATCAGAACTTGGATACTGGCTTACAGAGGATCATGAAGGTGCCGAATTATATTTGTATAATGACAGAGCCGTCTGGCTTGCAGGATTTGATATTATGATTCCCGGAACATCAATTTTTGTAAGTATTCAGGAGTTTGGAAGCTATGTATTTAATTTTGATACTTCTAATCCCGTTGATATGGATCTGGCTATGAGTTATAACAATAATGCCATGACAAATACAGTGATTGCTGCTGTTGAAAGCTCATTTTATCATGATAGTATGAAAATCAGACTTGCAGGGTTGTATCTCTTTGAGGCAAATGGATACATGATACTTCCTACATATACATGGAATATTGAGGATGATCTTGAACTCTCTGTTAAGGGACAGATCTTTGGAGGCGATGATGAAGGTTCTAATCCATATTATGCATGGCGTAATAATGATAGTGTAACAATTGGATTAAAATATTTTTTTTGATGTTTAGCAAATGAGATCCCTGTATAGATAATAGTAAGTTAATTTAGTATGCTGATAATTATATGGAAGGAATAAGACTTATAATCAATGATCTATTGTTATTTGCTTCAACGGCATTGGTTTTGTCTATTACTTGTTTATGCATTTTGCTTCAGGTTAAGGCAAAGGATAAGTATTCAAAAGGTTTGTTGACAATTCTGGTTCCCCTATCTCTTCAAATGGGGATCAATTCATTTATTGCTTATGCAGTCAGAGTACTTCCTTTAAATCTATTAAATGGCACAAATTTTGGAATGTTTGCTTTAGTTATAACTCTTTCTTCAATTTTGCTCACTACATATCTTTTTTTTAGTTTAAGTCACTACCTTGTTCAACTACTGCCTGTGGAAGAAGGGGAGAAAAAATTAGGTGCCCGAATAATAAATATAATAACACTGATATTCTTTATGGGTAGTCTCTATTTTATTATTGCTGCAAGCAAAGGTAACTGGAATTATGGGATGAAAATAACTCTGGATTATCATTTCTCCAGTGGCAGTTTTATATACTTTATCCATGGATTGGTAACTCTTTTTTATATGAAAAAGGCAAAAGGCAGAGAGGAAGAGAGCCTATTAAAAGGTATTGCTATGACCTTTATTCCCATGTTGGTATTGTTCCCATTGGATATGATTTTCTTCAGGCATAGCTCTTTTAAGTTAAGCTATATCTGCTTTTCTGTGTTTACAGTTAATACCTACTATTTTATAAGTCGCTACTATTTTAGAGTATATGAACCTGTACCGGAAAGTTTGGATATAAAATCTAATTTCTTTTCAGTAACAAATCTTACTGAAAGAGAGGAAGAGGTCAGTCGTCTGCTTATAAAAGGAAGGACAAATAGCGAAATAGGTGCAGAACTCTTCATTTCAGTAAATACAGTAAAATCCCATATAAAAAATATTTACAAAAAATTGGAAGTATCAAATAGAGTCCAGTTAATTCATTTTATTCAGAAAGGTGATGATTCTAACGGGGGCAGTGACTGACCATCTTATTCCCAGGAAAAAGAATAATCCATATTCCATCTGTCCCGGAGTTCTATCATTTGCTTTTGAAGAACTTCAGGTACTGGACATCCATGTTCTTTCCTATATTTCCATGCATCCCACTCTTTTTCTCCAGCAGTATATATCCGCTCTTCCCCTGGTGCTTTTTCAGAATTACGCAGGCCCCTTACTATTAGTCCTGCAATTTTCTTAAAAGTTTCCAGACCAAGAAAAAACTCAGTATTAATAGCAATAAAAAAGTGTCCAAGAGGATAGGGAATCCTTTCTCCGTTTTCATCAAATCCGTTTAAGTCTTTCAAAAAAGAGCCACCCTGAAGTGCAGCAGATAAAACTTCTACAACTGTAGCATAGCCATATCCTTTAAATCCGGCTGTAAGCTCACCCAAACCTCCAAGAGGAGCCATGGCGGCTTTTCCCTTTGTAAGATCCTCAAGAATCTGGTCTGTATCAGTTCTTGATTTTCCATCTCTTCCTATAACCCAGCCCTCAGGGAGTTCCTTCCCTTCACGGCTATACATTTCAACCTTTCCTCTTTGAGATACAGAAGTTGCACAGTCAAGTATAAAAGGGAACTCCTCATCAGTGGGGAATCCTATAGTAAGGGGGTTTGTACCCAGCATATTTTCTACACCAAAAGTAGGAGCAATTGAAGGTCTTGCATTTGTTCCTGTTATACCAATCATCCCGGCTTCAGATGCCATTAATGTATAGTATCCTGCTATTCCATAATGAGTAGAATTTCTAACAGTTACCATTCCCATTCCATTCTCTTTAGCCTTGTCTATAGCCATTTGCATGGCTTTTTTTGAAACTACATGGCCCATACCATTATTCCCATCCAGGACAGCGGTTGTTGCAGTTTCTTTAACAACATCAATTTTTGTTTTCGGATTTAAAATTCCCCAGTCTATTCTGTCAATATATATAGGTTTAAGCCTTCCAATACCATGGGAATCAATTCCTCTTTTATCAGAAGTAATTAAAACATCAGATATAACATCTGCATCCTGCTCAGGTATCCCGCAATTTAAAAGGCATTCCTTCATAAATTGTTCCAGAGTTTCAAAATCCACCCATTCCGAGTTTTTGTAAGCATCCTGATAAGCCATGTTTATTCTCCTGACATAGTTCCTATATTCGGGTTTCCAAAATTGTTTTTACTTCTTTTGGTATTAATACAATACTTTTCAATATTATATGACACCATTTTAGTGGAGAGATGTATTTTTGTAAATTAAAATTATCAATTCACAAGAAAAAGGCTCTAATAGGAATTTTCTTGACATACTTGATATAGAAGTTATAATAAGTATATCATAAAGAGGTCTTAGGGGAAAACATATGGTAAAATTGGGCTTTGCCTTTAACTTTAATATTCAAAGATGTGAAATTGAAGTAGGTGATGAAAAAAGAATAATAACAGAAGGATATAAACCGCTTGTATCGCTGTTTAAAAAATATAATCTAAAAGCAAATTGTTTTTTTTCAGGTTTTACATCTGAATTGATGCAGGAAATGGATAAGGAGCTTCTTGACGATATAAAATCTAATGTTGGAAAACTATTTGAAATAGGTACTTATACCTATACTCATCCAATACCTCAACTCCTGATCCCAAGAGAATTTGAAATGCAGATGGCTAAGGGACTAGAACTCGATCGGAAGATTCTACAGAGTGAAACCGAGGGTTTCCTTCCTCCTGAGTTTGCTTATAGTAATGAGATGGGTATTGTGCTTCATGCTCAGGGAATAAAATGGTTTGTGGCACTGGCTTCACAAATAGAGAAGGGGCTGGCAAATAAAGGTATTATTCAGGATCCATATATTCCCTGCCGTATAAATATCGGCAATGGCAATAGCATGATGGCTGTTCCTGCTGTTTATCAACTCCCAGATACACCAGCAAGGTTTTTTAAACTAATGATGAAGGGATTGCTTCCGGTTGATGATGTAATTAATGGAATAAAGAAGTTTTCTAAAGAGCACCCGGATGGGATATTATTGTTTAAAAGGGATGCAGAAACCATATTTATTGATAAATTTAACAGTGGGTTTGAAGGTACTTTTGAGGTTATGGAAGAATTTCTTGCTAAAGTGAGTTCTTTGAAAGATGTAGAACCTTTTTGGATTAGTGAGGCTGTCGCAGAATGCAGCGATCCTACAGAGATTGAGCTTCCAGACTATCTCGGGAATACGAAAATTGAGACCTTCACTGAAGGGGCAGCTGAGTCTATTTGGAGGCTGACAAAAGAAGTTAGAGATAACATTCTCGCAGGGGAAGCTGCCGGAATGGATCGTTCAATTCTCGATAAAGCATGGAACCATTTGCTTCTTTCGCATAATTCTGATGGGCGAATAGGTTACTGGTTTTCGGAGTGGAATCCTGGTGAACACTTAGTTGCTCCAAGCCGTAGAGCATTTGTTGAGGATAATTTGCTTGCTGCAAAAAAATTACTAATTTAGGAGTTAAGACTGTTATATTTTCTTTTCCGAAATCACCAAGAACTACAACCCCTCTCGTGGTTTTTAAAATATGCAGCTTTAAATAATGTTTCTGAAAAAATAGCTGATGCTTTCTGTACTCTCATGGAAAAGAAATTACAATATGAGCGAATTATAGATGCTGAGAAACTACTGGAAATAATTCTGAAGCATAAGGGCCAAATTAATGAAACTCAAGTCCAATTGACCTTACGTCTCTGTGGATGGAAATTCCAGGGTACGGATGGTGTGCGTGGCATTATTTCGACTGCAAAAGTTGGAGCATTGGATTCTTTGCAGTTATTGATTAATAAAAATATTATTACACCAGCATTTTGTAATCTGTATGCAAAAGCCTGGGGGCAGATGTTAAAGAATTATTTTTCAAATGTCACAATTCCTTCTCCCTTGAAGATCGTTTTTGGAGAGGATGGACGTGATTATTATGACAACACTGGGTTGAAAAGAAGTTTGATTGAGGGGTTCACCAGTATCGGTCTTTCTGTAATAGATTTGGGTATTGTTCCCACACCAGCTATTGCAGCATTTTGTTTTAAGAATGATCTTCCTGGGCTCATGTTGACAGCATCTCATAACCCTTCAGAATATAATGGAATTAAACTTTTCCTTGATGGTAAAAAACTTTATCCTGATGGATTTTTAGGAGAATATCTTCTTAGTTGGTATATCTTTTCTCTTGCCATGAAGGATCATCATATTCGTGGGGAAAAAATAGGTGATGCTGAAGTATTCAGTTCTGTTCTTATTGAGAAAAAAGACGAAATAGACAAACAGATATTAGCTGGTTTATCAAACTCTATAAATGCAGATGCTCTCAGTATTCTGAAAACAATTCCAATTGTTCTTGACACAGCAAATGGAGCATATACTCAAACATCTTTGAGTTTCTTTTCGCAAAATGAAATTGAAGTTATTCCGGTAGCTTGTAACCCAGGAGCAAAAAATATCAATTTGAACTGTGGTGTCGGAGTACTTGAATATTTGGACCCCGTACTAATTGATGATGAGGCCAACCCCGACATTGTTAAAGAACTTTTTTCTAAAGGAAGATTCTCAGGGCTGGAAAAAATATTCGGCATTGCTCTGGATGGTGATGGGGACAGGGGGTTTCTTCTCGAATATCATTCAGGAACAGATAAAGTCTATATCTATGATGGGGATGCAATTGGATACATTATTGCAGCTGGATTAATAAAAAATAATGTAATCGAAGAAAGTAGTAATTTTGAATTTGTCAGCACTGTAGAAAGTGATTTTGCACTGACAATTGCATTGGGTGATAATTTAAATATGAATAACAATATAACCTGTGTTGGTGATAGGTGGCTGGTTTCGGATCTCTCCCCTGAGGCTCCTATTCTTGTAGCTTGTGAACGTTCAGGACATGTCATAATACCAACTCTACTGGAAGTGGAAGAATCTAGTAAAGAAGTTCCTTCCAAGCTACTATATACTGGAAATGGACTTCGTTCAGTTCTTATGGCTATCTCTTTTCTATTGGGCAATTCTGATAAAAAAGAAGAACTTGCTAAATTTATCTTTATCCCTGGGTTTAGATCACAAAAAGCCATCAGAAATTGTGATATGGACAATTTTTATCGAAATTCAGAACTCTGGCAAAAGGTAGAAGGTGTTGTACATAGAGCCTGTCCCATAATATAGCTATGTTGGTAGGATTTCTACTAAATCAGAAATGACCCAATAAATCAAAAAAGAATGGCTAAAACCAACATTAACAGCAGAAGAGACCCCCAGTTA
>JAQIBN010000034.1 GCA_027859095.1 Spirochaetia bacterium | reverse complement strand
TTACATATTATGAACGTGTGGAAATTAATGTACGTAAAAAACTGGAAAAAATCAATATCAGAGGGAAAATCGAAAGAGATATTCCCATGGAATTACATACAACCTTTAAAACAGGTGGTAATGCTGATTTCTTTGCAGTTCCGGACTCTTATGATGATATTATTAAACTTCTTAAATTTACCAGAAAATATTCTGTTCCTGTCTTTATACTAGGTGGAGGAGCAAATATTCTTGTTTCTGACAAAGGCATAAGAGGATTGGTGATAGACTTGAATGAAATATCAAAAGTCAGCTTCCAAAATAATTTATGTACAGCTGAAGCCGGATTCCCCATTAGTGACCTGGCAAAAGAAGCTGCAGAAAAAAAACTCAAAGGTCTGGATTTTATATATGGTATGCCTGGCACTGTAGGAGGGGCTGTTTGGATGAATGCCCGATGCTACGATGCTTCAATATCAGATATCCTTATTAGTGTTGATTATTTGGATGAAAATTTGGTATTGAGAGGCCTTAAAACTAAAGACATTCAAAATAATTTTTCCTATAAACAATCTCCATTCCAAAATTCAAACAATATAATTCTCTCAGCAACATTCCATCTTGAGAAAGGAAATAAAAAACAAATTTGGGAAAAAATGGAATTACATAAAAAAGACAGGGAAAATAAAGGGCATTTTAAATACCCCTGTGCCGGTTCTGTTTTTAAAAATAACAGAACATTTGGGGAACCTACTGGTGTTATTATAGACTCCCTTGGATTGAAAGGATATTCTAAAGGTGATGCACAAATTTCTGATTTTCATGGGAATATTATTATAAATAATGGTAAAGCCAAATCAGAAGATATTCGTGGCATAATAGACTTTACTCAAAAAACAGTAGATAAAAAACTGGGATTAAAACTTGATCCGGAAATTCAGTTTATCGGAGACTGGAGGAATTATGAGCACATGGATTAAACATCTAAGGGAATATGAAGAAATTCTGGATCCCCTGCGTCTAAGAAAGCTCCTGGAAAAAATTGATATAGTAGACCTTACAGAGGAGTGGCGAGTTCTGACAGAAGAAGAAGAAACTCTTGTGTTTCTCCACCTTCCTCTGGAGACCAAAATTGATCTTATAACAGAGCTAACTGATCCTCAACAGGAAAGGATTTTACATACCCTGTCTGAAAAGAGTAAAAAAGAGTTATTTAAAAAAATGGAACCGGATGATCTTGTTGATATTGTCCAGAGTGTAAATCCTGATATTCGAAATGCAGTCTGGGAAACTTTAAGTGATGAAGTAAAAAGAGAAACCCTTTTTCTCCTGCGTTTTGATGAAGATGATGCTGCAGGGTTAATGAATCCACGATATATTGCTATAAGATCATCAATTAACGTTTCCCAGGCCCTGGAGTTTATTCGTAAAAATGCAGATAAGGTTGAATTTCTATATAATATATATGTGCTTGATAATCTTCAGAGACTTATAGGTATTGTTTCTGTACAGGATATTCTATCTGCAGATAATGAAAATACTATTTCAAATATTATGGATGAAAAAGTAATTTCCGTAAGAGAAGATACTGACCAGGAAGAAGCTGTAAAAATTATGGAAGCAAATGATCTGGTATCTCTTCCTGTAGTAGATCAGAATAATGTTCTTCTTGGCGATATTACCTTTGATGATGCGCTAGATGTAATTAGAGAGGAACAGACAGAGGATGTCTACAAGATGGGGGCTATGTCCGGAGCAGCAGAAAGCTACATGACAACATCAGTCTGGGGTCTTGTAAAAAAACGGGTTCCCTGGCTTATAGTTCTACTGCTAGTTGGTACAATAACTACAAATGTACTTCATCACTATGAGGGAGTTATTTTAAGTGCTGCCTTTCTGTTTATTTTTATGCCTGTAATAACTCAAACAGGAGGAAATGCAGGGAGTCAATCCTCTACTCTGATGATTCGTGGGCTTGCCACAGGGGAGATACAGTTTAGAGAAATTGGTATTATTATGAGCAAAGAGCTTCTGGTAGGTATTATGATGGGTTTTATAACAGGAGTGGTTATTATTTTGCGCAGCATTATTTTGCCCCCGGGAATAGGCATTGAGCAGGGTCTTATTATTGGTTCCTCTCTTATTTTTGTAGTCCTTATAAGCAATATGATTGGAACCCTGGCTCCTCTTCTTATTCATAGAATGGGGTATGATCCTACAGTTATGTCGGGGCCTCTTATGGCAACAGTTATTGATGTTGCAGGGCTGACTATCTATTTTGAAATTGCACGGTTTATTCTGAAAATATAAGGTTATTCAAGGCCAGCTTTTAACATTGCAAAATAGTTCTCAGTGGGAACATATTCCGGCACTGAGTTACCGGTTCCCAGAGCAAATCCACCAGCCAGACCTGTCCTTTCCAGCATCCCCTTACTTCTTTTATAGACCTCCTCCGGTGTACTTCGACATATAAAATCAACATCGATTCCACCAATAATTGAAATTCTATCATGGTACTGCTCCCAGGCATCCTCTACAGGTAATATAGAATCTTCAAAAGAATGCTTACCATCAACTTCTAAATGATCAATAATTCTGTCCATTAAGGGATAGATATTTCCACAGGAGTGTAGAATAACAGGTTTTTTGTAGCGTGGATAACATCATTTATTTTTTTATGCCAGGGGAAAAGCCATTTTTCCATATCGTCATGGGAAATCAATGTCTGAGTATTAAAGCCCCAGTCATCATTATTTATACAAGCACCTATTATGTCATATTCAACCAGACGGGAGTAATAATCCAGTAACCGTTGACCTACTTCATCAAAAATATTTTTTACAAGGTCTGGATTATCAACAATCATGTAACAGAGGTTTTCAAAACCCACAAGCTCTATAACAGATTCTTCCACACCATCAGGACCTGAAGCAATTAGTTTCATACCTTCTGGAATATATGGTGTTATTTTATCAAGTATTGACAAATCTATTTTAAACGGGTCTGGCCATTTG
>JAQIBN010000002.1 GCA_027859095.1 Spirochaetia bacterium | reverse complement strand
ATTATCATCTGTAGAAATATTTTTAATTTTTAATAAAATATCTGTAACATTTTTCTTTTTTTTTGTATCCTTAGTGATTTTAAGAAAATGGGTAAGTAATTCTATGGCTTTATCCATATTCCCATGTTTAAGATAAAAATTTCCACTATTAAATATTACTTCTTCTGAATTTGGATGTTGTTTTGCAGCTCTTTTGTATGTTCTGAAGGCCTCATCAATTTTCTTTTCAGCTAAATCAGAGTTATTAAGATTTGTATATAATTCCGCTTGTTCTTCAAAAACTAAAGCAAGATTTGTAAGGTTTTGTTCAATATCCGGTTTATAATTAGCAAGAGCACGAAAAATTTCCTCAGATATCTCATAATCTTTTGTTCCTGCTTTGATAATACCTGTTTGTGTCATCTCTTCATTTATTCCAGGTTGTACTGCCTGAATAAAACTGCGGTAATAATCTATATCCTTGTGGAAGGGTTCCCATGCAAAGATTTTTAACATTGCGGCAACTATCATTTCCCATGAAAGATCCTGTATTTGCCAATCTGATTCTCCTATAGGAATTTCAACAGGCATCAGGATAGAGCTGTCAATTCTAAAACCGTTTATTTCCTGTTCTGAATCTTCGGGAATTGAGATATACATTATTCTTTCGAGGTTGGGATGTGTTTTGTCGTTCATAAGTTAATTATTATTACCCTTATTCCGTTTTACTGTCAGGTAGGAATTTATCATTTTTTGATAATCCATGGAAATAGATTCTTCATGATATTTAATTGCAAGAACTGCGATATCTTTTCTATCAGCAACAGATTCAACTCTTACAACCTTGCCTTTTAATGTAAATATTTTATCATCTTTTGCAAAAATTCCAAGTACACACTCCTTCTCATTAAGGAATTTTGCTATACCTGGTAAAACAATTTTTGCTCCGGAAAAACTTAGATCTCTTACAATACAATTTCGAGGTATTCCATCAAGTGAAATTTTTGCATTTTTAGAAGCAAGACCAAGAATTCGTAGACTGTCATTTGTGATATCAATTCTATCATCGGTTCTTTTCTTTGAATTAACTTTTATTTCGAGCATCTGTCCTAAAATAGCAATAAGATCATCTGGTGGTCGTTTTGTATAGACAAGATTGATAAAATTTAAATTTGGATTATCTTTACTGTATGGATTAAACCCAGAGACTTTTGCAGAGACAAAAAATAAAAGTTTATCTTTTTTATCTTCAATGCTAAAAGCAAAACGCAAAGCAACCAGATTATTTGCTATGCGGATACGTTCAAATGATTCCGAACCAATATTTGCAATTATTTTTGCTCCAACCATAGATGTTGAATAAATTATTCCAGGCCATTGAGTTCCAAGACACTTTAAATATACATGTTTAGGAAGAAGTTTGAGACTTTGAGTAACTTCTTTAGTAAAAGCAACATCAATATCCTTATAATTTTCATAGTATCTATTAATTTGCTGACTGGTTAATATTGGCATAATTGCTTCCGATATTATTATCAGATCGACCTAATGTCAACCTAGATTTCAATTAAAATATAGTATATTAAAAAGTAAAACCCGCGATGCCGCTTGGAAAAATATCTCTTGAACTCTTTTAGTTCAAGTGGGTGAACGCACACAAGCATCCTGTACGATCCAAAGAACCGCGCAATTCAACTTGTGAATTTGTATCCCCATTTTATATGTTTGAAGCAAGAGACTTGTATCTCCGCCCGAACACCGCAGGACAAGTTCTATTGAATAGTTTTATCAATTAAACTGATGATTTTCATAGTCATCTGTTCAACTTCATCAGCATCCTTATAGTTAACAGCTTGCGCTTTCTTGTCCTTTTCTTTTAAAAGATCATCTGTAAGAAGTATACAGGATAATATCGCAATACGCAAAGGATCTTTGATATTCATATCAATTTCAATATTAGAAAACATTTTTTCAATATGATTTATAACTTTTTTAAAATATTCGGGATCCTCATCTACTTTTAAAGAAAAGGAGGATCCCAGTAAATTTATTTTTTGAAAACTACTCATTATTATAAGATTAAAAAATATCCAGTTCTGCTTCTGAATCATCTGAATTATCAGAAGATTCCTCTTTTTCTTCAACTTTATCTTCTTCTAATTTTTCTGATTATGTATTCTCTTCCATTACTGGTGTAATAGTTTCATTGTCAGTTTTAGAAGAATCCTGTTCTGAAAGGTTATTCTCCTCAGGAATAATAATATTTTCTTCCATAATATCAAGTTGGTTTAATGCATCTATAATACCGTGTTCAATTTCACCCTGATCTTCTTTAAAGGTCTGTATAAGGATTTCAAGTTCTTCAATCCTAATTTGGTAAGTATCAAGTTTCTCCTGAAGTATGTTATTAGCACTTTTTAGAGAATTTATTTTATCAATAGCTTTTCTTACCTTAGAATCCAACTGTTTAATTTGATCAAGAGTAATCATAGTATTACACTCCCAGGGCTTTTTTTGCTTTTGCTACTACTGCAGAAAAAGCTTCCTTATCTTCAATTGCAAGATTGGAAAGGGCTTTTCTGTTCAGATCTATTTCTGCTTTTTTAAGTCCGTTTATAAATCTGGAATATGTAATATCCTCAGCTCTACAAGCTGCAGAAATTCTTGTTATCCAAAGTCTTCTGAAGTCTCTCTTTTTCCTTCTTCTATCCCTATAGGCATACTGACCGGCTTTTGTAACTGCATCTTTTGCAGCTCTAATGTTTGTACTTCTTCGGCCAAAATATCCTTTAGCACTCTTTAATATCTTTTTTCTTCGATTTTTTCTTCTTGTTCCATCAACTGCTCTTGGCATTTCTTTTTCGCTCCTTTAGAAACTGTAGGGTAACAGTATTTTTGCTTTTTTGGTTTCCGGAGCACTTAATACCCCTGCATGACGAAGATTTCTCTTTCTCTTGGTAGTTTTCTTCGTCAAAATGTGACCTGTACCCTGTTTTTTGTATTTCACTTTACCAGAAGCGGTAACGCGATACCTTTTTGCAGCTGCTTTTCTTGTTTTCATTTTTGGCATTGCTTTTCCTTTGTATTTATTTTTAGCCACGACTAAGGAACAAGACCCCTATAGTGTTGCTATGTATAAGATTAATAATCTTATTTTTTATTTCGAGGACTTAAAATCATTGACATAAATCGTCCTTCCATCTTTGGAGGAATGTCAACGTTGAATCCAACTTCCTGCTCGTTTAATAGATCTATAGCTTTTATTAGAACATCTTTTCCCAGTTCTGTATGTGCCAGCTCACGACCTCTAAATCGAATTGTAACTTTTACTTTATTACCTTCGCCAAGGAATTCAATTATATGTTTTGTTTTAAAAGCAAGATCATGCTTTTCTATTCTTGGCTGCATTCTAATCTCTTTAAGTTTTACAAGTTTCTGCCTTTTTTTTGACTCTTTTAAACGCTTTTCCTGTTCAAACTTATATTTTCCATAATCCATTATTTTACAAACGGGTGGAGTTGCTTGAGGAGCAATCTCAACAAGATCCATATCAGCCTGAGTTGCTCTTTCAATTGCATTTTCTATAGATACAACATCCTGATCCCCACTATCTGTTATTAGTCGAACTTCTTTAACACGTATAGCCTGATTTAAACGCAAATCCTTTGCAGCCAATATTACTCCCTTTATGAGGACATTTCCCCACAATATTAAATTTCGCGTTACTATATCATTAGTATTCGAAAGAGTCAAAGGGGAAATGGGTTCTTGTAATGAATAGCATTAGAATATATGATGAAATTTATGATTAAGATCGAATTAAAAGAATTATTTACCCTCTCCATTGAATGGACAGTTAAAATTAGTAAGTTTTATGCTGATTTTCGGGATAATTGTGATGATGTTTCATTTAGGAAATTACTCACTACAATGATAGATCAGGAAAGGCAATATACTGAGTATTATAAGGATAATTTAGCAAAACTGAATATTGAATCAGACTTTGTTTTTAATGATTCCGGTCTTATTGATTTAAATGATAGTTTTGAAGATATTCCGGATGTAAAAGAAATGTCAAAAATAGACTTTTTAAAAAATGCGGTACATTTTCAGGAAATTTCAATACAAACATGTAATTTTTTGGGAGAATTGTCTAAAACCAATAGGGGAAAACAAATTTTTAAAGAATTAGCAGACGAGGAAAGCAGACATATGTATATTTTTAAAGATCATTTAGAACTTGAAGAGTTATTCTAGTTATGTCTTTATTTTTGCTGTTTTCAGTACCGCTGTTTTCGGGAATTATGATATCTCATTATTTTAAATGGGAGTTCAATACAGAAAGATTTAAAAAACTATTTTTTAGTGGTTTGTTTTTTTACCTGATAGCACGTATTATTTTACTTTTAATTGGTATTTTTTATAATATATATTATGATAAACTATCTTTGTTTTTGTATCTATGGATCAATGAAATAGTAGTTGTACTACTTGTTGCTTTGGCAGGATATTTTTTAATGTTGAAAAAGGATCTTTTCAGGCAGAATAGTTACAAGGAATATCCGTTTATGTTTTCATATATTTCAGGGTTTTTTATATTATCTGGTTTAACAAAGATAATAGGAAATTTTTTTAATTTTGATTCTTATATACTCTTTATTTATCCTTTTATTAGTATTATTTTATTAGTATTTTTCTCTATAATAATTATTGAAGCAAGCACAAAACGTGGGTATATTTCAGTATTAATATATAGTTTATTAATTCCTGTGTCTCTTCTATTGGCATTGGTGCCCTGGTTTTATTATTTAAATTATACTTTAATCTCAATTGGAATCCTACTGGCCTCACTTGTAGGTATTGGAGTTGTTTTTTTTATTTTGAAAAAGGATTACAATTTAAATAATTAAGCGGTGTATATTAAAAGACTGTATAAATAATGAAAATAAAGTATTTAATTATAATAATTTTAGTAAATATCATTTTAGTGTCCTGTACCAAGGTAGAAATACTAACAGATAACTATTGGCCCTTTTTTGTTTCTGATTTTCAGGGATCTGCTTTTTCTTTAAAGTTTCAGGCTTTTACAAAAGGATTCAAATTAAAGCTTACTACATCTGAGCTTGAAAATGAAATTTCACTTTTTACGGAATCAGAGCCATTTGAAAGTGATATTTATCTGCTAAGCCCTCTTTTAAGTCAGAAAATTAGTGATTTTTCAAATATAAACAATAAAAGTATTTTTTATTATTTTGAAAAAACAACAAACTTAAATAGTAATTCAACAGATAACTTTGTCATGATTAAGCAGGATAGATTAGAATCCTTTTATGAAGCTGGTAAAATGTTAAATAATAGAATTAAAGGTGATTCAGTTCTACCTGTTATATATGACATAGAAAACAGAGTTCTTGAGGGTGAAACTCAGAGCTTTATGGATGGGTTTGATTCTGGTGAACTAAAAATTGATATAATAGCTTTTGAAATTACTAATGCCAATCAGGAATTGGATATTAGAAAAATATTTGAGAATGATGCAGTTCAAAACAGTGATTATTTGGTAATTTTTTCTAACAATTGGAAGAATCTATGTCTTGAACTAGCTGAGAAAGAAAATAAAATGATTGTTACATCAGACTCATTGTTTTATAATTCGTATGAATCATCTATTCTTTTTAGTATAGAAGATAATTTAAAAGGAATGTTGAATAAGGTATATAATAGTGCTAAAATGAAAAATCTTGATGATATTACCCTGGAAGGTGTTATTCTTAAGTGATATTTTGCTGATTAATAGAAAATGATTTGACAAACAAATAGCTAAGAAATATAATTCTACATGCTTGTATCTATTGTATATGCGTAATTTAACAAGGAGTACAGAATGAGAAAGGGCAGCATTCTTATTATATGCCTTACAGTGCTTTTTTTACTTGTCATACCATCAGCCATGGCCGATTCCTCAACAGAAAATTTGGAATCCAGAATTCTTGAGAGTTTTGATCCTGATAGCAGGGCCACAGACTGGTTAGTAGTTGGCAGTAAATTTACCACTGAAGGTTTTCCAAAACAAACTTATACCGAGGCATGGCCGGAAGCCATTTATGGTTCAAATCCGGAGGGTAAGGATCTTCAGGTTCTTGGAATCAATGTAAAATGGGACAGAAAGGGGTATAACAACATCGAAATTATCCCTGTTAAAGAAGATGCGGACGGAAATACTGTTCCTAATCCTATTTCAATCCCTGGAAGAGTAATAAAACTCGATATGTGGGTATGGTGTTCAGATTTTGACTACTATTTTGAGACTCATGTAAGGGATACTAATGGTGTTGTACATGTTCTTAACATGGGAGGACTTACAAAGATAGGTTGGAGCAACTTTTATACTGACATTCCTGGGTATATTGCTCAAACAGGGAATTATGTACCTTATTTAAAGAGTCTTGAATTGGTGAAAATTGTTATATGGACAAAACCTACTGAAAGTGTAAATAATTATTTTGTATATTTTGATCAGATAAAGGTTTTAACAGATACTTTTATTACCAGATTTGATGGTGATGATCTTGCTGGTGAGGGAAGCGCATCCAAAATCTGGGGAGAGGAGTAGAAAATGAACAATGTTAATAAATTATTAATTTTTACAATAGTTTTTCTAATTGTAGGAACATTTTCCTTTGGTCAGTCAATGACAACAGCAGATGGACCTGACCCTGCAGCAATTGGTGTTGATACAGCTCAGCAGAAACTAAAAGAGGTTTCTGTTTCAAAATTCGAAGATGCTGGATTTTGGACAGTATCAATGGGAAGAGATCAGGGTATAACTACATTACGAAGACTTCCTGGTGGATCAATTGATAAAGAACCAATTCCGGAAGAAGTACAGATTGGTCTTTCAGAACAGGATGAGTTTGTACTGGGTGTACGAGTGGATTATTACAAACGAGGTTTTAACCAGTTTACAATAAGACCTTCCCGACCTTTACC
>JAQIBN010000292.1 GCA_027859095.1 Spirochaetia bacterium | reverse complement strand
AAACAGAAGTCCCCGGAGGCATTCCCTCCTTCATGCCCCACAAGATCTATTTCCAGGAATCCAGGGATAGCATCATCCCAGTCAGCAAAGGTTCGGATAGGGATTTCATGCTTTAAGTGTGTTCCATGCTTGGTATGGGACATTCCTTTTATCTGATATTTTTTTCGTTCTGGTTTTAAAATCCTATCAATAGAAGCTGCACTTATTTTATTGAGTTTTTCCCAAATTGAATTAGTAAAAGTGAAATTAACATTCCCCCTGATAAAAGATTCTACTACCTTGATAAAAGGCTTCAGTCTCTTTCCGCATAAATAATCGCTAAATTCCCATACTTCAATTAAGGCTTCTTGAAATTCTTTATCGTAAATTCGCTTCCTGTCAGGATAAGGTTTGCGCCCTTTATTTCCAGCTTTCAATTTGATAAGTTTACCATCAATTCGAACAAGTTTAATCTTGCCCCAGTTAGAAAGAAGGTGCAATGCGTATTTTCTATTGTATCCTGCAGTCTTACAGAGAGTATCCAGTATCTTTCCTTTTTCTTTTTTTGTCGCTTTCTGATACTCTTTTGCATACTTATCTGTCAGTGCTATTCGTTCATGCATAATAAACCTCACCTTTTCCCCCTTTTAGGCCCTTGGGGAATATTACGGTTAGATTTATTCGTGAGGCATTACTTTTTTTCGGTTAGATTATTGGTGAGGCAATGCGTTATCTTCCCTTTCATGAGCTCATGTGTTATTATTCACCTATGAATATACGGCCAAAACTTGTACTCCTTCAGCTAGCAGCTGTAGTTGGATTTATTATAGCGTTATCGGTAATATTTTTCTATTCACAATCAATTCTAAAACAAAAAAACTTCCAAATACACTCCGAGAAAGTACTTGCAGGTGTGGAGAAGATAAAATCTAAGCTTGATAGAGTTATGGTTTCTAATGTTGACCTTTTTGATCAAAAGGCAGTCATTATTGATTCTGTAAATAGTTTTGGAGTTTTATTCAATCAATTCAGGAGTACTTCAATTATAAGCGCTATTCCAAATGAAGATGCTTTGATCCTTGCTAAGCTCGTAGATAGGTGGATAGATCTGTATGAAACCTCCTTCCTCTCGCTCTTTAATCAAATGGATCGTATTGTTACAAGTTCGTATGCAGAGGCAGAAGGAACCAGTGAATTGATACGTATACGGTATAAGCTTGTTGATACCGGACAATTTGATAATGAGTTCCTAAAAGATATCTTCCAGCTTGAAGGAAGTCTCCGGTTTGTGGGTATAAATACATATAACTTTATGAATGATCTTCAGGTTGAATTAGATTTACTTAGAGAGTATACCCAAAATTCTATAACACAGAGTATCATAATTGCTGTGAGTATTTCTTTACTTACAGTTGTCTTAAGTATTCTTATTATTACTGTTTTTTCCAGGCGCATGGGATCCCGTATTATTCAGATCCGAGATGCTATAGAATCTTTATCTTTGGGTGATTTTTCCAGGGAATTAAAAATTAAATCCGGGGATGAATTTGAAAATTTTTCGAACCACTACAATGTTTTTAAAAATGATCTGTGGGAAAAACTTGAATCTGTTCTGGATTTTATGCTTGATATAAGTGGATCTATTTCAATAGAAAGTAATCTAGATAAGGTTCTTGAAATAGTTGCTGAATCTGCTGTTAAAAATACAGCTTCCGATGCAGGTTCAATATTTTTAGTAGATGAAAATGACGATTCCATGATTAAGCAAAAAATTGGGATTGGACTGCTTCCTCCTTTGTTCAATGTTCCTGATGGTTATACCAAAGATGTGGAGAAGCTAATTGATATTATTGTAAATACACCAATTTTGACAGGAGAAACAATAATTGGTAGAGCTATAGAAACAGGACGTAATATTTTTATAAGAGATGTTATGAATGAAAAGGAGATGATACAAAATCAGGAAGAGGGGTCACTTCTTTATATTAGTTCAATAATGGTTGTTCCTCTTATAATTTCCGGTAGAGTTCTTGGCGCAATTGTTCTTTCTAAGAATAAGCCAGGGGAGAAATTTACTGATATTGATTTTAATCATATTAGAACATTTAGTGACTATGCCGCTCTTACAATAGATAATATATATAATTATCATGATCTTATTGAAAAAAGTGAACTTCATAGGGAAATCCGTATTGCTGCAGATATCCAAAAAAATCTTCTTCCAGGAACTATCCCGGATACTAACGGTCTGGCCTTTGCTGCTTTCTCAGAAGCTGCCAGAGGTGTAAGTGGTGATTATTATGATTTTTTTAGATTAGATAAAGATAAATCAGCAATAATAATATGTGATGTTGTAGGGAAGGGGGTTCCTGCATCCCTGTTGATGATTATGATCAGAACTATTATTAGATTAGCAGCTTCTCCCAGTAGAAATGCTGCAGAAATTTTAACAATTCTAAACAAGGCCATAATTGGTAGAACTGAAGCAGATCAGTTTGCTACAATGAGTTTTCTTATTTATGATGAAGCTAAAAAAGAAATAGAATACTCAAATGCTGCTCATGCTCCTCTACTTTTATATAAAAATAAAACAAGTTCTTTTTCAGAAATTGATACTCCTGGATTACCAATAGGTATAGAAAGTACAGTAAGGTATGAACAGAAAATTGTAACTCTTGAAAAGGATGATATTCTTACACTCTACACTGATGGAATTACAGAAGCAAGAAATAGTTTGAACAAAGAATATTCTCAGTTTTCTTTACAGCGAATTGTAAAAAATGAATCAAGACTGACCCCTGGAAAAATTATTGATTCTTTACGAATGGATCTAAAAACCTTTGTAGGTGAAACCCGACAGCATGATGATCAGACAATGCTTATTTTGAAAGCCACTTAAGGTATCATCCAGTAGGACAGCCACCCAGGGTTTGCAAAGCAAATCCTGGATGACTGTCCCTACTGGAACAATAATGACAGGGTAATAATATTTAAATCACTATCAGCTATTTGATCCATATGAGAATCAAAGTAGATCTGCTGTTCTCTACAGGCCTCAGTCATATATGACAAGTAATGCATTCCCATGTCAGAATTAAACTCATCTTCAGATTCTTCCTGAAAAAAATCAATAAGGGATTTTTTGTTTGTATCAACAGTTTTCTGATTGGAAATTTTTTGTCGTAATTTTTGATACTCACTATCTTTGTTATATATCATTATCTGAAGCTTATTGTCAGTTCCAATTGAATTTGCAGTACCTTTAATTTTCCAGGATAATGTAAGAAACTCATTTTTACTTTCTAATAATCTTATAAGTTCATTTCTTATTGAGGCATTATGAATAATCCTGCCGAAATCAATTTTATTTTTGTATAATCTTGTTGAAAGTTTTTTAAGCTGACTTATCTCTGCATTTATAGCAAATTCCATTATCATTAAAGATAAATATTCAGCAATACGGGATTTTTCCAAATATTGCTTTAATATTATTATTGTCTCTCTCATAAGCTGTTCATAATCAGAACCTTCTTGAGAGGCCGAAAGTATATACCATAAAAAGGAGTTCAGGTTATTTAAGAATTTTTGTCCTGTTTGTCTTGTTTTTTCAATTTCTTCAACAGTTAGATCTTTAATCCCTGGTAAAGCAGTAATTGCACTATCAATTATTTCCTTTTGAATTTTATCAACTATTTCCTTTTTTATAGAAGGGATATTTTTTATTGATGTAGTGTTTGAA
>JAQIBN010000252.1 GCA_027859095.1 Spirochaetia bacterium | reverse complement strand
GACGTGTATCCGCTAAACTCTTTAAAGATAGCAGTATCCGGGGCAAAAATCAGACTAGAAACCAGTATTTTTAGTTTACCTTCTACATTCTCAACAAAAGCATCCACTGAAATCCTTCGGCGAATTGTGGCAATATTACCGGATTCATCCTCGACTTCTACATTCAGAGGGTAGCTTTCAATGGATTGAACCAACTCACCTTTTTCCGAACTTCCATCCCAGACGATAAGCTCTGGAGGATATCCTATTCCGGAAAGTCTCTGAAATTCATTTCCCTGGGGATCATTTATTATACCTACCCATTTCTTTATTGTATTATTATCAGATGCTTCGATTTTTATAGAAAGTGTATCATTTTCCCCGTCGTTGTTGGGAGAAAATTCTCGAGAGGTCATGGTCAGACTAACTTCAGGTTCGGTAACATCAAGTAAAACGGTCTCTTCTGTCCTCTGTTCTGCAATATTCCCCTTGGTATATACTACCTTCAAAATTGCATAATATGAGCCCTCTGGAGAAATTTTGCCATTATTATTAATTCCATCCCAGGGTACAGAACCCGGAATTACCACTCCAGTTTCACCCTATAATGTTTTTTCCAAATTATTCCTATCATCAAAAATCTTAACATCCCAGAATTGTATCCCTTCTCTAACCTCGATATAAAGGTTCAATGCAATCTCATCCAGAATGCCATCATTATTAGGAGAAAAACCATTTGACCCAAATCCAACTGCCACGGGTGTTGGTACAGTATCTATTTGAATATTATTAATAAGTGCTTCTGTTTTGTTTCCCGCCCTGTCAATCGAGCTTATCTTATAATAATATATCCCGTCAGGGGCAATGTTCCCTTCAGCGTCAGTGCCATCCCAGGAGAAAGGTTCGGCTTTACCCTTCCAGTAAAATGAAACTACTTTTTTATTTGCTTTATTGTAAATAACACCTTCCCAGTTTTGCTCATTACTGGAACCCTGAACTATACTAATTGTATCCCTGCGACCATCACCTTCCGGGGAAAACACACTATTCTCAAATTTCAGATCAATATCAGGTGTCTTTGTATCTACTAACAGATCAGCCGCAACATTCTTTATATTTCCAGCTGGATCCCCCATTTCAAGTTCAACAGAGTACTTCCCGTCCGAAACTACGTTACCGGTAATTCCCCTGCCGTCCCATGTATAATCCATCACAGGATATACTGATTTTTCCGCCAGAGAATGGACTAACATTCCTGAGGTATCTTTTATTGTTAGATTATACCAATAATTTTTCCCAAAACTACTGAATCCGGGAGAAATTGATACTGAATCCTTTATTCCATCATTATTTGGAGAAAAATGCTGTTCATTTATAGACAATCCCACTTCTGGAATAATTACAGTATCTATTGAGAATTTTACTTTTTTTGATTCCCCACGATTCCCTGCTCTATCAATAGCAAAAAGTGAATATGAGTATTCATCATCAGGCAGCAGCTTGTTTTCATTGTCTCTTCCATTCCAGGAAAAATCTTTATCTGCTTTTCCATTCCATTCGACTTCTTTCACCAGTTCTCCACTGCTGTTAAGGATTTCACCAACCCATGTCTCATTCTCAGATGTAATCTGGGTAAAATTGATATGATCATCTTTACCATCTCCATTAGGAGAAAAAGCTTTTGTACTTATAGAAACTGATGAAGATGGTGGAGTTACATCAACAAAAAATATTGCTGTTGAAGCTGTTGGTCTGTTTCCGTTTTTATACAAAACAGATAACTCGGCACTGTATTCACCCTCAGGAAGTAAATCCCCATTTAACAAAATTTAAGGATACAGGTATCTGCAGCTTTATTGGTAGCTCATCTTTTCGACCGTCTCCATTGGGAGAAAAGGATTGATAGCTCCTGCCTACAGATATATTCGTTTCTGTTGTATCAATGGCAAAACTATCAGTTTTACTAACAGTCGTATTGCCGGCTTTGTCTGTAGAGCTAATTTGGTAGGTATACTCTCCATCCTCTGCCGGATTGTTATCTGCGTTTTTTCCATTCCAGGAGAAATTTTTAGGTTCTTTATTTTCCCAGGAATAAGTTCTTATTTCTTTGCCTTCTGAATTAACTAAGTACCCTTCCCATAACTTTTCGAAGGATCCATCCTGTTCAATAATCAGCAAATCTTTACGACCGTCTCCATTTGGTGAAAATATTAAAGAAGTCAGATTTATTTCAATAGATGGTGCCATATTATCCACAACAGTCCTCTTTGTACTGCTTACACCTTTTATGCCATTGCTGTCCCAGGCTTCAAGAAAATATGAATATTCTCCATCACTGACAAAATTACCGGAATTGTTCTTTCCATCCCAAATAACAAATTCCGGAACTGAAATTCCCTGATCCTTTTGAAACAGCCCGGGCTGTGGTCCTGAATATTCCTGCTCGATAGTTCTTATAACATCTCTTTTGTCATTTGTAATTGTTATCTTAAATCTTTTAATAAGCGTTTTTTTATCAGAAACAATATTAAGTGGAATCTCCAGCGAATCTTTTATTCCGTCCGCCTGTTCCGGTGATATGTAACTAATATCCTCTTTTCATAATCAGCCTCCCTGATGTTTTATTTTTTCTTTTCTATTTTCTTAATCTCTTTCTCAATTTTTCTGCAGTCCTTCTCTTTGTCGGAGACCAGTAATGCTTCAGTTTCAATAATCCCATCTTTATAGATATCCATTTTCTTCATATATATATCATAGACAGCATCTCCAAATGCAGCCACAGCTTCGTCATATCCTTCCTGCTGTGATTTTAGATCTTTTTTTAGTTGGGCCAAAGTAATACTGTCTTTTGTTTTTTCAACAATATTCTCAGCTCCCTCCTTAACTCCTTCAGCTCCTTCTTTTATCCCTCCAATTGCCTGATCAGTACCTTCTTTTACCCCTTCTGCTGCCAAGTGAACTCCTTTTCCCAGTACATCTCTAACTTCTTTCCAATAACCCATAGTCTTCCTCCGTATATAATTTTATTAAAATGAAATATCAATCTATTTTAGCTGTTAATAAATCGTTAAAATTTGAATCAATTAAAATATAGCCTTCACTTATATTGATATCTTTAGTTTTGCTGATCTCTATTGGGAGCTGATTGGAATTTATCCATTCATCAGTAGTAACAATCAGATATCGAATATCCCATGTCTTGTCATCTATAACCACATTTGCTACAACACCTATTCTGCCTTCTGCAGAAAAAACTATTAATCCCAGTAATTTATCAATTGACGTACCAGCTCCACTGTATCCTTCACCAATAGTGGTATAGAGAAGATCTTTATCTGCCAGTGCGACATTCATTTTGTACTCTGATAATTCCAGATCAAGCCTGGAGGATGTCTTTATTAGCAGATGTCCTTTGCCTGTATGTTCCTGTACAGCAAGATACGAGATCTTAAACTCTTCCTCATTGAATATAAGCGTATCGATAGTACCCTCTTTTTTTTCATAAACAACAATTTTGCTATTACATATTGTCGCCGCATTTCTTAACATTGGTTACTCCTATAAATATATAGCAATAAGTGTGCCAAGAATGATTATATAAAAAAACGCCCTATCTGGAGGTTATTATAGAGTTATTAGAGATATAGGAAGTGAAAATTTATTTATTCTTGTTATTCTATTAAGCTCTTACCCATACATTGGGTAAATACTACTCATCCAGTTTATATTTTTTAATTTTGTTATAAAGGCCTTTTCTGCTGATCCCGAGAATTTTTGCTGTTTCCTCTCTGTTGCCGTTTGTCTTTGCCAATTTTTCCACAAGCATATTTCTTTCCATTTTATCGAGTGTTGAAATATTAGTGTCGGGTGTAGCAGTTTTTTTATTAAATTTGTGCATTTTTATTTCTTCCGGCAGCACATCCGGCTCTATAGAACTTGAATCTGTCATAATGACCGCACGCATTAGAACATTCTCAAGCTCTCTGACATTCCCAGGCCAGGAATAGGAAATAAGCAGTCTCATCGCTTCACGGGAAACAGTCTCTATTTTCTTATCAAATTCCACCGTATATCTTTGAATAAATTCGTGTATCAATATCACTATGTCTTTTTTCCGTTTTCTTAAAGGCGGTATTCTAATAGAAAACGTACTTATCCTGTAAAACAGGTCCTTTCTAAACAGTTTCCTTTTTATAGCGTCTTTTAAATTTTCATTTGTAGCAGCAATTATTCTAACATTAGTTTTTACAGGCTTTGTCCCTCCAACCCTCAGGAAAGTTTTTGTTTCCAGGACACGAAGAAGAATAATCTGTGTTCTCTCTTCCATTGTACTTATCTCATCTAAAAACAAGGTTCCTCCATCTGCAAGTTCAAATTGTCCCTGCTTTAGATGATCAGCTCCGGTAAATGCCCCCTTTTCATGTCCAAACAGTTCACTCAATATCAGTTCATGCGATATTGCACCGGTATGTAGAGGAATAAAAGGACCATCAGAGACCGAACTCTTATTATGGATAGTATATGCAACAATCTCTTTACCTGTACCTGTTTCACCGCTTATCAGTACCGGAATAGAGTGAACGGCCACACGTTTTATGAGTTTTTGGACTTTTTTTATGGATACACTTTTACCAATTAATTCATACTTTTCCATGGAAACCTACCTTATAGATTATATTCTTAAATACAATAGAATCTAATAACCCTTAAAAAACTAATACATGTTTATCCCATTTTATTCAAGAGATCTTTTGTTAATTAAGCAGTTCAGGTATTATCGACTTTGTAGAATCTTGTGGTAGGATAGGCAAGGTTAATATCTTCCCAAATGGCTTCAGTAAAGCCCCGGCGTTTCCTTGTTTCACAAAGATGACGGACAGTAAGCTTTACCCCAAAATCCACAACACTTGTGTATATAATGGGTGTAAGCTTATTATAGAAAATCATATACTTTTTTGCAGCTCTCTTAATCTGTGTTCCCATTTTTTTTGAGATATGCTCACCTTTTTTAGAAAAGAAATCTTTCCATTATCTAATCCCTCTAACTTTCAATTACCGGAAACCCTTTTTACAATTTAAAAAGCATCTCTTCATAAGTTGGAATCGGCCAGTACTCTTTTGAAACCAGTTTTTCGAGAGCATCTCCATATTCCCTGACCTCTTCCATTAGAGGTAGAATTTTATTTTTGTATTGAAGCGCTCTTTGGTAATCTTCCTCATTACTTTCAAGGAGAGTGTTACGTTGTTTATCCAGTATTTCGGTTATAGATAAAAGCCCAGATATATTTTTGTGAATTTCGGAAAGCAATTTCTTTTCCGTGCTAATATCCAGATCCATAATTATTTTTTTAGAGTTTACAAGTGAACCGGAAAAATCTCCTGCAAAAGAGACAGCAGCAGGAATTATCTGTAATTTTGATATCTCCACCATTATAGCTGCTTCTATATTGATCTCTTTAGTATATTTTTCTACAAAAACATTATAACGTGAATCAAGTTCCATTTTTGAAAGTACTTTTTGATTTTCATATAAACTGACTGTACTTTGTTTTTGTAACTCCGGAAGGACATCAATAGTTGTTGGGAAATTACAAAGCCCACGTTTTTCTGCTTCTTCCGCCCATTCCTGAGTATAACCATCTCCATTGAAAATTATGCGATGATGCTTATTATAGGAATCCTGTATAATACTTTTTGTATCTGCTTCAATATCTTTAGATACTTCCAGCCTGTCGGCCACCTTTGATAGAACTTCTGCAACTGTTGTATTTAAAGTGATATTGGCATCGGCGATGGAGCCGGAAGAGGGTACCATCCGAAATTCGAATCTATTTCCTGTAAAAGCAAAAGGGCTTGTTCTATTGCGATCAGTGTCATCTTTATTCAAGCTGGGAAGGTTTGATGTTCCTATCTGGATAAATTCATCATCTGTGGGTTGTCCATCTTTTCCAGCTGCAATTCTCTTTAGAATAGTGGTAAGTGCATCACCCAGAAAAACACTGATAATTGATGGGGGAGCCTCATTCCCTCCAAGGCGATGATCATTCCCACTGCTGGCTGTGGATGCTCTTAACAAAGGGGCATAAGTATCAACAGCCTCAATAACAGACATTAAAAATAGTAAAAACTGCATATTTTCATGGGGATTGTCCCCGGGTTCCAATAGGTTGATTCCATCATTGGTACCAATCGACCAGTTATTATGTTTTCCGGAGCCGTTAACTCCTCTAAATGGTTTTTCATGCAGAAGACAAACCAGGCCATGCTTTCCGGCTATCTTTTTCATTATTTCCATTTCAATTTGATTGTTGTCAGTTGCAATATTAGCGGAATTATATATATTAGCCAGCTCAAATTGATTTGGAGCCACCTCATTGTGTTGCGTTTTTGCACTTATTCCCAGTTTCCAGAGTTCAATATTAAGATCATGCATAAAACTCTTTACACGGTTATTAATAGCCCCAAAGTAATGATCATCCAATTCCTGCCCCTTGGCCGGCATTGATCCAAAAACAGTACGTCCGGTCAATAAAAGATCAGGTCTTTTCTCATAATACTTTCTATCTACAAGAAAATACTCCTGTTCCGGACCAACATTTACGACTACACTTTTTGAAGTTCTATTTCCCAGAGCGTGTAATACCCTCATTGTTTGATCATTTAGGGCTTTCATGGATTTTAGTAGTGGTGTTTTTGTATCCAAAGCATGTCCCAGGTATGAAATAAATGCAGTAGGAATTACCAATGTACTTCCCTCTTCTTCCTCCCTTATAAAAGCAGGACTCGTAGTGTCCCATGCAGTATAGCCCCGTGCTTCAAAGGTTTCTCTAAGCCCGCCTGAGGGAAAGGATGAAGCATCAGGTTCTCCCTGCAGGAGGGATTTTCCTTTAAAATCAAGAAATACATTCCCATCAGTAGAGGGTTCTATGAAGGAGTCATGTTTTTCTGCTGTCGAACCTGTTAGTGGCTGAAACCAGTGAGTATAGTGGGTAGCTCCCTTTTCAAGAGCCCATTCTTTCATGACAACCGCTATATTTTCTGCCAGTGCTGATGTCAGTTTTATGTTCCCTTTTTGTACATCCCGGATTTCTTCAAATACTTTCCGTGGCAATCTTTCTCTCATTACTGAATTACTGAAGAGATTCGATCCGTATATTGTTATTATCGAAAAAGGTTCTTCATCCATATCTTTTATTTTCTCCCTTAACTAATCTTTTTGAAATTAGTTTTATTAGCATTATCTTTATTAAATGTCACTGTGACCCTCGATTTGCATGCAGGACAACGTATACTTCCAGTCGTCCAGGAAGGGGTGAATTTTAATCTTAATTTCGTTCCACAGGATGGACATGTTACCTCATTTTGCTTGTTCATAAATTCTCCTTGTATATTTATTATAATTTTACCTCCGGAAGATCTTCCAGCCACCCGCCTGTTTCAGTAAGTTCACGAATTATAACATCGGATAGGTCTTCAGGAGCATTCGGACGTGAATGAATCTGACTCATTATCAATTTATTGTCCTTTCGTCCAACTATTTCAATTTTGCCAATATCATGGCCCATGATAAATTTGAATCGCTTTGCATATCCGTCAAGTCGACGTTTTGCCACTGTTACAGTATTAATACCTTCTTTTAATGGAACTTGAAAATGACCGCGCACCCTCTCCACGGGCATACATTGATAAAGATAGTAAGGATTAACACCTATCCTAACTAAACCGTTCATCAAGTTTTCCAAATCAACAACTGTGTCGTTAACTCCTCTTAAAAATACAGCCTGATTATTAACAGTTGTTCCTGTTGAGCGAATCAAGTGTATTGCCTCTGAAGAAAGATCTGTAATTTCATTTACATGGTTAAAATGAGTTGGGAAATATAGAGCTTTCTTTTTATTAAACTTTTCAAAGAAATTAAGAAGTTCACTGTCAAAAAACCGATAAGGAAAAACAACTGGAGCCCGGCTCCCGATTCTGACAAAATTCAAATGGGGAATATCCTGAAGGAAAGAAAGCATTTTAATTATCGTATCTGTTGGTAAAAGCATTGGATCACCACCGGAGATAATAACATTTGTAATCTCCTTATGATCTGCAATATATTCTGCTGCTTTTCGAAAATTTTCTACTGTTTGATCATTCGGAAGGCCCACCATTCTTTTTCTAAAACAATGTCGACAATACATTGCGCAGTATTCTGTAGCAACAACCAAAGCGGAATAGGGATACTTATGTAAAATTCCGTTACCCATATTATGTTTGTCGTCTCCATAAGGATCAGCAGTTGTACCTCCCATGGATCCCTCAAGAATAAGCTCTTCTTTTGATGGAACAGCAAGTTTTCTTACAGGATCCAAAGGATTGTCCTGATCGATAAGAGAAAGATAGTAGCGGGGTATATTCATGGGGTGTATTTTAGAGACCTCTCTAATCTCGGCTTCCTCAGTATCACTCAATTCAATATATTCTTTTAACTTCTCTACAGTCGTAACATTTGTGCGAAGTTCCGCCTTCCAGTCAAAATCTTTTACTTCCTTTTTTCTCTGAAACACATTTTTTACTTCTGGCATACAATCTCCCATCTGTCCTGTAAATTACTGGAGCAAAAAAAAACCCCAACTCATATATAGAGTTAGAGTGCTTAAGCTTCACCTGTCGACTCGCCTTATGCCACATTATGTAGCATAATCCATTGCCCAAAAAGACCCTGGATAAACCCCAGTTCTAGATTAATTTTTCAATTAAAGTTTCCTATTATCCTATCAGCTTAATGCATCACTGCCACGACATTGACGCTCTCACTGAATAAGTAATTCCATAATTTACTTCATCTTAACTGCGAACCTAAGTATACAAAATTTATTTTATTCCTTCAACCCCCGCGCGTCATATGGCTTTTTCAACTAATGTATAAATTCTTCCACATTAAACACTGCCGATACTGATATATGTTCTACTTTCTATCAGCTTTACTTAGTTTCCAATCTCTTGTCTGAGTTAAAGATTTGATGAGACTTTATTAGCAAATCATCGGTGGCCGATCCAATTTGTTTGTACACCTCGTTATTGATCTGATCATAAAGCCTTACATTCTCCACATTCGGTGTAAACAGATCCCTTTGCCGGACCATACTGTCGATGGCTTCCTGCCGGTCTTTGTAAACGCCCAAAGCCAGAGCGGTACATATGGCTGCACCTATACTGGCAGAGCCAGTAACCATGTTTCTATAAGCTGGGACACCAAACACATCGGCAAAAATCTGCATAAACAGTTCACCCTTGGAACCGCCTCCGCTGACAACGATTTTCTTAAGATCAACACCCCGCTCATCGCACATGGCCTGAGCATGATTTTTCATGGTAAAGGCGATTCCTTCCAGTACCGAGCGAAACATATGAGGACCCTTGTGAGTGCTGTTGAAACCGATCATCATTCCTCTTTCATGGAGATGTGAAGGCTGAGCCAGCCAGTTGAGCACCGTATATAATCCGTTGCAACCCGCCGGGATATCAGCTCCCAAAACATTCAGATACGCTTCGGGGGACAGTTCCATCTTTTGAGCTGCCTTGACCAGATCCATACCAAGCAAATCTATTACCCAGGTAACTGTAGCCATGCCCCTTCGGATTCCACCGCTCTCGTAAAGGTATTCTCCCTTGATTGCCCCCGGATTGCTCCAGTAGGAAGCCATATTGGGATTGTATTCATCACCTACCATCATAGAGGTGATGTAGGTTCCTAATGAGACAAGAACGGTGCCATCATTTACCAAACCTGCGCCCAACCCCTCCAAGGCTTTGTCATTGGATGTGGACACAACTGGAATTCCAGAGGGGATTCCGGTTGCCGCGCTGGCAGCCTCGGTGATTGTTCCAAGAACAGTAGATGGATCCACCAGCTTAAAAAGCATCTCCCGGGGGGTGGTGTATGAATCAAAGATAGCTCCATCGCCATACCATTCGAGACTTGCGGGATCAATTGGCCATGGACCCACATAGTTGGCTCGGGTATCTCTGGTTTCACCGGTCAGCCGGAAGGTCAGGTAGCCTGTCGTGGTAGTCACATAGCGAACAGCGTCATCCTCATGCTCATAAGGCCTTGCCAACCTCAAATCCATCCAGCTTTGCACAGGAGCAGCAAGGTTACCATCCTCTTTTATCAAAGCGCGGCAGCATCGAATAGAACCTAGACCAACGCCGATGATGGTACTTTTATCCCCTTTAAATTTTCTAAACAACCCCCGACAGGCCTCTTTTAAACTGTCCCATAGATCATCATCAGGATGTTCAGCCCGGCTGTCTTCATAAAACCGGATATCCTTAAGCTTAACCGTTTCAGAACAAATCTCATGTCCTGCCGTATCAAATACAGCCAACTTGGTACTCTGGGTACCTCCGTCAATGGCCACAATATATTGCATCATATTCATTTCCTTCCTACATCAGTAATTAATCCTTACAGGATCACCTCATTAAATATCCACCGTCCACGGTTAAAACCGTTCCATTCACATAGCTTGCGGCATCGCTGGACAAAAAAACACAAGCCCCCATCAGTTCTGCGGCAAAGCCCCAGCGGTTGGCGGGAATGTGGGAAAGAATCCCGGTATTTCGTTTTTCATCGCTTCTGGTTTTTTCGGTCAATTTTGTAACAAAGTAACCCGGAGCAATGGCGTTTACCTGAATATTGAACTGAGCCAGTTCATCGCACATAGATTTGGTAAGCCCTACGATACCATGTTTGGTAGCTGCATACGCAGGAGACCACTGGCCGCCCAAGAAGGCAAAGAGGGAAGCGATGTTGACGATTTTTCCGCTTTTCTGCTCGATCATATACTTACTTGCTTCATGGATCATTTCGAAAGCAGCCGTAAGGTTGACAGAAACCATTTTATCCCACTCCTTGCGGGTAAATTTTCTCACATCTTCGATGTTTATACTAATCCCGGCACAATTGATCAGAATATCGATGCTGCCCCAGGTGTTAACGCATTCATCCACAACTCTTTTACATTCCCCGTTGGCAGTAATATCACTGTAAATGTACTTATATGCCACAGCACAGTCTTCAACCCACTGTTTTGTTTCGCCATCATCATCCATAAGGCTGACAGCCAGGACATTGGCGCCACCCTTGGCAAGGGCTATAGAAAAAGCCTGTCCCAACCCACTGTTTCCACCGGTTATGATGGCATTCTTTCCTTTTAGAGAAAATAATTCCAGATTAAAATCGCTTATATTCATATTTACTCTCCATTTCCCTGACTTCTGTAAACTTTAATTCTTGTCGTCAAACTTTCAACAAATTCCCGGGCATCACCCTCTACTACGATGTCCGACAGACTGCAGATGGGAGCATTTCTGGCTGTATTGACCGAAATAATCGATTCAACATTTCTCAGTCCCTCCACATGCTGCATCGCACCGTTAATACCCAGAGCCATGTACAACCTGGGGCTGACAGTCTTGCCCGAATGCCCAACCTGGATGTTTCGCGGAGCCAAGCCCTGGTCGACAATTCTCCGGCTGGCCGAAACCTTGCCGTTCAGCTCTTCCGCCAAACTATAAAGCTGAGGGATTCCACCCGTTATGCCGCCGCCGCCGGAAATCAGAAC
>JAQIBN010000246.1 GCA_027859095.1 Spirochaetia bacterium | reverse complement strand
AAATATACACAAAGAAAGAGAAGAACTACAAAAAGAAGTGAATCCGGAAAATGAACTATTAAAATTAAAAGAATACCTGAAAGGAGTACCAAAGCAGGTACAGCTTAAAGAAAAAGATAAAATACCAGGTCTCCAGTTTACCTCTGGAAGTTTCACAATACTTGCAGGAAGAACGGCAACAGAAAATGATTTACTGCTATGAAAATATGTTAGAGGAAATGATTACTGGTTACATACCAGGGACTATCCTGGAGGATATATTTTTATAAAAATAATAAAGGGTAAAAGTATTCCGTTAGAGACACTACTTGATGCCGGGAACCTGGCAGTATTTTTTTCTAAAGCAAAAAACAGCGGCAAAGCAGATCTGTACTATACTCAGGTAAAACATTTAAGAAGAGCTAAAGCGAGTAAAAAAGGTACAGTGCTTCCTACAAATGAGAAAAATTTATCCATTAACAGTGATGAAAAGCGGCTAAACAGATTACTTGGCCGGACGCATAGCCGAGCAGGGACGAAGTCCCGACCAGGCGAGGAATAGATATGAAGAAAACTGAAACCGAACATAAAATGACAGTAGATTTTATTTTATACCCCGGACTAAAAGAGGAATTAACAAGCAGAATAAAATCACTCATACAAGAAACAAATAAATCAATAATACAAAAAAAAGAAACTGTAAAAGCAATTTTAGTACCTCATGCAGGATGGTCTCATTGCGATAAAATAATGGCTTCCGCCTATGCTGCTGTCGCAAAGAGAAATTTTAAAAGAGTGGTTATACTTAGTAGAGTACACAGGGAACCAGCAAAATCTATATTTCTACCAGAATTTCTATCTTACATAAGTCCTTTAGGAGAAACGGAAGTTGATCATATAATTCTTTCAGAGCTCTCGAAAAGCGATACTATATTTGAATATAATAATGTCCCCCATGTGGAAGAACATTCCATAGAAGTACAAATACCCTTTATTAAATATTTATGGCCTAAAGCAAAAATAGTACCTATTTTAACGGGAAAATCTACCGGATCTATTACAAGAAAATTAGCTGAATCATTAAATACAGTATTTGACGATAAAATGGATAATACTCTATTTATAGTCTCATCCAGTATTTCAGCTTATGAAACAGGAAATAAATCCAGACAAAAAGCAAATAGATTTATTTCGATACTAAACAATAAAGAAGATTGGAAGACATTACCTGAACTGCTAAATGAAGGAGAAATAAGTGCATGCAGTGCAGACTGTTTATCTGCTGTACTAACCTTATTCAATAATAGCAGTTTAATTGAAGTGCTTAATACAAAATACTGGGAAAGCCTGGAAGAAAAAGAAAAACGTGTATGTTTCGGAGCGATTTCCATAAGTTAAGATAAAAAGGAGAAGGGAATGGAATTTTCACTTACAGAAAAAGAAAAACAAATCCTTTTAATAACTGCCAGAGAAAGTATTTCATCAAAGCTGGAAAAGAGAAAAGGAAGCTACCCTGCACCAACAAATAGAATAATAACACCTTTAGGCTCTTTTGTTACACTTCATATCGATGGTACATTAAGGGGATGCATTGGACATATGCTACCAGTCAGAGCCCTTATTGAAGATATCAAAATTCTAGCCAAAGAAAGCGCATTCCGTGATCCCCGATTTCCTTCCTTAAGCTTAAAAGAACTTGAACTTATAGATATCGAAATATCAGTATTATCACCTTTAGAAGTTTCTTCTCCCAAAAAAATCGTTGTTGGAAAACATGGAATAATTATGAAAAACGGATATAACTCTGGTGTTCTCCTTCCTCAGGTTCCTGTTGAACAAGGTTGGAATAGAGAAGAGTTCCTGTCAAATACATGTCGCAAAGCAGGAATGTCCACAGATTGCTGGAAAGATCCAAAAACACAGATAGAAACCTTCACAGCAGTCATATTTGGCGAAAAACCAACGTAGGGGCAGTCCAGAGGATCGATTTATCGACCCTTGTGGCTGCCCGTACCGTAATACGATTAATCCAAGAACCCGGCAATTTTCTCTTGTATCAATTCCACATCGTCAGGATGATACCATCTAACATCAGGTAATGATCCAAAAAAAGTAATCTGTCTCTTTGCATAACGTCTTGAATTCATCTTTATCAAATCCTTCGTATCGGACATAGATATTTCACCACTTTTAGCCATTAAAAAAAATTCTCTGTAACCTATTCCCTGCATCCCCGGATCACTTTCTTCTAGCTCATGTTCAAAGCATTGCTTTATTTCATCAATAAAACCATCTTCAAACATTTTATCCACTCTCTGATCAATCCTACTATACAGTTCAGTTCTATTTCTTTTAAGACCTAAAATTAGAGGGGTTATTCCAGAACGTATACTATTAGAAGTTTTAAATTCTGATTGGGCTTTTCCGCAACCTCTGATAATTTCCAATGATCTTAATATTCGATATTTGTCATTTGGATGGACTTCCTCAGCTCTGACAGGATCCAGGTTCTTCAATTCATTATATAAACCATTAAGACCTTTTAAGTCCAGTTCAGTTATAAGCTCTTTTCTTAAACTCGGATTTAATTTAGGAATATCCGGAAGACCATAAAGATAATTTTTAAAATAAAATGCCGTTCCACCACAAATAACAGGGATATTCCCACGGTTTGCAATATCCTGAGCTAGCGTATCTGTTAACCTGACAAACTCTCCGGCATGAAACTGTTCTTTAGGTGAAATTATATCTATTAGATGATGAGGAATTTCTTTTAACAATTCTAATGAAGGTTTAGCCGTACCTATATCCAAAGTACGATAAACCTGCAAAGAATCTGCATTTATTATTTCATAATTTTCTTTAAATAATCTGGATATGAGTTCTGTTTTTCCGACTGCTGTCGGGCCAAACAGAAGTATTATTTTCATTCTTCTAGTTGATATTCCACTTTTCCTGAAAGAACCTGATCAATAGATTCTGTAACTACTTTTTCGCCTTTATCTGCAATTTCAAAATCTTCACCAGTGGCAACAATTTGATCTGCTCTCTTAATTACCGCACAAGTCATGGTATAAGCATTTCTATCTTTACTGATAAGAACATCTAGAGGGATACCCATCAATTAATCTCCTTAAGGATTGTAATATATGTAATGGTGCACTATATCTGATATCTATACTATTGTAAAGATTCCACAGCTTCCAGAATTAAAGCAACAACTTCACTCTCATTATTATTATCTGTATCTATTATCAAATCTGCAAAATCGTATTTATTAGTATCAATTGCGTATATTTTTTTATACCTGGCACTATCTTTTTGATCCCTGTCCTCTGTTTCTGCAATTTTTTCGTCCAAAGTACCATTTTCACGATTCGCAATTCTTCCTGCCCTGACTGAAGGAGGAGCTGTAAGATAAACTTTTAAATCTGCTCTATCAATCATCCATATTGCAAGCCTTGATCCTAAGACACAATTACCTTCAGCTGCAAGATGGACTTGTTGTTTATCCAGTTCCATATCTATGGCTGTACTTTCCTCTGCAAGTAGTCTGAGTTCCTCAAAACTAATACCTTTTTCTTCTGCCATTTTGCGGAATGTATAATTAATGAACTTAAGATTAAGCTTTTTTGCTACCATTTTACTTATTGTAGTATTCCCACAACCACTTTTTCCTGAAATTGCTATTGTAATTTTATTCAACATTTCTTAACTGCTCTCTTATCTTTTCCACCGCTTCTTTCGCTTCAATTACAGCCTGGCTAATTTCAAGAATATTACTTTTTGATCCAATAGTATTTATCTCTCTATTCATCTCCTGGCATAAGAAGTCAAGCTTTTTGGCAACAGGTTGTTTCCTATGAAGAGTATTACAAAATTGTTCAAGATGGCTGGACAGACGTGAAAGTTCTTCCCCAATACCATATTTCATTAAAAGAATTGCTGTCTCTGTAAGAATTCTATTTTCATCAATTTTATCATCTATTAGTTGCTGAAATCTTTCTTTAATATTCTTTTTTATTAAATCCTCAAGACCTTCTTCCCTGTTCTGAATAATTTTCTGGGACTTCCAGATAATATCAATATTTGACATGATATCTTCCCAGGTGGCATCCCCTTCCCGAGTTCTTGCATCATTGTACTGGATCCATACTTTGTCAAGATTCTCAAAAAGTATTGTCTTATATTTATCTATATTTCTTTTTTTAACAATCTTCATTACCCCATCTAGATGCAAAAAATGAGAGAGTCTGGGTTTTTCATCCAGTTCAGCAGCTGCAGATATCTGCAGAAGAGCTGTTTTATACGCACTAACTACTGAAGTATCCAGAATAACATCAAGATCTTCTTCAAGTTCTTTAATCCGTATATACATCTCTACTCGACCCCTTACAATCCTCTCCTTTAGATATGCTCTAAGCTCAGGTTCCAGGGGAGACATAAAAGATGGTAAATTAATATTTATATCAAGATATCTGTTATTATAGGACTTCAACTCTACAGACATCTGAACCGATTCATTTTGAGTATCAATCCAACCATATCCTGTCATACTTTTCATTTAACTTCTCCTTTGGTTGCTGAGATCGTTCCTCATCGCTTCGCTCTTCCGGTACGACTCATTGCCGAGCAGGAACGAAGTTCCGACCAGGCCTTTGTAGTGTTTAATTAACTGCTCACCAATTTCCCAGTTGTTACCTGCTCCAATTGTAATAAAAAGATCATTTTTTTGCAGTAGTTTTGTGTAAAATTCAAAAGAATCTTCTATTTCATGAAAATAATATACTTTATTATGATGCTTTTTCACCTCGTTGAAAAGAGATCTTCCATTAATACTACCCTCTTTTTCCCGGGCAGAACTATATATTTCATGAAGAACTAATATATCAGCATCAGAAAAACAGGATGCAAAACCGTAAAACAAAGCTTCAGTTCTTGAATAAGTATGAGACATAAAATCTGCTATAATCCGCTTATTAGGATAAAATTCCCTTAATCCTTTTAAAGTAGCAGCTATTTCAGTAGGATGGTGTCCATAATCATCCATAAAGAGGATCCTCTTGTATTCACCCTTATATTCTGATCTTCTTTTAGATCCTCCAAAAAATTCCAGACCTTCTGAAATTTTTTCTATATCTATATCCAAACCTTCTTCTTCCAGAATACTTACAATTAAAGCAATAGCTGCTGCTGCATCCAGAATAATATGCTTTCCTGGAACCGGAAGTAAAAATTCACAGTCAAAACCTGAAAGTTGAAAAGCATTTCTACCTTCCCTTCTTTCTGAAAACATAATTTTATATAAACCAGTAGCTTTCTCTCCATAAGGAATCTGCACAATGTCAGGCCTTATAAGAGATATTTTAGAGGCAACATCACTCGATCCTATATCATCACTGCAGTATATTAATTTACCACCCCGGGGAATAAGGTTTATATAACTAATAAAGGCACTCTCAATATCGTTATAGTCCTTAAAATAATCCATATGATCTGTTTCAATATTTGTTAATACTATAATTTCAGGATGGAAGTGCAAAAAATGACGCTTATACTCACAGGTTTCAGCTATAAAATATTTTTCACCCCCAGTATAACTTGACCTTCCTCCAAAAGCTGCAACCCCTGAACCTACAAGGGTTGTCCCAGGCAGATTAAGAAATTTCAATAAGGTTCCAGCTATTGAAGTTGTTGTAGTTTTACCATGAACCCCTGCTATTCCACAGGAAAACATTGTACCGGATAAATGTCCAAGGGCTTCTGTATATTCAAATAGAGGAATATCCATCGTAGAAACATTGGCCATTTCCACATTATTCTGTATGGAATAAGCTGCAGAATGTACTATAAAATCTATTTTCTCAGGCAAATTATTTGCTGAGAATCCTTCATGATAGGGAATTCTCAGATCCTCAAGAATTTTATCTGTATAGAATTTTTCTTCTGTATCGGAACCACTGATATGAGCTCCCCGGCTGAGAAAAATCTCTGCAAGGGCTGTCATTCCAGTCCCTTTTATACCAATAAAATATATATGGTTCCCTTTTAAATTCCCGGGAAGTAATTGTTTTGTCATGAAGGAATAATACCTGTATTAATTACAATTGGCAACTGGACACAAAGACTTATCTGTTTCAAAAGTAGAATTGAGATACACCTATGGTTAAGGTGTTAATTTTTTATTGTAGTTTTTTTTTATTTACCCAGGAATTGATACAGGCTCATAAAATATGCTCACATAGCCACAGGGATCATAGTGTATACCTTGCTCAATTGCGATGCACTCTTAATATTACCCTGAATTAGTAATTCTCTAACATCATCCATTTTATATGCATCTTCAACTGAAAGACAGGGTGACCATTCATCTTCTGTTTCAATCAACTCTACATCCACTTCTGCAATATATTGACCTTCATGGATAAGTTTAGTTCGATGTAGCTTTTTCACTTTGACCTCCTCATATCCATGATCTGAAACCCTCACCTCCAGTAGACGAACCAACGACTGAACGTTTTCCAACGTACTACTCACTGGGGCATCTTTTAAAAGTTCTGAATCTTCCTATCAAATATACCACTCCCCTGGCTCTCTGTTCACCATGGTTCAGATGTTTCCAGATTTTCCTAAGCCCCGAAGGGGTGCCATATATTAACACAGGGTGCAGCCTTGTGTTATGGCGCAGCCATAACTCTCAGAGTCATGAAAGGGTGGTGATATAAGGGATGCTGCTGTCATGGATTATAATGAGTGGCTGAAAGTATTTGTTTGTATAATTCTTTATCATCCATACCTGATCTTATCAGATTTTATTTCATATTTCCACAAGGTTCCCAGTAGAGCCTCCGAAAGCAAGAATTACAGTAAAAATCATAAGAATTACAAAGATATACTTTTTAAACATATGCTGACCTCACAAAAAATATATTAAATATCTTTTTCGAGGAGACCGGAAGATGAGAGACAAGGGAGTACTATCTCCCTCCATGTAATAATATATCATATTTATGCTTTTTTTTCATATTTTTTTTCTTAGATAAAGGTCTAATTACTGGGAAGTTTTACAAAATAGGTATAAATTAGAACCTAAGAGGTGAAATCATGGTAAAAGAAAGAAACACTCAAAAAGCTGTAAAGAAAGCTCCTGCTAAATCAATAAAAGAGAAACGAAAAGAGAAAAAGGAAAAGAAATCAAAGAATAGTTGAAAGACATATTATACTAAGCATAATTAAAAACTATGCTTAGTACTATCATATTTAATTGGAGTTCAAATACTCTGATATGGCAATTGAAGAATCTCTTCCATGTGCGAATGCCCTTACAACAAGTGAAGCACCTGTGGCAGAATCCCCTGCGGCAAAAACACCTTCAACACTGGTTTTATAATTATTATCTGTTTTAATATTTCCACGGCTGTCCAAATCAACACCAATACTTTTTATAAGCTGATCATGCTCTACATGTATAAAGCCCATAGCAATAAAAACCAGATCAATTTTTTTAGAAAATTCGCTGCCGGGTATTTCCTTCATCTTGTATGATTTTTTCTTATCATCATATATCCATTCCACACGAACAAAATGTGCTTCATTAAGATGAATACCATCTCTGGAAGAAAGATATTTAGTGGAGACACCCCACTCCCTCTCACAACCTTCCTCATGAGAGCTTGAAGTTCTTAATATTTTGGGCCAGTCAGGCCATTCAGGATTCCAGTCATTTTTCCAGTCTCTTGGTTTAGGCATAATTTCATATTGCATTACATGCTTAGCACCCTGACGAATAGAAGTACCAACACAGTCAGACCCCGTATCCCCTCCGCCTATAACCAATACAACCTTATCTTTGGCAGAGATAATTTGATTTAATTCCAATGTACCTTCATTTAGTTTATTTGACCCTGTAAGGAATTCCAAAGCAAAATGGATTCCATCAAGTCCCCTTCCACCTGCAGGTAAATCCCTTGGAGTTCCTGCTCCCATGGTTAATAAAATTGCATCAAAAGATTTTTTTAAATACCGGACAGACAGATCCTCTCCAATAGTAACATCATTCTCAAAAACTATTCCCTCCTGTTCCATAATTTCAATGCGTCTGTCGAGGATATTCTTTTCCAGCTTATATCCAGGTATTCCATACCTCATTAAACCACCTGATTTTGGTGCTTTTTCAAATACAGTAACCTTATGCCCCTCTTTACGAAGTTTTTTTGCTGCTGTAAGTCCTCCAGGACCGGAACCAACTATGGCTACACTTTTCCCACTTTCATAAAGAGGTGGTTCTGATTTAACCCATCCTTCTTTGAAGGCTCTATCCATTATTTGTAATTCTATCTGTTTAATTGTTACAGGAGACGTATTTATAGAAAGAGTGCAGGAAGTTTCACATGGTGCAGGACATATACGTCCTGTAATTTCAGGAAAACTGCTTGTCAGCTCCAACCTTTCCCAGGCTTCCTTCCATCTACCCTTATAAACTAGATCGTTCCATTCAGGAATAAGATTTCCAAGGGGGCACCCCAGGGAATGACAAAAGGGAATACCACAATCCATACATCTGGCACCCTGATTTTTAAGCTCCTCTTCAGGTAATCGTGTTGTAAACTCATTATAGTGGGTTATTCTATTTTTTACACTTTCATATTTAACTTTTGCTCTTGGGTATTCTATGAATCCTGTTTCTTTTCCCATCCTCAACTCCCACTTCTTCTAATAAAGACTTCTGTTGTTCCAGAGCCCGTTTATAATCCACAGGCATTACCTTAATAAATGCCGGCAGCATCTCCTGCCAGTGTTTGAGAATCCATGAGGCATGCCCACTACCGGTATATTTTAGATGTTCTTCAACAAGATTTTTAAGCTGGGTAATATCCTCTATGGAAATAAGTGGTTCTATATCTACCATATCCAGATTACATCTGGTATCAAAAAGCTGATCCTCATCCAGCACATAGACAATACCGCCACTCATTCCTGCTGCAAAGTTAAGTCCAGTTGGCCCCAAAATAGCAACTACACCACCTGTCATATATTCACAACCATGATCCCCAACACCTTCAACTACAGCAACGGCTCCTGAATTTCTTACCGCAAAACGCTCTCCTGCCATTCCATTTACAAAAAACTTTCCAGCTGTAGCACCAAATAGGTTAACATTACCAGTAATAATATTTTTCTCGGATCTGTAGTTAAGACCGTCAGGTGTAGAAATAACAATATTTCCTCCGGACAATCCCTTTCCCACATAATCATTTGCACTGCCTTTAAGATTCAATGTTATTCCAGAGGCCAGAAAGGCTCCAAAACTCTGCCCGGCTTCACCCTTGAGATTAAGTTTTATTGTATCTTCCGGAAGTCCTTTTGAACCATAACGTCTTGCAACTTCACTGCTTAAAATTGTTCCAAAGGTTCTGTCCTTATTTCTAATATCAAGAGTTAATTCAGATAATTCGCCAGATTCCAATGATTTTTTTAATTTTGGCATTAAATCTAAATCAAGAGCATTTTCAACCTTATTATTACTAATTTTTGTACAGTGTAAACTTTCGCCATCAGCAGGATTTATTTTAGTCAGAATATTTGTAAAATCCAGCCCTCTTTCTTTCCAGTAACTTAAAGCATCATCTGTTTTAAGAAGATCTACCTGCCCAACAAGATCATCAAACTTTCTAATTCCAAGAGAAGCCATTACTTCTCTGACATCCTCTGCAAGAAAGGTCATATAGTTTATTAAATGTTCCGGTTTCCCGGCAAATCTCTTCCTAAGTTCAGGATCCTGTGTTGCAACTCCAACAGGACATGTATTTTTATGACACTTGCGCATTAAAACACATCCCATAGTAATTAAACTAATTGTAGCAAAACCAAACTCTTCTGCGCCCAGAAGAGCAGCCATAACAACATCCCTTCCAGTTCGAAGCTGTCCATCAGTCTGTATTCGTATCCTTGATCGAAGATTATTAAGAACCAGTGTCTGTTGAGTTTCTGCCAGACCTATTTCCCAGGGAATCCCTGCGTGTTTTATGGATGAGAGAGGGGAAGCTCCTGTACCTCCGTCATGACCACTAATAAGAACCATGTCAGCTTTTCCCTTTGCCACACCAGCGGCAATAGTTCCTACCCCAACTTCAGAGACCAGTTTAACAGAAACCCTTGCCATAGGGTTTGCATTATGGAGATCAAAAATAAGCTGTGCTAAATATTCAATGGAGTAAATATCATGGTGTGGAGGAGGTGAAATTAAAGTTACTCCTGGTGTTGAATTACGAATTGAAGCAATTTCTTCATTTACCTTATGACCGGGAAGCTGGCCTCCTTCTCCTGGTTTTGCTCCCTGAGCCATCTTAATCTGAATTTCACTACCATTTACCAAATAATTAATAGTTACTCCAAATCGACCAGAAGCCACCTGTTTTACATAGGTAGAAGCTGAATCTCCATTTGCTCTTTTTACAAACCGGGCATTATCTTCGCCACCTTCCCCGGAATTACTCATAGCACCCAGTCGATTCATTGCAACTGCTATAGTTTCATGTGCTTCCTTGCTTATTGACCCCATAGACATAGCAGAGGAAACAAATCTCTTTACAATATTAATGGTTCCCTCAACTTCTTCCAAAGGAATAGATTTCCTTTCCTTAAAATCAAGTAAACCTCTTAAAGTACAAAGGTTTTTTGCTTTACTATTTATGTCATTTTTAAAGATATCATACATATCCTTTGAGTTTTGCCGGACAGCTTTCTGTATAGAGACTACTGCTTCCGGACTCATAAGATGCTGTTCTGAGGATTTCCTAAAATGTATAAATCCTCCGGAATCCAGAAGACCTTTTTTACCTGGAATAGGGTCATAAGCTGCTTTATGCCTGGCTTCTATATCTGCTGTAATACGATCAAGACCAATTCCTTCTATTCTTGTAGGCGTTCCAGGAAAATATCTATTTATAAATTCACCAGACAGACCCAGAGCTTCAAATATCTGTGAACCCTTATAGCTCCTTATAGTAGACACACCCATTTTCGACATAATTTTCAGAAGCCCCTTTTTCATTGCTTCTATATAATTCTCAAAAGCAGTATCAGTTTTCCCAACTTCAGGTATCTTCCCCTGACTGATAAGGTCTTTTAGAATTTCGAATGCAAGATAAGGATTTACAGCACTGGCTCCAAAACCAATGAGTGTTGCCAGTTGCATTACATCCCGAACTTCTCCACTTTCCACAATAAGCCCTGCTTTTTGCCTAAGTCCATTTTTCACCAGATACTGATTCACCGCTGATACAGCCAGGAGTGCAGGAATAGGCAGATAGACTGAATCAGTTTTTTTATCACTCAAAATCAAAAAGCTCTTCCCGTCAGCTATCATTTCGGCAGATTGTAAGCATATTATGTCTATGGCTTTTTCTATTCCTCCAGATTCATCATCAATTGTATACAAAATATCGATTACTCCAGCTGTCTGGTCTTCAGTATTTGATCGTTTAAGAATTTTTATATCATCATTGGAAAGTACAGGATGATCCAGTTTAAGCTGTTTGCAATGGAGGGGGCCATCATCTAGAAGATTTTGTTCTCTACCTATAAAGCTCATTAAAGACATTACAAGTTTTTCTCTGTAAGGATCAATTGGAGGATTTGTAACCTGGGCAAAAACCTGCCGGAAATAGTTGTATAAAAGCTGGGGTCTGTTTGACAGAACTGCCAGAGCAGTATCATTCCCCATAGAACTTATTGGTTCACTTCCATTAACTGCCATAGGAACAAGAATTTTATCTATTTCCTCAAATGTATAACCAAAAACTTTTTGTAATGTAACAATATCATCCTTAACCTCAGGAACAGAATCAGGTACACGGAAAAGACCTTTTAATTCAATTTTATTTTCATCAAGCCATCTTCTATAGGGCTGTTGACGCGATACACGGGATTTTATTTCATGATCATACATAACTCGTTCCATTTCTGTATCTATCAATATCATCTTACCTGGACCAAGTCGCCCCTGTCTTAAAATATCCTCTGGCTGAATATGAAGAACACCTGTCTCTGAAGCAAGAATTACTCTTCCGCTTCTTGTAACAGTATAACGTGCAGGACGAAGACCATTACGATCCAGGGACGCACCAATTTTTATTCCATCTGTAAAAACAAGGGCGGCAGGGCCATCCCAGGGTTCAAGAATAGAAGCATGATATTCGTAGAATGTTCTTCTATCCTCACTTATGTGGTACTTTTCACCAAAAGGTTCAGGAACCATCATCATCATAGAATGTTCAGGAGATCTTCCAGCCTGAACCAGGAGTTCAAAGTTTGAATCAAAAATTGCAGAATCACTTTGATCCGGATTTATCACTGAAAGAACTTTTTCAAGATCATCCCCAAACAATGGAGTAGAGAGTGTAACTTCTCTTGCTTTCATTTTATTTATATTTCCGCGAAGGGTATTTATTTCTCCATTATGAGCAATATATCTGAATGGTTGAGCCAAAGACCATGAAGGAAAAGTATTAGTACTATATCTCTGATGAACCAAAGCTAAAGCACTTTTAAAATCTTCACTTTTCAGATCCGGAAAAAACTCCTCAAGCTGTGGGGCTACAAACATTCCTTTATATATAATTGTACGGCAGGATAAGGAGGATACATAAAAATCATCAATAGTGAATCCCGAGGCAAAAACTCTCTTTTCTATGCTTCTGCGGATAATATATAACTTTCGCTCAAGTTCATCCCCGGATAAATTATTGGAGGTTATAAATGTCTGAAAAATAAAGGGCATTGAAGAAAGTGCCTTTGGTCCTAAAGAATCTGAAATAAAAGGAACCTCTCTTGTTCCCATTAGCAGGGATCCTTCACTTCCAACTACATCCTCTATAATACTGATTACAGAATTACGCTCATCTTCATCCACTGGAAGAAAAAACATACCTACACCATAAGAACCAAACAGGGGTAAATCAAACTCAAGTTCCTTAGTAAAAAACTCGTGTGGAATCTGAACTAAAATACCAGCACCATCACCCGTATTTACATCACTGCCAACTGCGCCCCGATGCTCAAGATTCTTTAAAATAGTAATACCATCAATAACAGTCTGATGACTTGCACTACCATCAATTTCAACAACAAACCCAACACCACAAGCATCATGCTCATAGGAAGGATCATATAACCCTTGTTTTTTCATTCAAAACCTCTTCATGGCAACTCTCTGCCTGTAATTGTATTTGATACTACATATAGAAACAGACTATGTCAAGAATGGGTATTTTTTTAGTAATATTAAATGATTTTGCCGTTTTTTATTGTTTTTTTAACAAGGTTGGTTCCAAAATAATAAGGTATCTCTTCGGGTTTTTTTATATTTAAAATTATCAGGTCAGCTTTTTTTCCAGCTTTTATGCTTCCAATTTCAGTTTCACGGTTTATTGCTTTGGCGGCATTTATAGTCGATCCTAAAACAGCATCAGTGACAGATAACCCACAGTAAAAAACTCCAAGGGTAATCATCATCTGCATTGAATATGAAGGACAGCTTCCGGGATTAAAATCGGTAGCCAGAGCAACAGGGATACCCTTTTTCACAAACCTTTTTGCTTCAGGATACTGATCTGACTGAAGAAAAAATGGTACGCCAGGCATCAGCACAGCTACAGTTCCGGCTTCTGACATAAGATCCAGGTCTTGATTGCTGATATTCTCCAGATGGTCAACAGAAACAGCTCCAAGGAGGGATGCTATTCCAGGAGACCCCAGATCATTGAACTGGCCTCCATGTACCTTCAATTTGAATCCAGCTAATTTTGCAGCTTCCAGAAGCATTTTTGTTTCTGTTAGAGAAAAAGCGCCTTCTTCACAGAAAATATCAAAAAACTCTGCATTCTTCCTAAAAGCTCTAAGACTCTTCCCACCCAGCCATTTAACATACTCATCCCTGTTTTTATCTTCCGGAACTGTATGTGCTCCAAGGTATGTTATAACCACATCCAGTGAATGCTTTATCCCCAGCTCAGAAGCAACCTGCAACATTTTCAACTCAGTTTCTTCATTCAGTCCATAACCACTTTTTATTTCTACAGTAGTTGTTCCGTTTTCTGCCATCCTGTTCAGTCGTTCCATTCCAAGACTAATAAGCTCTTTTCTAGAAGCATTCCTGGTAGCTCTTACAGTAGAATGAATACCTCCCCGGTTTTTAAGTATTTCAAGATACTCAGCTCCTTCAAGGCGCTGCTCCATCTCTTTAGAACGATCTCCTGCAAAAACAAGATGAGTATGACAGTCCACAAACCCCGGTAGTACTAAAGAGCCATCTGCATCTATCACATTTAAACAATCAGGATAGTTTTTCATAATCGCAGATGTAGTTCCTGTTTCAAGAATCAAACCATTTTTTACTGCAACAGCTCCGTTTACAATGGAACCCAGTAAACCGGATCCCATACTGCTCCTTTCCAGGGTAAGAAGCTGTGAAGAGTTTATAATTAAGGTGTCTACTTCCATTAAACATTTTTCCTTACATAGGAAAAAAGCCGCTTATGTGTCTTTGAAATCTCATCAATCAATATATCAGCCTCTTTTAATACATTTCCAGCAAACTCTTTATCTTTTACCCCTGGCAAATTAATTCTAATATTAAGATAAGCACCCTCTCCTGCAGTATTTGCCTGACTAACACCTACAAAAGCATCCGATAAGGCATTTTTATTCCCTCTTTTAAGAACTGTTTCTGCAAGGGTTATAAGTTCTCCACACAGTTTTAAAGTATCCAGAGGCACCAGTGTAATCGTTTTAGAAGCTGCTTCAATAGCTTTAGTTCTGGCAAGAATCTCATTATCACTTTTCTTTGGCAGCCTTAGAGCAATGATATAATTATTAAAGGCATCTGTATCAGCTTCCACCAATCCCAAAAGTTTACTTTTTAGACTCTGAGCTCTAATTGAAATATCTTTCATCCTTTTATTGCTGCTTTCATACCCTTTTTTCCCAAAGGTTAAATTAGCAACCATGGATGTTAAACCTGCAGCAAGTGAACCACTTAAAGCAGAAACACTTCCTCCGCCGGGAGCCATGGAATCCGAAGAAAGTTCATCAATAAATTCAGTAATGGACAAATTCACAAGACCTTTCTGCTCTCCCCGGATGGCATATTCAACTACTCTTTCTTCAGGATTAAAAGAGCTGGTATCATTAAGACCAAGGGACAAAATTGCAGTGTGTACTATTTCTTTCTCGGGGATACCCGTGTTCTTACCCATCTTCTCAAGATAATATTTCCCACAATCCAGTAAAGCATCTTTAGGGAGAAGCCCTATAGCTTCACTACCTGTCACCCTGACACCACGTTTAACAGCCTCTTCGGAAACAATATCAAAAGCTTTATGAAGGCCTGTTTCATGAAAATCTGTAAGATTCATTGTTACCTGAGCATACCCATACTCGTCAATATACCAGCCACCTGCCTGACAATGGCTCAGTAGTCCTGGAACCTTTATAGCTTTCCCTTCAATATCCCGAATTATATCTCCCCTACTATCCCTCTTTGCTCTTCCTTTTTCCCTGACCGTCATTGCAATATCACTGGCAATTGATTTGTCTCTTGTAGAAAGATTTATATTGTAGGCAAGAAGAAAATCCCTTACCCCAATTGCAGTTATACCTGTTTTGGGATTAAAAGCAGAAGGTCCATAATCTGGTTGAAAACTGGCTAGTTTAAGTTTTTTTTCTAGAGCCTCATACTCCCCATTCCTGATATCCGGAAGACGTATTCTATCATCTTTTTTTGCAGATTTGGCATAGAGAAAAACAGGTATGCCAAGTTCAGTTCCTGCTCTTTGTGCAAACTCTTCGGCAAGTATAAGACATTCTTCCAAAGTAATTCCGCTTAAGGGTATAAATGGAAAAACATCTGTCCCGCCCATTCGGGGATGCTCGCCAGCCTGCTTACTCATATCAATAAGCTCAGACGCCTTTGCCATACCCCTGATAGCAGCTTCTACAATTATATCTGCTTCACCAGCAAAAGTGACAACTGTTCTGTTTGTGTCGAAACCCATATCAACATTCAGTAATTTAATTCCATCTACAGAACTTATTGCTGCGGCTATGTTATCTATTACCGCCTTATCTCTACCCTCACTAAAATTAGGCACACATTCTACAAGTTTATTCATTTTCTTAGATCCTCAATTATAATATTTCTAATATATTCATCAGGTTTTCTGATACTTTTTAAAGTTCTCTGCCTGTTCAAATATATCCTTATAAACCTCATCCCGTTCAACTGGAGGATATCCGTGTTCATCAAGTAACAGTATTAGACCAACTTTCAATGAAGATTTAATATCAGCCCGGTTGTTCCAGTCAGGAAATTTAGCTTTTGAATCAACCAACTCTTTTACAGCTTTTGCTAAAACTATCAGTTTCTCCTCGGGGTAACGGAAATCATATTTACTACACAACTCTTTCAGAATATCATAGAAAGCTTTTTCTTCAAAATCGATTCCCAGTTCGTCGCCTGCTGAGAACTCTTTCTTTATTTCCCATATCAGATCGGTTAGATGTTCAGCCATATCCTCATAAACTTCACTTCGTAAAACATCATCTTCTTTTCGTTCATTATATTTTTCAACAAGTGCTTTCATTTTTTTAGAGAAGTCAGTTCCTTTAACCATATTTACTTTTTTTATTTCACCAATGGCTTTTAGCAGTAACTTTTGAAGCATTTTAATCTTTGTATTAGGAAGCTTTATCATATTGATCTTCGCAAGATAGTTTTCATCGAAAATATCCTGTTCTGATTCAGCATCTTCTCCCAGTTTAAATATCTCTTCAACACCGTCACTGGCAAGAGCGTCTTTTATCATCTCCCGTACCTTTGCATTCATTTGGGCAATATCAGGGGCATCCCCCCTGGTAAGTTTAAAAACAATAGATCGAACAGCCAGGTAGAAGTGAGTTTTATCTCTTTCAACCTGGGTTAGCAGTTCACTGCCGGCACAAATATCATAGGCGGCTTTCAGTCGCTTAGAGAGACCCATATAACGGATTTCCAGTTTTTTAGTTACCTGTACGTATTCAGCTGCCATATTAAGGGTATTTAACTGTTCTAAAGCTGAACCATTAAAATATTTTGTGGAATTAAAGAGATGGAAAATTTTTGCCAGCAGATCCAGATGATCCCGAACAACTATCAACGATTCCTGAATATCTTCAAAGTTGTCTTTGTCTCCTTTATTGTACTTAGCCAGAGCAAGGTTCATTTGCTTTTTGATACCAATATAGTCAACAACAAGGCCTTTATTTTTTCCTTCAAACTTTCGGTTTACTCTTGAGATTGTTTGAATTAAGCTGTGTTGTTGGATTGGTTTGTCAATATAGATACTATCAAGAAAAGGAACGTCGAATCCTGTTAGCCACATATCAACTACTATTGCAATTTTGAAGTTGGATTTTTCATTCTTAAACTGTCTGTCCAGTTCCTTACGGTACTCTTTTGTTCCTAAAAGATCGTACATCTCCTTAGGGTCATCTTTACCTCTGGTCATTATCATTTTGATACATTCTATGGGTTTAATCTCCCGCTTATCATTGTCAGAGAACCCGACAGCTTCTTCTGCAATTTTAATTTTTGCCCATTCCGGCCTTAGCGCAGTTACATTTTTATAAAAGTGATAGGCTATTTCACGGCTACTGCAAACAAACATTGCCTTACCTTTGATAGTAGCTGCTTCTAAAACCCTATTTTCATAGTGCTTGATAAAATCAGCCGCCAATTCTTTCAGGCGATCAGGATCCCCGATAATGGTATTCATACTAGCCGTTGCTTTTTTACTCTCTTCTATCTGGTATTCATTGGCTCCCTCTTCGGAAACTTCTTTGTAGTATTCTTCAATCTTTTTCAGTTCGCTATTATTAAGAACAATTTTAGCAGCTCTACCTTCATAAACAATCCGCACAGTTATTTCATCTCTAACTGATTCTGTCATAGTATAGGAATCAACCACCGGGCCAAAAACATCCAGTGTTGCATCGATAGGAGTACCTGTAAAACCAACATATGTTGCATTTGGTAATGAGTCATGAAGATATTTGGCAAAGCCGAAAGTTTTCTTTACACCCTTTTCAGTTATACTTATTTTTTGATCTTTTTTTGAGCTATCAGGAAGATGAATAAAGTTTTGAATTATATCTCTTAAACGTTTTTGATGGAGCATCCCCTGTATAAGGGTAAACATACTGTCAAACCCTTCGGCATCTTTAGCCAAACCAGAGATCCTGCGCCATGCATAATAAAATTCATAGGGGGCAAAAAATGATCCGGCTTTGTTGTTCACACCATCACTGATTATACAAAAAGCATTGTACTTAAAAAGTTCAGGAATATCCCGTCTGTATCGTGTTGTAAGTTGAACGTAGGCATCATGAATTGTTGCTTCTTCCCGTATGGCGGATTTAAACTCCAGTACAACTACGGGAATTCCATTAATATAGATTATGCCGTCAGGAATACGCTTCTCAGTACCAACTATTTCAAGCTGATTGACGAATTTAAATGTGTTGTTGTTTTTTTCAGAATAATCGATAAGGTAGATCCAGATATCTTTTTTAGATCTATCCTCCCGTTTAAGAGAAAAGCCATCAGATAACATTCTCATTATGGTTTTATTGCTTTCGTATATATCGGCAGAGGAAAGTCTTTTAAGGCCTAGTATAATTGATTCAGCCTCAATATCTGTAAGCTCCTCTTTCTTATACTGACCAAGAAGATAGTTCTTAAGATCTGACTTTATTAGTACTTCACTTTCATTACGTGTCCCATAAGGAATCTTTGATTCAGCAACAGTGTCATCAGTTATTAATTCTTTTCCGGAAACATGGGATATCTGCTGATTTTCCAGAAATTCTATAAATGTCTGTTCCAGTTTAGCTTCGGTGAATTTACTCATTAACCTTCCAATATCCGGTGGTTTTCCCAATTCTTTCAATTATGCCCTTATCTTTTAACGTATTCAAATGCTTCTGAATAGCAGATTCATTTATTGCAAACTGATCTGCCAGCAACTTTCTACTAATAGAAGGGTTAGCTATAATTGATTGTAGTATTTCTATCTGCCTAATAGTAAGTTCAGCTTGACCACCAGCTTGACCACCAACTTGACCACCCTGCTTTTTATTTTCAATAAACTCAGAATGAATAGGTATCTCACAGATAAAATGTCTTCTCTCAGGTTCATCAGTATCAAAAACAGGTAGATTAGAACCATTATTCTTCAGAGCATTGACCATTGTTGGGATTCCGGTACCTCGACCTTCTGTTAAACCTAATTCCTTTAAAAAATCCCCAATCCGTCGGTTTCTATACCGTCTTGCCCTTATAGTCCCTTTATCAAAATCTATCTGTTTTAAAGAAGGATCAACACCACTATAACTCAATATCTCAATTGATTCAGGTAACACCCGGATTTCTATAGGCTCTCTCAACTCATAGTTTCGATGATATACAGCATTTGCCAAAGCCTCTTCAATTGCGTCATAGGGATAATTATAGATTTTATCTGCCTCTTCACGATCAGGATATTTTTTCACTTTGCTTTTAATGATATTGGTTTTTAAATATGAAAGAGCATTTGTTAGCTGTTTTTGAATAGCACCATCAAAGGTTTTTTCATTAAATTCTTTTGCTCCGACTCCAAAGGGGAACTCGACAACATCAATTTGAATGGTAGGAAAAAATTGCTTTGGATTTTCAGAAAACATTAAAAGGCCTACATTTTTAGGGAATTGATGTTCTTTTGCCCCTTCACATAAATTCATAGCTAATGCCAATTGATCAATCGACTGGGTGGCACTCTCCGTGTACAATTTACTTTTTGTCCGAGCAAGGTGTTCACGCATTAATGCAAAACTTAAATCATCTACAACTGCATGAGTGTTAACTCTGTCATCGAAAGGTATACGGGCTGTAAGCTGTACCAGCTCGATTTCCTGGTCACTGTTAGGAATAACACTGCTTGAATATTGACGTATTCTAAAATTATAATTTTTATGTCTTGTCAGTACATCATCCGGTACTTTATAAGGACGATTGCTACCTGCTGGCACCCAAATTACCAATACAAATTTATTATCAATTTCTTCTAGTGATAGGCGAGGCATATAGGGTGGTTGGATCATGTTTGAGTATCCGATTAAATCTTTTTGTATTTCTTCAAATCTGTCAGGATTAAAACCTTTTACAGGCCGTAAAGGTTTTCCATTTTGCTCTTCAATTCCTATGACAATATATCCGCTTCCTTCATTCTCAAAATCATTTGCAAAAGCACAGATAGTCCTCATAATAGGCTTGGGATTCCATCCTTCTTTAAACTCTACCCGGGTTCCTTCAATGACTGTTCCAGAGAGCAGCTTTTCTATGCTTATTATTATACTCATTAGATTTGCTCCACATAAGAAATAGGAGATATCTGCTCGGTCCCTGTCCGGTAGCCTACGGATATTATAACGTCCAGATTGTAAAAATTTGTAGGTTTGGTAGAAAAATCGGAATTTCCGATTTTTCTTACTGTCGGTTCTTTTTCCAGTTCCTCTTCTTTGTAGATATTAAGTATATGTTCATTAATTGTTGAACGGGATTTTTGGAATAGATCTGCAATTTGTTCGGTTGTCAACCAGACCGTTTCATTTTCAAAGTACGTTTCTATTTTGACTTTGCTGTCGGAGGTTTGGTAGATTAGAAAGGGCACATCTACCATGGGGCATTATCCTCTTCCAAATAGACTACCCCTAACAGAGCCTCATTAAATTTATTAAATACTTCCTTTAGTGTTTCAACTATTAGTTTCTCTTATTCATCTTCAATTGAATCAACATTATCGATAGTTAGATTTATCTGTGACCCTTTTTCAATAAGTTCCGAAAGAACCGTAATAATGTTGGTAAAATCAACATCGATTGATATATCAATAGTAACTGGACTATCCTTTAGATTCTCAATTAAAATTTTATCGTCCTCTATTTTAGCTTTACATTCAATATCATGCATTCTCTCGATCTCCCTTTAGAATTCTTTTGATATTATATTTCTTTGATCTGTCATTAAAAATATATTCACCACCATCAAGAATACTGCAGATTTCCGTTTGTGCATTTTGATCTTCAAGAACAATCTGCTTATACGATATTTTATTTTTATTGTTTCTTGCAATGATAATATTTTCTGCATCGCCATAAACAACAATTGAAGGATTATGTGTAACCAGAAATATTTGTTTCTTAAATTTTAGATCTCGAATTAATCGAACTAGTTTATCCGCTATAAATTTGTTCCCTAAGTTATCTTCAGGCTGGTCAATAAAAATAAACTTGTTTTTGGGATTTTTTAGAATGATTTCTAAATATTTTTCTGAATTATATCCAGGACTGTTATCTTTTGAGGAGCTTCCATCTGAGTATTTTAAATAGTCTATTGGAGAATCTATTTTCTGATATAAGTCTGAAAGTAGTTTATTTATTTTCTTATTTAAGGTCTCTCCATCCTTATTGTCTGAATAGTTCTTGATTTTGGATGAACTATCAGTAATCAAATTTATTAGATTCAGATAAAGGCTATCTCCCTTTGTTTTGGTACTTAGTCCCTCTATAATTAACTTGCCAATCTCCTCGCTCTCAGCTACCTCAAGGACCAGTTCAACATCTTCATTCAATGTGATCTTTTCCTGTAATGAATATTTAAAATTTATCAGATCATCACACTTTTGTTTCAACATAGACATTTTCCTAAAATGGCAACCAAAATCCTTTGATAGCTGAATAAGTGCTGTACCTGCTTCACCTTTTGCTCGTGCTTCAATGTTTAATGATTTATTTTTCTCATCAATAATACTCTGAATATTACGAATAAATTTTAATCTTTTCTTTGTAAAGGTTTCTGTATTAGATATTAATTGGGTTTTACTTTGAAGAAGAGTATTAAAGTTATTAATTGTAGTTATTTCATCAGTTGTGAATGAAAAGAGCTGATTTTTTCGGAAATTTTTAAGATTTTCACTTAACTCTGAAATCAAAGTGCTTGATTCAGACAACTTAGATACAATGTCGAAAGTTTCTAAAAGTTTGCTTTCATCAAATCGAAAGATATAGTTTTCATCTAGATAATGAGCCATAGTTGCACTATGAAGTTTATACTTTTTCTCAGAAATAGAACTGAATGCATTCTGATAAGTATCAGTTAATGCTTCTATCTTTTCTTCAAAATATCGTTTATGTTTTTTAAATTTTGACTTAGACTCTGTGTATTCTTCTTGTTTGTTTGACTCTTCTGCCAATTCAAAAAGCTTTTTCTCTTCAAAATACCTAACAATATCACCTTGATTAATATATATTAACTCGCTTGATAATGAAGTCGTTTCTAGAAAAGTTGAATCAAGAGAAGACTTGATTGTAATATTTTCTAAGTTTACTTTTTTCTCATACGTGTTTTCTGTCTTTATCCTATCAACTTTTTGACCTAAAATATTATGTAATAAACTTTTACCACTTGACCTGCCACCTATTATTACATTCAGATGAGGACTAAAAGAAATTGAAATATCTTCAATAAATGCATCATTTTTGATTTTTATTTCTTCTATAGAGTTTAGAGAATGATTTATTGAATTATATCCTTGAGACGATATAATTCTTGACTTTGGGTCAATAAATGCAAGCCGGAGGGTCTCATAGTTTTTAGATCCTTTCAGATAGTAAAAGTTATGCTCCCCTTGATCTCCCATGTGCTTGCATGGGTATCCCTCAATAAAATGATTATCAGAGAAGGTGATATAAGCAATGTCATCTCTATCTTTAAAATCGTTATTTAAGTGCTTATTAAACCCTTCATTATAGATGTGAATTACTTCTTCTTTCACTTTTTCCAATGCACTTGGCATTAAAAGTATCATCTCTTGGGCATCTTCAATATGGCCATCATACGCTTTAACCATTCCCGTTTTATGCCTATTCGCATGTGGGATAAAGAAAAAATCATCATTGTAGAACAAGCTTACTACCTGATCTATATTCAATTTTCGTAAGAACATATTAGTGATACCTAAAAGAGCATACTGTTCTTCTAATTTTGTACTAATTTCATTCACTTTTTCAGCCGTTGATTCTCTAAAAACAAGAAGAGTATGGTATCTTTTAGTTTCACCGTTATGCACAACTTCCAAATCTAATTCTACTCCTGGAAGTAATAAGGGATCATTATTTTCATCATAAGAATTGTAATATTCTTCATATGCATCTACATTCATTATGTTATGATCTGTTAATGATATTACTGCAACATCATTTTCATTGAGTTTTTCTTTTAATTTATCAACTGAGAATGAGCCTTTATAATCGTTATTTTTTGTTTTTTTACTCTTATCTGTGTGTATATGAAGATCAACTCTTAACCATTCTGAATATTTCTGTTTGCTCATCTAAAAACCGACCTTTGTCATTTTCGCGAGCAAAAATTCTCTTAAATTAAAAAGAATGCTCATAAATCTTTGATTATTAAATATCTGATTATAAATAGGTTCGGCAAGTTCCTTATACATTGAGGAAAAGAACAATGGAGGAGCCAGTATTAGCTTTCCATCGAAATCTTTTGTTACAAGAGCACCAAATACCCCACCATTAGCTTCATTTGTCAATTGTTTAAGGATTTCAAGAGTGTGTTGGTGAACAAAAAATTGATTATATTTTTCCCCTAGAGCAGCATAACAACTTTGATTCATTGCCATATCTCCAGAAGCTAATGCCACTGCTCCAACAGTTCCTCTTGCAGTAATAAATACCGTATTCTTAGGGTATATCTTTGTGCTACTGTTTATTAGCCCCATATCTGTAATATTTTTTTCTGTTATTGTTGAATACACAGAAGTTCCGATATCTTTTGGAGTAAAGAAAGGTATTTCGCCATTCCAATATTCTGGTATGTCTGTATCAGGAGTACCTCCTCCTTTTAAATCAAATATTTCAGTATATGAACAACTGTGCCACCCGACCGGAATCTCCTTCCCCAACTCCTCATTAAAAACCATCTCCCCACCGCTAGACCTATACGGCTTTCCTTCAATTTCAGGCGTTCCAACCTCAACTGCATATTTCTTACTAACAGGAAATTCAAAATCCACAAACCAATGCTTATAAACATCCTGAGCAGTTTCTTCCAGTTTCCGGTTAAGCTGCTCATTAAGCTTTATACGATCAACAATGGTGTTATACTCTTTAATTATAGCTTTTTGTTTTTTAATAGAAGGAACAGGAAGTTCAATTTCACACATCTCATCCCAATTAAATATTTCCCTGGCACTCCCATGAGATTTAAACCGGGCATAACGATCAAATTCAGGTCTTCGTATCCACATCATTAAATATCCCGGATTTAATTTTTCATGATCAATAATTTCAAAAACTGTATAAGCCTGAGATACAATTGCATAATCGTAACTATCTAACAATGCAACAGTATTGGCTATAGATGGAATTAATATTTTTTTAATACTCACCCCAAGCAGAGTCTTAACTTCTAAATCCCTATTCCGAATATTTACTTCCCGAATATAAGTCCCAAGCCGTTTATAACTACTACTCATCTTCACCCCTCATTTCCATTTGGAGGCGAAAATTTTCTCGTTCAATTTCGGCAATCAGTTCTTCTTCAGTAGGAAGGAAGGGCATATATTTGCTGGCAAAAAGTTGCTTACTCTGATTAAGAACCGAATATTTTGCAATAATTTTATCGGTTTCAGAACACAGTAGAATACCTATGGTAGGATTATCTGTATCTGCTTTTTGCAAGTCGTCAAACATCCTTACATACATATCCAATTGGCCAACATCTTTGTGGGTTAATTTTTCTGTTTTCAGTTCAATTAAAACAAAACATTTTAATATAAAATTATAGAAGACTAAATCGATATAGAAATCTGATGTTTCTGTTCTAATAAGCCTTTGACGAGCAACAAAGGCAAAACCCTTTCCAAGTTCCAGCAAAAACTTCTGAATATTATTTAAAAGAGCACCTTCAAGTTTAGATTCGGAATAACAGGTATTAGCTGGTAATTCTAAAAACTCAAGAACATAGGGATCTTTAATAAATTCATGGTTATCTTGCTGAAACGCATTTGTCTTTTGCTGCATTTCTTCAATAACCGGTTCTTTATTTTGAGAACTTAGGAGTCTCTCATAATAAAGAGTAGAATAATTTCTATCTAATGTTCTATAGCTCCAATGTTGATTGGCCGCTTCATCTAGATAATATTTCCTTGCCTCTTTGCCAGTAACCCTCATAAGCAGCCGATAGTGACTCCAGCTTAATTCGGGACGCAGTGTGCCCCGAATTGGAAAAGTAATATAGAACTGTCGAATTCTTCGTAATTCTCTTTCATCAAATCCTTTTCCAAATTCATCGGAAAGCTCCTTTGCTAAAGTTTTGAGTATTTCTTTCCCGTATACAGCTCGCTCCTGGCCCTCCTGTTCTTCTTCAACAATACGTTTTCCTATTAACCAATAAGCCTGAACCATAGATGAGTTAACAGCTTTACGTGTATTCTTTCTGGCTTCCAATAAAATTTGTTTAATATCAGAAACAAACTCATCTTTATTCTGCAAATCCATTTGTTTCCTCCATTATATCTGAATCTCATAACCAAGCTCCTTAAAAACTAAGAGCAGATCTTTCTTTGACTGTTCTTCCTCTTTAAGGAGGTTCTCAAACTCTGTTTGAAGTGTTTTCATCTTTGAATCAAAGTCTATATTTTCATCCCTATTAATGAATTCAATATATTTGCTGGGAACTAAAGAATAATCTTTTTTGGCCACTTCTTCTTTATTTGCCGAGTAGCAATATTCCGGTATGTTTTTATAGTCATTATCTTTTTGCTGCCAGCTATGAAAGGTTCTGGCAATATCCTGGATATGCTGTGTGTTGAACTGTGTAAATTTCTTTTCAAAGGGTTCGCCAATTTGTCGCAGATCCATAAAAATAATCTCATCTTTTCGGGTGCGGTAATTCCGTTCTATATCATTTAATTCAATATCTTCCAGAGTATTAATTTTGTTTATTGTATCAACAAGAGTGGCTAATTTAGTTTTATCCAGACCTAGACGAGAAAAATAGTTATCCGGCAAGGCACCTTTTAAAGAGGGATTATCTTTTTCTATATCGTGAAGTGCTGTATCAATTTTTAAAGAAATATCATTCTGTTTGGCATTCTTTTCAATATAACTCCACCGTGAAGTTTCTTCCAGGTAGAAAACATTATTCATATTGTAGAAATCTTTCATTTCTACATATTTTTGCTTACCTTCTGCTATAAGTTCATTTCGCCGTTCTTCAAACTTATCTCCGGCAAATTTCAGAAAAATAAGGCCCAAAACAACATGTTTATACTCAGCTGGTTCAACAGAACCCCGCAGTTTATCTGCTGAATCCCAGAGAGTTTCTTCTATACTTTTTTGCTTAACTATTTTCTTTGATTTTGCCAAAATACAATCCCTTTTTTATTATCTCTTTTTGTACATACTACCATAATATATACTATCTCTCCAGCAGTGATGTTTGATTTAACCGTAAACAACGCGTTAAGGATAGGAAGGGCGCGCATGCGGTCCCGAAGGGACGGAACCCCTGGATAGCCTGACCCTGCGAAGCAGGGTAACGCCCGGAATATCAATCTACGATATACGCTCTACTTAAACCATCCCAGGAATATTAACTTTCTTTTTCTTTGCAAATTCAATAGCTTCAGGATACCCCGCATCCACATGTCTAAATATACCAAAACTGGGGTCTGAAGTAAGCACCCTATTAAGTCTGAGTTCTTTTTCTTTAGTTCCTGTTGCCACAATAACCTGGCCAGTATGAGTTGAATTACCTATACCAACTCCACCACCATTATGAATAGAAACCCAGTCGGCCCCGGAAGCAACAGAAGACATTGCATTTAAAAGAGGCCAATCGGCTATTGCATCACTTCCGTCAAGCATATCCTCAGTTTCTCTGTTAGGAGAGGCAACTGAACCGCAGTCAAGATGATCACGGCCTATTACTATAGGAGCTTCAAGTTCGCCACTTCTTACCATATCATTCATTCGGATGGCAAACTCAGCACGTTCTCCCAGGCCAAGCCAGCAAACCCTGTTGGGAAGTCCAAGAGTAGGAACCTTCTCTCTGGCAAGACGAATCCACCGGGTTAGAATTTCATCATGAGGGAACATCTCCAGAACCAGATCGTCAAGTTTTGTAATATCACTTTCCTTACCTGAAAGAGCTGCCCACCTGAAAGGGCCCCGCCCTTCACAGAATAGAGGTCGGATATAGGCAGGCACAAACCCAGGATAAAGGAATTTACCATTATCATCACGAACCTTTAATCCACCAAGTTCTGCCTGACCCCTTAGATTGTTACCATAGTCGAAAGCAATTGCACCTTGAGTTTGCATATCGATAATTGCCTGAGTATGCAGAACTATAGCTTCCAGAGACCGCTTTTTAAACTCCTCAGCATTTGTTGTTCTTAGGACTCTGCACTCTTGTAAATCTCCAACAGGCATATAATCAAGAAGATCATGACTGGAGGTCTGATCTGTAACAATATCCGGTATAATACCCCTTCTTACAAGTTCAGGAAAAATTACTGCAGTATTATCTACAAGAGCAATAGATAGAGCTTGCCCTTTTATCTTTGCTTCCTCCACCCATTTAACAGCTTCATCTAAATTTGATGTCAGACGGTCACAATACCCCTCATTAACCTTTCTTGCTGCCCGTTCAGGATCAACTTCTACAACTAACGCTATACCCTCAGCCATAGTGACTGCTAGAGGTTGCGCACCACTCATACCACCAAGTCCTCCGGTTAATACAAACTTACCTTTAAGGCTTCCACCAAAATGCATATCTGCCAATGAAGCCAGAGTCTGATAGGTTCCCTGAAGTATTCCCTGGGTACCAATATAAATCCAGCTTCCAGCAGTCATTTGACCATACATGGTAAGGCCCAGTGCATCATATTTTGCAAAATTATCAGCTGTAGACCAGGCAGGAACAATATTACTGTTAGCAATAAGAACTCTGGGACTGTGTTCATGAGTCTGGAGAACACCAACAGCCTTTCCAGACTGAACCATAAGTGTTTCATCTACTGCTAAATTCTGTAGAGCATTATGTATTTTATTATATTCTCTCCAGTTTCTGGCAGCCCTTCCAGCGCCGCCGTAGACAATAAGCTCATCCGGTATAAGTGCCACCTCTGGGTCAAGATTATTTTCAAGCATTCGTAGGGCTGCTTCCACCTCCCATGTTTTTGCCCGGAGCACTGTGCCTCTGGCTGCGCGAATAGGTTTATTGGGTTTTTCTTCCATGTACATTGGTCGTTGATTCATAGTTTTACTCCTTGTACTTACTACCACACATGTTTTTTTAACAGGTGACTACAGGGTAGACCCCACAACCTGCTCCACAGCTCTTAGTATTGTTCGATCTTTGATAAGCCCCAACATCTTCTCCATATCAGGATACATAACTCTATCTTCTCCCAAATGAGGTATGTATTTTCGAATCTCTTTCCATGCCGCATTTGTTCCAGTACCAGGCTTTAGCTTTTCCTGAAAATCTATTCCTTGGGCTGCTGCAAGCATTTCTATACCTATAATCTGCTCCACATTATGTATTATATCTACAGCATGGCGGCCGGCTATAGGTCCCATACTTACATGATCCTCCTGGCCTGCCGAAGTTGGAATTGAATCCACACTGGCAGGGTGTGCCAGAATCTTATTCTCAGAAACAAGGGCAGCAGCGGTATACTGAGCAATCATATAACCGGAATTTAGACCACTGTTTTCTGCAAGAAAAGGCGGCAAACCGGAAACATGGGGATTAACCAGTCTGTCTGCTGTTCGTTCGGAAATATTTCCAATTTCGGCCATAGCAATTCCAAGAAAGTCCAGAGCAAAGGCCAAAGGTTCTCCATGGAAATTACCTCCTGATATTGCCTCTTCAGGATCTTCAAATATTAAAGGATTATCTGTTGCAGAATTTATCTCTATGGAAAAAACACCTTTAACATACTCTATGGTATCCATAACTGCACCATAAACCTGGGGAATGCACCTTAGAGTATATGCATCCTGAACCTTTTCACAGTTTTTATGGCTGGCAACTATCTCACTATCTTTAATAAGCTGACGCATGTTTGCTGCACAACGAATTTGGCCTGGATGAGGTCTTACTGCATGTATACGAGCATCATATGCTTTTGATGTACCTTTCAGAGCCTCAAGACTCATGGCTCCTGCAATTTGAGCATGTTTAAGTAGTTTTTCTGCATCATCAACGGCAAGACAGCCTAAGCTTGACATAATTTGAGTGCCGTTTATCAGAGCAAGCCCCTCTTTGGGTTGTAGTCGTACAGACTTAAGTCCGGCAATGTCCAGGACTATTTTGGAAGGAACTCTCTTTCCATCTTTAAAACATTCCCCCTCTCCCATGAGTACAAGAGCTAAATGTGCTAAAGGAGAAAGATCACCACTGGCACCAACAGAACCCTGTCTGGGAATATAGGGAAAGATTTTATTATTAAGAAGTTCCATCAATAGTTTAATTACAGTAACCCTTATTCCGGAATAACCCTTTGAGACTGCATTGGCTCTAAGAAGAATTATTCCACGGACAATATCTTCAGGAAAGGGTTCACCAACACTCGTAGCATGGGAACGGATAAGATTTTCCTGCATCTTTTCAGCATCTGCACTTGAAATCAACTTATTTGCAAGTTCACCAACACCTGTAGTAATACCATAAACAATTCTTTCTTCAGAAAGAACTTTTTCCACGTATTTTCGTGATTTATTTATAGCAGGAATTGATTTTTCATTTAAACTAACAGTTTCGAACTTCCTGCATACTTTTATAACACCCTCTATTGTTAAAGAATTTCCATCTATTTTAATCATGTCCCCTCCTCCAAATCAACTTAACCATGTAAAGCTGGAAATTAGATATATTACATATATACCAAAAAGTACTGCTCCATGTTTTCTTGTAATTGCTTTTTTAGCAAATAAAGTAGTAAGTCTAAAAACTAATAGAGCAATTATCATAACTGGAAACTGAAATGTAAAAAAAGAAGATGGTACAACTAGACCGCTTCCTGTTACAGAGGCAGAAACTCCTACAACAAATAGAACATTTAATATATCTGCACCAATTATATTTCCTATTGCCAGCTCGCCATGTCCCTTACGGGCAGCAGTAATAGCTGTAACCAATTCTGGTAGAGATGTTCCAAAGGCTACCAAAGTTGCAGCGATAACACTCTGGGGTATACCTATTCGAACAGCACCAAGTTCTACAGTTGGAATTAAAATCTTTGAAGATACAATTATAAGGGCAATCCCTAAAATCAATTTCAGCATAACAATAAATGAGGAAGCAGATTTTTCATCTTCAGCAATATCATCAACCAACTCCCCTAATCCATCGATACTCTTGACACTTTTTACTGAAGTAATCAAATAGATAAGAAGCAGAATAACAAATCCAAAACCAATGAACTGACTGATATTACCATCCTGTGTAAACCCAGTATCCATAGACAACCATGGGATAGAAACCGCAATTAACAGTAAGCCGGCTCCAAACTGAAGCCATCCCTGTTTAGTTGTAAGTGATTTATCCAACTGAAGAGGAGCTATGAATGAAGCAAGACCTATAATAAGAGCAGTATCACAAATTATTGAACCTACGGCATTTCCCAATGCAAGATCAGGATTACCCTGAAGAGCAGCTCCAACGGAAACAGCTGCTTCCGGAAGGGTTGTACCAAGACTGACAATCGTTGCCCCAATTATCATTTTGGGAACACCCCATTTGACAGATAAGGCTACTGCCTCATCTACAAGAATATCAGCACCCTTACTAAGGGTATATAAAGTGAAAGCAGCTATTGCTACAAGTGCAATAAGGGGAAACCCTTCTAAAGTTGAGCGTAAAAATTCTTCCACATTCTGCTCCGGATAATAATCAAAATACTTATAAAATATTAAAGCTATTATACAAGTAATTTAAAACTCATATCAACCTGAATCTGCACAAAGAGCATCGTTTTACAGATCCAGTGAAATAATATAGTCCTTCAGAGTTTTGTCTGCAGTATGGAGATTTGTTTGTCTTTTTTTAATCTGTGTGCTAATCTCCTTTAAATCCCCTTCCTGAACTTCGAGCTGGGATACATACTGCCGGAAAAGATCAGACTCCATATCAAGTACCTTCATGTTTTCTCTCATTCTGTTCTGGTCACGTTCTATGCGGGTGATCTGGTTAGAAAATAAATTCATCTCAGCTCTTATATCATCTGCAGTCTGTTTCAACTCTGTTATTTTCTCCAGTGCCCTTTTTATCTGTGGAGAGATATCCTTCCATTCCATATAAACAGCAATTTGTGAAATCCCAAAACTGTTCAGACTATATTGGTTTGAGATTATATACTCTTCTGCAACTGCAACAGGATCGTTCCATCCCTTTAGAAAGAATCTATATTCACCTGTTGTTTCTTCAGAAACTTCAGGACTGCCTGTTATTTTCCAACCAGATTCCCTTGGATGAATCAAAATAAGCTCATCCTCATCTCCTTCTATCCTGTAAGTGGTTTCTCGTAATATTTTATCAATTCGATAAAGGATACCATCTGTAATTTTAAGTGCACTTATCCTTTGAGATTCCACTGTTTGGATTTTCTGAACTTCCAGTGTCCCGTGTACCGCATAGGTCAGAATCCATGTATTACGAGGAATCATTTCAGGCAGCATTGCATCTCCGCCGTAATATCGGCCTTCGAGTACTGATACAGGTCCTGCGGCCCAATGTGCCTCTGTATCATTCGTGAGGCGAACTCCTTTAAAGACCTTATCATATGAAGGATCATAAACAGCAAGTGATTTGCCAACCTCTTCCTGAGTTAGTATTGGTATCATGGCAGAAGATCGTGCATCTACTGTAACAGGGAGCTTTACATCATATCGGTAGAAATTTCCCGACCGGATTCCACTTGCCTGGGAACTTATGGGAGCTGGAGAATATTGATCCTCCAATTCATAACCATACATTCCCTCGTCCATAGCCATTGATGGAGCTTCTGCAAGGGACTGGCTTCTTGAGGAAGAAGGTCCAGAAGGATAGGCTTTTGCATATGAAGTAGGGCCTATTGGAGTAGCCGATACGATATCTATATTCTGGCGGGTAATATACCGGGGAGTTGAAAGATCCATTGTAAAGGCATTAGGCTGGCCGGCAACAAATCCCAGCTTGACATTTTCCCAGCTTTGGCTTCCTGTATTTTGAACCAGAGCCCATCCCTCAAGCCGGGGAATGCCATCTTCATTAAGGACTAAGCGGTAGCTAGTTTTCCATAATGGAACTGCTCTTATATAGCTGAGTCTGATTCTCCGTTCTCCATCCCCTTTAAGAGAAATCTTTAATGTTCTAATAGATTTAACCCGTGAGCGGGCTATCATTCCTAGAGCAGATACCAATTCTCCCTGCAGATCGGGATCTTCAAATTGAAGGTTTTTGAGATTTGTAATATCTATTGCTTTAATTCCACTATTATCCATCAGATTTAGTATTGTATGAATCTGGTTTTCTTTCTGACTTTTTTCGACGCTGAAAATTCGACCATTGAAAATACCAGCTTCACTTGTAACAATAACAGATTCGCCTTGTGTCCTCTGCAGAAAATCAGTCAGTGTAGGGGATCCCGAAGGATTAACCCTTAGGTCTCCCAATGAAACGCTCAGAGGGTCATTACTGTCAAAATTTATGACATCAACTGTTCCTTCTCCGGCGGTGAATACAGGGAATGCGATGTCTGCTACGAATCAAGACTGGGGTACAAACAGCTTGGTGATATTATGGTATGCAATAACTGTGGACGACAGTTTCCAAGTGTCAGAATAAATGTCGAAGAGGGCGGTTGCAACCCTGCACCCCTGGAAAGAGTAGAGGTCGATGGCCTGGTTGTAATACATACTTCTGTAATCGATACAGGCATCAGATTTTTCTAAGGGAGGTATGTAATGAATCTTATCAATATAAGTCTCTACAGTCTAAAACGGCAGAAAGAAATTGCCGATGAATTTGATGAATTTGGCGCCAATATCGTGATTACTCCCAAGACAGACAGTCTGTCACTTTCTTATGGCGGAATAAACCTGAGCGGAATTGTTACAAGTATGGAAGAGATAAATCTGATAGATGTAGAAAAAATTCGCAGTATAGAAAATAGCGCGAATATAAGCGCTGTTTCCCCTAAACTGATAGGAGTCGGACAGGTGAAATCAGGAGATTTTGAATCGGAAGTTCTCCTTGTAGGGGTAATATCAGAGGAAGAGAGGAAACTAAAGACCTGGTGGGATATTGAAGGGGAGTTCCCTATTGGCAATGATGAAATCCTTGCAGGAAGGGAAGTTGCGGATAAGTTGAATCTGGATATTGGAAGTTGTAGAAAACCTGATTGAAAAACAAGGAAAAATTTCACTGGTTGAGGTCTCTGCTCTCTGCAATGACTGTCCAATAGAAGAACTGGTTTCCCAGATATCTTCAGTTATGCCCGGCGTGAATGCCAGAGCTATCAGACAGGTAATGGAGCAGAGAATGCTAATAATAGATAAAATAAGCAGCTTTACATGGGCAATAAGTTTTATACTGATTATTCTATGCGGTCTTATTATCTTTTCAACAGTTTCAGGATCAATTTCTGAACGGAAGAAGGAGATAGGTATTTTCAGAGCTTTAGGATTTTCCAAATCTCATATTATACAAATTATACTCTCCGAATCATTAATAATCAGTGTTACTGCCGGAATTGCAGGAAGTATTACTGCTGTCGGTACTTCCTATCTTCTGTTGCCGGCACTTTCTGACATAGATGTTGCAGGAATGATATTTAATAAATTTAATTTCCTTATCGGCATTTTTGGTGTGACAGCTCTGGGAACAGCCACCAGCTGGTGGCCGGCAGTATCTGCTTCAAATATCGACCCTGTATCAACAATTAACAGTCTTTAAGGATGGAGAGAAAAATGCTCATTCAGATGATAAATACTACAAAAACATATGGCAAGGTTGAATCACTTGTTGAGGCCGTCAAGAATATTTCCCTTTCAATCAATGAAGGTGACTATGTAGCAGTCCGCGGCTCCTCTGGAAGTGGGAAAACGACCCTTCTTTCAATGATGGCAGGACTTCAGCATCCAACGGATGGGAAGGTGCTCATTGATGAAATTTCGTAACTATTCAGCACAATCAGGAGACCTGATCGAGCCATTTAAATCTACCGTTATAAAATCAGGGTATTTCCCAAGAAAGAGCAACGTCAAAGCTTCATTAGCGGTAACTCCTTGTTTATTGCAGGTAGAAATATAGCTTCTGATTCTACAGAAAAATTTGGAGCCTTCAGAAGATCTAAAACATCCTGCGATCTTCTGGTGAACTTTTGTCATCCTCAAGTCTCTCTCCCCCTGATT
>JAQIBN010000118.1 GCA_027859095.1 Spirochaetia bacterium | reverse complement strand
ATGTTAACCACCTTATATTTCCTTATATTAGGATATTTTATATTTATATCAAGAAAAAAAAATGGATCAGTCTAGAATTTACTTTAAAAGTATATTCATACTCTGTTTAATTATTTTTCTGTCTCCAATAAATGGAAATACGCTTGATAATAATTTATACCCTCTAATAGAAAGAATGAATCAAACAGATATTCTATTTAGACAGATAACTGATGACATAGCTAGTTATTACCGTAATTCTGAACAAAATAAAACTTTACGCCCACTTCAAATTTACAGAGTTTCACTTAAAACCAAATCAACCATTTTTGAACTTGCCGCAAGATTCAACTTACCTTATGAAACAATCACAACCTTAAACCAATTAAATAAACCAGATATTCTCCTTCCAGGAAAAAATCTGTTGATATCAAATACTCCTGGTATATTTCTTCCATTATATCCTAAATCTGATATTGAATTTATGATTAGATCATGGAGATCAACAGAAGATGCTATAAAATTTGTGTTAAATGGAGATATACAAAATACTTATTTTTTCCTGGCAGGTGAGAAATTTCATAAGCTAGAAAGATCTTTCTTCCTGGGTTTAATGTTTAGATTCCCATTACCCACAGGAATCATTTCATCTCATTTTGGAGCTAGAGTTAATCCCATTACAGGAAACTCAAATTATCATAATGGAATAGATATAGCCGCACCGGAAGGAACAGAAATAATGGCAGCAAGATCAGGAACGATACAAACTATAGATTATAATGATATTTGTGGCAATTTCATTAGTATTAAACATGAAAATAATTATAAAACATTATACTGTCACTTAAAAAATGTGTTAGTTCAGTTGAATCAGCAGGTACAATCGGGTATGATTATAGGCACAGTGGGATCAACAGGAATGACAACAGGACCTCATCTTCATTTTGAGATAAGAAATTCCGGGAGCCCAAGAGATCCAAGCCTTATGATATTGGGAAAAAAAGAGTGAAAACGAATTTTTTTATAATAATTTTTCTAATTATTTTGATAGTACCAACTTTCTCTGTAAATATTAGAGGTGAAGTCAGTAGTATTCTAACAATAAAAACAGAAAAAGAAGAAACAGATTTTAACATGTTTGATTTAACAGGTCTTTTTATAACAGAAAGCCCCTTTGTAAAGGGTCTTGAGCTTACAATAACTATTCCTGATGATTTAGCAAGATATAGAGATAGTTTTATGGTGAATATCTACTACAAGCTGGATTCTTTTCCTGATAAAAATATTAAATCATATAGTGGGAACCTTCTTTTTTCAAAATTGCTTACTGTCTCTAAAAAAATGTTCATTTCTATACCAATGTCACAGAATACCAATAATGATTTAATTCCAGGGTCCTTTATAACAGATATTTTAGATCAAACCGTTTCTCCTTTATTAATTTCAATAATCCCAGTTATGAAGGGAATCCCTTCCAGTGTTCAATCCAGTATTTTTAAATTAGAAGTTATTCCTGTATTGAGTAATAAGGGGATACTTGATCTGAGTATTAATGGCTCTCCATCTGAAAATCTGTACAATATTATACTTGATGGGAAACAGGTAACTAATAAAACTGAATACATTCTTGAAGAAGGATTACATCAAATTCTTATTCAATCTGATATATATAAGGAAATTAATAGATCTTTTGTAATTTCAAGAGGAATAGTCACAGACATAAACCTTTTTCTTGAACAATTAATCTCCACTGTTTTGTTTGAAGCTCCTGATGGAGTTATAATTATTCTTGATGGTAAGAAGTTAAATTCATTTCCCGGTATAAAAATAGACATTGAAAAGGGTGAACATGTTGTACGTATGGAGCTCGGAGATTACTTCTTAAGTAAAAAATTTACTATTGAAAAAGAAAAAGACTATAAAATATCACTTTCTCTTGATATTTTAATACAGGAGAATTAACTTTTTTTTATTTACGTCGATAATATAATTGTCAGACTGGTAATATAGTTCCCCTCCCAGTTTACTATATTATTGTCAGACAGTTATGATTAAGGCCGATTCCCTTAAAAGAGTCGGCCTTCTTCTTGACATAACCCTTTTGAATAAATAATGTATGCCTATGTTTCAAACTGGAAAAAGAAAACTCTTATCAGGTATTTTTATAAGCCTAACAATTTTAACATCAATAGTATTTGGTCTGGGGCTCGGTTTTTTCCTTTCAGCAAGCCATAACATTGATGTAAGAGGTGATCTTAGCTCATACACTCCTGCCCTTCCAACTCAGATTTTAGACAGGCATGGAGAACTCATTACAGAAATATTTTCCGAAGAAAAAAGGGATATAGTTCCAATAGATGAGTTTCCTAAAAAATTACTCTATGCTCTAATAAGCAGAGAAGATAGTACTTTCTATACTCATAAAGGGGTTGATTTGGTTAGAGTTGCAGGTGCAGCCTTTAATATTTTAACCGGACGTTATTTTTCTGGTGCCAGTACACTTACCATGCAGGTTGCAGGGTGGCATTACGCAGATAGAAAAGATATTACCGTCAAACGAAAGCTAAAAGAGCTATGGTATGCTTTCCAATTTGAAAGGGATCTTTCGAAAAATGAAATCCTTGAAATTTATCTAAACCAGATGTATTTCGGTCATAATGCATATGGGGTTGAATCAGCGTCTCAATTTTATTTTGGTCGTAGTTCAAGAGATATTAGTATAGCAGAATCTGCTATTCTTGTTGTTCAGCTTGCAAGTCCAGCTCTTTATTCCCCTATTAACCACCCTGAACGTGCCAGGGACAGACAGATAGATGTATTAAAACAGATGGTGAATCTCGGCTACGCAACACAGAATGAAGTTGATCTTTCATTTCAACAATATTGGGATAGTTACAATTATACAAGATCTAATATATCCAGTGCTTATTTTGACAATGATAGCAAAGCACCATATTTTAGTGAATACGTAAGAATACAACTGAATGATATGTTATATGGTGCAGTTGATATTAACAAAGATGGTTACATAGTAAATACAACCCTTGACCTGGGCTACCAGACCGTAGCAGATGAAATCATGGAGAAAGCTTATCATAGTATAAATGAAAGATATAAATCAAAATCAGATTCCAGACTCGGTATAGTAGATAAAACATATGTACCAGTAATTGATATGTTAAGTCTCATGTTTGACCTGGAGGATATTCAGGTAGCAGGGGCAAAACAAAAAAAAGCAGCAAGAAACGAATTTTATAAAAACTTAAGCCCAACTCTGGAACTTATGTCACTCATGTTTGGCCTAAATGAAGTAAAAGAATTGACTCAATACGCAGCAATTAAAGATCAATTATCAGCAAAAAAAACAACAGTTGAAGGTGCTCTAATTACAATTGATGACCACAGCGGTCATATTCTGAGTATGATAGGTGGAAGCGATTTTGAAACTAAAAAATATAATAGAGCTATTGATGCTCAAGTCCAGCCTGGTTCCAGTTTTAAACCACTATATTATTCAGCCGCAATAGGATCAAAGAATTTAACAACATCAACAAGACTATATGACGGACCAATTGTTTTCTTCGATGATATGGGAAATAAGTACACTCCAACAAACTACCTTGGCGAATGGGAAGGTTCTGTCTTACTACGTCATGCTTTGGCAACCTCAATGAATGTTCCGTCTCTCCAGGTTTTGGATAGCTTAGGATTCGAACCTGCCATAGAACGTGCTTCAAGATTATTAGGAATGGAAGAAAAGTCTGATGACCGTACTCTTTTTCCCAGGAGCTTCCCTCTGGGTCTTGGTATTACTTCTGTAGCACCTATAAATATGGTTAGAGCATTTGCAACTTTTCCTAATCAGGGAAAGGCTGTAATACCAATTTCAATTATTTCTGTTTTAGATCGAAATGGCAATGTAGTATTGGAACCGGAAAAAGACAGACTTAGGGAACAGTTAAATAACAGAGGTAAAGAAAACGATATAATGACCCCACAGAATGCCTATATAATGGTTTCAATGCTGCAAAGTACTGTTGAATACGGAACTCTTAAATGGCGAAGAATAAATATTGGTGGATTTGACGGAATGCCGATGGCAGGAAAAACTGGAACTACTCAGAATTGGGGTGATGCATGGACAGTTGGATTCTCACCATACTACACCACGGCTATCTGGTTTGGTTTTGATACACCGGGTAACTCATTGGGAAGGGAACTTACAGGGGCAACAGCAGCTGGCCCAGTCTGGGCAGAATATATGAAAGCCATTCATACAGGACTTAAACGTATTGATTTTCAGAAACCTGAAACAGGACTTGTAGAAATGAAAGTATGTGCAATATCGGGTAAAATCCCAACAAGTGAATGTGTTGACGGTCTTCTGGATGAGATTTTTATTGCAGGTACGGAACCAAAAACATTTTGCGATATTCATACTTTTAATAATCAAAGGGATAATGAATTGATAGATGGATTGAGAGATATATTGTTAATTGAAGATTTTGGTGTTGATACTTTTGATCTTAAAGATCTTTCCGATGATTTGTTTAATTTTGATGATAATAATATAAATTTCCTTCTTGATGATATTGATACAGAATCGACAACTAATTCTCTTCTGGATTAAAGGAAGTATATGCTTGTAAGAATAAGTGAAATTCAAATAAAAAAACGTATTCGAAAAGAAATAGGTAATATTAATGAACTCGTCGAAAGCATGAATATTCATGGACTTATGAACCCAATTGTATTGACCAGAGAATATCAGCTAATTGCAGGCTTTAGAAGGCTTCAATCTGCAAAAAAATTAGGTTGGGAAAATATAGAAGCAAATATTATAGATGCTACAACGAATAAAATAAAACTTGAAATTGAAATTGAAGAAAATATACACAGAAAAGACTTTACCCCAGATGAAATCGTAGATGCCTATACAAAACTGGAGAAACTAAAAAATCCATGCTTTTTTAAAAAAATATTAATTAATATTATCAAATTCTTTAAAAAAATATTCAAACCTTAGGACACAATAAATCGACCCCTTCGACGATCTTTCTTATTCGTTAATTAGTAAAGTGTCAGGATTTAGAGGTGCAATTTTACCATCTTTCAACTGAACATATAGAATACCTTTATTCAATTGCAAAGGTGTATACGGCATGACTTCCTGTTCTGATCGTGACTGCAATACCAATTTATCATTAAATCTACCTACATACCATTTGCTATTTTCCCTTACAATTGCGTAAATACTATTACCATTAATCAATAAATCTGTATCACTAAATACATCATAATTACCCGGGGTTATTACCTCCAGTGTTTCAGAATCCAGATACATCAATCTTATAGCCTGGGGCGCTTTGTCGATTCCGGATACAATTAACATTTTCTTTCCAGATAAATAATATCTACGACCTCTGACAGTATTAATGGAGGAACGTTTATCAATTTCTCCGGTTACTGTATTAATTAATGCTAAACGGCCCATTAAATTAGTATCATTTCTATCAATTAGTAAAAATGGTACTGTATCTATAGTATCTGTTGTAGAAGCATTTGAATCACCCTGCTCATCTTCTATAAGTTTTTTTTCATCCGCTGCTATTAGTTCACGTTCTTTTTGAACTTCATCCTGTCTCTCTTGCTGTTTATCTTCACGTTCTTTAAGTTCTTCCTGTTTTTCTTCCAAAATATTTTCTTTTTCTACAATATTATCTTCACGGTTTTCTATTTCCTTATTATTAAGGTCTTCAGATTCTTCTTCTAACTTTTCCTTTTCAGACTCAAGAGTGTTTTGTTCTTTTCTAAGTTGTTCTTTCTGCTCCTCAATTTTATCCTGTTCTTCTTCAATTTCACGTTCTTTAAGTTCTACTACATCTTTTCTCGGTTCTATCCCCTTATCATCCTGGGTCCGAAGGTCTTCAATTACCTCTTTGTTACTAATAACATCTGTATCAATTTTAATATCACCTGTTTCAGTAAGAGGAATGAGCATTTGCGTATTCCCAGGCCATTCTAAATATCTTGTTGAAATACCGGCTTTTTCTGAATTAAGGTTATCAATTACAATATTGTTAATCCAAGTAATAATATCTCCTTCT
>JAQIBN010000048.1 GCA_027859095.1 Spirochaetia bacterium | reverse complement strand
GGTAAATGGTCACGTATTTCTTCAGAAACTTTTTGACCGGATTTAATCGATTTTCCAAGATCAAGTTGTACCACCCGCTGGAGGTACAAACCATATTGAACATATAAAGGTTTATCAAGGCCAAGTTCATGGCGTAATTTCTCAAGACTTGCAGCAGTTGCCCGCTCTCCAAGCATGACCCTGGCAGGATCTCCAGGAGAAAGGGCAATCATAAAAAATACAATTGTTACAACACCCAAAAGTGTTGGTATTAAGAGAGATAATCTTTTTAATATGTATTTAAGCATCTTTTTATTCCAATATAATGGGAATCAATAAAAGGCAGAGATGCAATAGAAGCATCTCTGCCTTTGTGAATTACAATTATTACAAACCTAAAGGCTGTATAATCTATTTCTCAAGCCATACAGAAGTAAAAACTCTCTTTCCTGTTGGATAGAGAACAAATCCCTGTACTTCATTTTTCATAGGAACAACAACTACAGAGTGTGCAATTGTTACCCATGGAGCTTCTTCTTTGAAAATAAGCTGAGCTTTTTCATAAAGATCTGTTCTTGTTGCAACATCTGAAGTCTCTTTAGCTTCTTTAATTAAAGCTGTAAACTGAGCATCTTTCCAAAAAGCAATGTTTCCGGCAGGTTTAACTGCTGCAGGTGCAGAAAGAAGAACCCATAGAAAGTTATCAGGATCACCATTATCACCAGTCCAACCAAGAAGTGCCATATCATGTTCACCCATATCAGTTTTATCAAGATATGTTCCCCAGTCGTATGATGTAATAGATGCATCAATACCAACTTCTGCAAGCTGTGCCTGCATAATTTCTGCTACTTTCTTACCATTTGGATTGTATGGTCTGGATACAGGCATTGCCCATAGAGTAGTTGAGAAACCATCAGCATATCCTGCTTCTGCAAGAAGAGCCTTTGCTTTTGCAGGATCATAAGCATAATCCTTAACAGCATCATTATAAGACCACATTCCAGGAGGCAGAGGATTCTTAGCAATCTGTCCAAGTCCACCATAAACACCATCTATAATATCCTGTTTGTTCATTGCATAGTTAACTGCCTGACGAACAAGTTTGTTGTCAAAAGGTGCTTTTTCTGTGTTCATAGCAAGGTAACCAACATTCAATCCAGCCTGTTCAATAACTTTAAGACCATCAGTAGTTCTTATAGCAGGTATATCTTCAGGTGATGGAAAGTCAACTATATCAACTTCACCTTTTTTAAGAGCAAGTACTCTTGCAGTTGCGTCTGGAACAACTTTAAAAATTACACGGTCAAGAAAAGCATTATCTCCCCAGTAATCATCAAATCTCTCAACAACTATGTTAGCGTCTTTTGTCCAGGATACAAATTTGAAAGGACCTGTTCCCACAGGATTATTTGTGTAATCTTCTTTGTATTCTTTAACTGCAGTTGGAGATACAATTACAGCAAAGTTCATTGCAAGGTTAGCAATAAAAGGTGCTTCTGGTTTTTGAAGTGTATATTTTACTGTGTAATCATCAACAGCTACAATATCTTCAACAATACCACTCATATCCATATAGCCCCAGTATTTCCATGGACCATACTGATAGTATTCATGGCCTTCATCTAACTGTCTTTTGTGTGAAAATACAACAGCATCTGCATTAAAATCTGTACCATCATGAAATTTTACACCTTCTCTTAAGTGAAAAACGTACTCAAGGCCATCTGCAGAAACATCCCATGTCTCAGCAAGACCAGGAATGATAGCAGTTGAACCAGGTTCAAACTCAACAAGACAGTTGTAAATATTGTCTGCAATCATGAAAGACTCACCGTCTGTTTCTCTTGCAGGATCAAGACCTACTGCATCACCTGAGTGTGCAAAAACCAGAACTCCTCCAGCTTTTCCATCTGCTGCTGCAGGTTCATCTTTGGCGCCGCCGGCAAACATCATTGCCGGAACAATACTAAGCACCAGTAAAAGAATTAAAATTTTCTTCATTCATTTTCTCCTTTTTGAAAATATCTGAACAATTATACACCACTAATGTTTAAATTTGAACAACTTTTCTGTTTTTTGCCTTACTTTATCTAAATTAAAGCCCCGATCAGTGATAAAAACATTTTTTACTGCGAAAAACAAAAAAATATGGAATACTCCTGAACAAAAAAATAAAAGATCTCTCTTGGAAAACCAGAGATTCTATGATAATAATAGAATATGGGGCTGCTTAATAAATCTGAATTGTATATAAAACAGTTTTCTGCATCTGATCCAATAATACGGACAGTTATGGAAAGACTTTTTGCAAGAAAAGAAAAAAAACTTCTGGATAATATCCATATACAGATGAATACTGATATATATAATGAGTTGGTAAGAAAGGGATATTTTAAACGAAGAAAAAGTGACCGATAGTTGTCTCGATTACTACTCTACGCTCAACGCAGCTTTTAAAGCAGTTTTCCACCGTTTTCTAATTTTATCCCTTTCCACAGAACATATTCGGGGTTCAAAAAGATCATACACTTTTTCCAGCTTACTAATTTCATCAAAACTCTTCCAGATCCCCGCAGACAATCCTGCAAGATATGCGGCCCCAACAGCTGCTACCTCATGCTCCCGTGATCGTTCAACGGTATGATTTGAAAGATCAGAAACACACTGCAGAAGAAGATCTGAACGACTTACCCCCCCATCAGTTTTAATACTTCTGACCCTTATTCCTGTATCTTTTTTAATACCATCAAGAATATCAACAAGTCTCATTGCGATACCCTGCAAAACAGCCCTTGCAACATGCCTTCTATGAGTATTAAGCGATAAACCAAAAATGGTACCTCTAACATTGGGTTTAAAATGAGGGAATCTAATCCCATTGGGAGTGGGTACAAACACAACACCCTCAGAATCTTCACACTCAGCAGCCAGTTCATTTAAGACTTTTGGTGTATCTGACAAGCCTATTCCCTGCCCAAGCCAGTCAATCAGTCTTCCTGCAGTAGCAAGATGCCCCTCCAGCATATAAGTGGTCATCCCATCAATTCTCCAGGCTACAAGAGGGAAAAGTCCCCGACGTGAAAGCTTAGGCTTATATCCCATATTTATATCTACAAAAGAACCGGATCCCTGGGATATTTTGACATCACCCTTTTCAAAACAACAATGACCAAAAAGAGAAGCCATTTGATCCCCCACAACAGCTCCAATGGGTATTTTTACACCATCAAAAAGATCTTCTGTTGTATAACCATAATCATCTTTTGTTTCTTTTACTTCAGGAAATATTCCAATTGGGATTTTAAACAAATTGCAGAATATGGAATTCCACTTGAAATCAAAATGATTATAAAGAGAGGTAGACGCAGCATTTGATGTATCTGTAGCATGAATTTTTCCACCTGTAAGCTTATAAACAAACCATGTATCCAGAGTTCCAAACATGAGCTCACCATTTTTTGCCTTTTCATACACTTCAGGCCTGCGGGCAAAAAGCCAGTTAAGTCTGGAAAGTGCATGATCCGTAACAAAATCAAGCATACCTGTTGCTGTAAGAATGGTAGAACCTGTAAATCGACCTACCAAAGCTGCACCAAGTTTAACAAACTTCCATTTTATATTTTTATTCATTAAAGAAGTGGTTTCAGCAGCTCTGATATCTGACCAACTTATAAAATTACAGCAGGTAATTCCTTTTTTATCCCAAAGAGTAAAAATAGCTCTTTGAACACTTATTCCAATAGAAGCTATCTCTACAGGCTTAACATTTAAATTTTTAAGAAGTTTATTTACAGCAAATAGAAACTTTTGCCACAACTCTTCGGGATCATGTTCAATAGCACCAGAAGAAGATGAAATAATTTCTGTTTTTACCTGTTCTCTTCCTACAATTCTACCTTGCCTATCAAACAATAAGGCCCTTAGGCTGGAACCGCCGGCATCTACTGAAATTATATATTTTTTTATTTCTGCCATAGAGGTACTGGAGAATCCAGGCTATAGGTTCCTTCTTCAAGGAAGCGAAGATATTTCTCATCAGCAAGAGTAAAATCTGAATACTCCCCCCTGTAGTCCTCGGGTAACAGTTTTGCAAGCTGGACCATGATTGTATAAAGCATATCCTTTCTCAGTTTTCCGGAAATTTTTTCAGTTCCCGGTTCCAGGTAAAAAGGTTGTCCAACACGGAAAGTAAACTCCGTTCTTCTGAATCTCTTAATATTAATCCAGAACTTCTCACTGCCATATTGAGCAACTGGAATTATTGGAACATTATTCTGCATTGCCATGGTTATTATCCCTGGATAGGCTTTTCTTAAAACTCCAGTAATATTCCGGGTTCCCTCGGGAGCAATAACCAGTATCCGACCCTGCTTCATTACATCAGCTATTTTCCTAAAGGCATTCATATCCGCACTGCTGCGTTTGATGGGAACTCCATTCCATTGCCTTGCCAGGAATCCGTATAAAGGGATATTCCAGCTTTCTTCTTTTGCAAGCCCTGAGGCAGGCCGGGGAAGAAGGTGAGTATAAAGAATTGGAACCTCAAGGAAATTTGTATGATTCATGATAATAATAGCTGGACCTTTGAAAGGTATTTTTTCAAATTCCCGGTCATCAATCCTGCAAGCGGTATCTACCATCCATTTAATAACTCCTGTAACAATTCTTCCTGCTAAATTCAATCTGCCAACCCTCCTTTTGAATAGATGCGAATCGCATTAGGAAAACACTCAACCTTAAGTTCCTTCCCATCAATGCAGATAGTCTCACCATCTGCATGGCAAACCAAATTACCAGTTACAGCCTTAACATTGTATTTTGTGGATTTTGCCATTTTAATTACAGGATTTGATTCCTGTGTACCCTTGGTATATTGAATCATAAGTTTAATCATATTTATTCTACTAAGATGCTTTACAGGCATGCAAAGATCAAGCAAACCATCATCCACTTTTCCATTAGGAGCCATAAAAAAAGTACCTCCCATTCTGCTTCCATTTAAAATAGAAACCTGGCTGGAATCAACATCCATTGTTTCTCCATTGAAATGAACCCTAAGAGATGGTGCCCTTGGATACTTAAAGAGTGTAACAATTGCACCCCAGGCATAAGTAATGGAACCATGAAGGAATTTCAACTTTGCGGCTTCAAGGCCAACCATTGTATCAAAACCTATTCCAATTCCATTAACAAAAAATCGACCATCAGGATAATCTCCACCTTCAATCAGACCAACATCAAAGGGACTAACCTTAGCGCTTATTATTAGTTCTGATGCTTTAGAGACATCAGAAGGAACACCTGCGCCATATGCAAAATCATTTCCCCTGCCAATGGGAAGAATCCCGAAAAAGGGAAGTTTTTCTCCATCTGCTCTAACTTCCATAAGCCCGTTGATTACCTCATTACAGGTGCCATCACCTCCTGCAGCAACTACACCTGAATAACCACCAAGAGCAGCTTCTTTTGCAAAAACAGCTGCATCCCATACTTTTTCAGTAATAGAAATATCATAGTTAATACCTGATCGCTCAAAAATTCCCCTGATAAAGGGAAGCTGTTTAGCACCATTACCCATCCCGGATATAGGGTTAAGAATTATCTTTATTTTGTTCATCACTTTTTTTGGTTCTTTTTAGATTTAAAAAGTTTCTTAAAAAAGCCATCTACATTTTTATTTTTTGAGGATTGTTCAGTATTTGATGAGGATTTCAATTTAAAATTTTCACCAAATTTAATTTTATAATAGGCAAGCTTCTCTGCCTCTGTACTTGTTCTAGTAAGTTTTACAGGTGTATTCTTATCTGCCCTCCTGGTAATATTTTCAGCAGATCTTTTTTTATAATTTGAATTGCCTTTTGACTGATTTTTGTTTTTAGTAGAAGAAGAATTTGACATAGTTTTTGCTGAACGTTTCTCACCAGAATTATTATTATCCGGTCCTGTTACAGATCCGGACCGGGAAGATTTAGTTGCTGATTTTTGATCCCGATAATTAGAACGAGAACCAGTTCCAGGTTTAGTTTTACGATTATTATTCCGTGAAGAAGATCTATCAGCCGATGGTCTTCCAGTATTTCTTCCTCTGTTATTATACGATTTCCGGCCACCACCAGGTTTCATTGCTGCCTGCTTTTCCCTGTAAAAGTTCATTCCCGCACTTTTATCATCAATAAACATTTCTGACTCGGGCCATTCCACAGGGATTTTCATGCTTATATACTTTTCTATTGCTTCCAGGCCATATACATACTTTTCACAGGCAAATGTTACAGCTTTACCAGTTTTCCCTGCTCTTGCTGTACGACCTATTCTATGTACATAATTTTCAAAATCTTCCGGAATATCATAATTAACAACCATTTCAAGATCATTAACATGCAACCCTCTGGCAGCAACATCTGTAGCGACAAGAAATTTAACTTCACCCGATTTTACCTTTTCAATGACAGCAAGTCGCTTTTTTTGGGGAAGGTCTCCCATTATATACTGAACATCATAACCATTAACTTTTAACCTTTCTGTAAGTTCCACTGCTGTATGTTTTGTATTAGTAAATATAAGAGCACTGCCCGGATTTTCTTTTTTCAAAAGGCCAAGAAGCAAAGGCATTTTATCTGCAGTACTTACATGAAAAAGAGTCTGACTGATCTCATCTACTGTTATATTTTCTGCTTCTATTTCTATTGTAACCGGATTATTCATAAACTCCCAGGCTACATTCATTACCTTCGTACTTAGGGTTGCACTAAAAAGCATAGTCCGTCGTTCTTTTGGAGAAACCATCATTTTCATCATTTTTTTAATATCAGGATAAAACCCCATATCAAATAATCTATCTGCTTCATCAATAACAACATGACCAAAATCATGAAAATTTATCTTCCCTGATTTCCCAAAATCTATCAATCGTCCAGGGGTTCCTATTATTACATCAACATTATTTTTTATCAGGGCTTCCTGTTTACCATAACCAATACCACCATAAAAACTACCTGCACTTATATCCACTGCAATTCCAAGTAGTTCGATCTCCTTTTCAATTTGAACCACTAATTCTCTGGTAGGTGCAATTATGAGTGTTTTTTTCCTCTTAGCTTTTTCTATTTCACAATAGTACTGCAAAATAGGGACAAGAAAAGCTGCTGTCTTACCTGAACCAGTTTGTGACTGAACTCCAATATCTTTTCCTTCTAGGGCCTCTAGTATTGTTTTTTCCTGCACCGGCATAGCATCAATAAATCCGGCATTCTCTATCCCTTTAAGGACATTCTCATGTAAATTAAACTCTGTAAATTTCATTTTAACTCTTTCTAAATTATCTGTTACAGCAAAACCTGAGCGGTTGCTGATTTAAGGATCTCCCATGAATCTTCATAGCTTAAGTCTTTAGTTACATGAAAGATCGATTTTTCTTCAATATTTCCCTGATCATTTTTAAATTGGAAAAGAGGCTGTCTGATAAAGTGATCTATTGCTTTAATGGATAATCCCTTTTCCAACAAAAAATTATAAAATCTTATGTTTTGTAAAGGTAAATGATTACCATCAGTATCATATAAAAATCCTACAGCATCAAGAATCTGCTCAAATGGTCCTTTAGAATAGTGAAAAACATGGTTGAACTGACTCTCTGAATGTAAAATTCCCTCTTCTAAAAGAACTTTTGTCATATTTAATATAACATTATAAAAATCCCTACCCCAAAAAATAGTCTGGAATATCATTACTGCAATATCTGTTTTTGAATTATTTTTATTCAAAATTGACGGGATATCACTATTAACAACATAATATTTACCTATCCGTTTTATTATTTGTCCGTTAACAATAAACATATCCTCTTCATCAACCCATAATTTAAATAATTCATCTTCATTTAACCCTAGAAGAGCAAGAGCCTTATAAGATCCAATTATTTCAGCCTTTTCAAAATCAACCTTATAATGATTAGAAAAATTTCTACCCATAAAAGGTGTAAAAATTGATTTTCCTCTTTTTGCAAATTTTATTCTGGTTTGATAATGCTCCTCAAAAACACCTTTTTCATTTAAAAAATCTCCAGGTAAATTCGCAAGATATACCAGGTTAATATTATTTTGCCAGTCAGGGACATTACTAACCCCTTTCATCAAAGCACTCTCTACAGCTATTCCATTACTCTCGGGTCGCAGATATACAAAAACATCCTGACATAGACTAGTTTGACATGCACCAGAAAAGGGGATAATTATTGTAGGATCTCTGGGAATTATTTTTTTTTCCATATTCTCAATTATATTAGATTTGTATTGATTAGAGAAGTAACCGGAAAACTGCTCCCTATCTTTATATCATCTATAGCGTTAACAGGTATAGCACCCATACTTGTACTGGTAATAAAAACTTCATCAAAAATATGCTCTTTTATATCTTTTAAAGCAATTTTTTTGAATTCTATGGTTAAATTTAAGTTTTTGGCAATTTCAATTGTGCGCCTTCTTGTTACTCCATACAGCACATCTTCTTCAGATGTTATTAAGGTCTTTCCTTTAACTGCAAATAGATTACTACGGGAACCTTCAAGAGCAAACCCGGATCTGTCTATCAGTATTGCATCAAGTGCACCTGATAAACCAGCTTCTCTGGCAGCCATATAGTTTAGCAGAAGACAATTGGATTTTGCATGAGGGTAAATTCTCTCACCTGCAAAGCTTATTACTTTAGCTCCATGTATATAATATTCCTCTGGATATTCAGGAAGCTTTGTTGTAAAAGCAAATAAACAAGGAGTTCTGCCACCTATAAGCTGTAATTTTAAAGAAACCTTCAGATCATTATTTGCTGTAATTAACATATTCAGGCTGGAAATTATATCATTAAAGCTGAAATCATGCTCCAGTTTAAGAATTCTGGCAGAATCAAAGAGCCTTTCAAGATGGTCATTAACATGCTCGGCTTGTCCATTAGAGACCTTAATAGACTCATATACTCCAAAACTGGAAAAAAGTTCTCTCTGAGTTACAGGTATAACTGCATCTTTTTCATCTATGAGCTCAAGATTTTTTAAGGCATATTTCACTGCTTATTGCTCTCCATTAGTCATTTATAATATGTATATGTATAACATTTATTTTACCAAACGAAAATCCTGTTAGCAAAAAATAATAGATGTCAGGTTATGGTGGACTCTTAAAATATAGTGTCACAATAGTATAAAAGTTGTTAGCGGAGCATGACTGCATTACAAAAACGGTATGGAGCTATCAACTATTATTTCATATTTTTTGCCCCTGTCCTCCTGCTTATCCCTGAAAGCCGGGAGATGATTTTAACAACCCAATCCATTCTGGTCGTCGTTTTTCTGAGTCTCGTGGTCACCATTGGTGCCTATGAAAAGTTGAATTAGATGACATTTTAAAACTGAACTCTACTAATCATTAGATTCAGTATCCCGACCCCTGTCAGGCACATGAAGAATTTCCCTTGGTTTACTACCATTAGGAGGACCAACTATACCCCGGGCTTCCATTTCTTCTACTATTCTGGCAGCTCTGTTATAACCAATCTGCAACCGACGCTGCAGGTACGAAGCAGAGGCCTTACCTGCTGCAACAACAGTTTCTATAGCCTTATCCATTAAAGGATCATTGGTGCTGTAACTCCCTGTATCAGGAGATTCATCATCGTTATCATCATAAAATATTTCTTCGTC
>JAQIBN010000096.1 GCA_027859095.1 Spirochaetia bacterium | reverse complement strand
TCAGCATCCTGATTTATCAAATTTAATAGATGAGGAAGCTTAATAACACCATCATTTCCAATTCTGACATCGAATTTATATGCATTCATTTTACTTTCCTCCTAATACCAATATACTATGTAACTATTCAGCTGAATCCTGGGGTTTGATCGGGCTGTTAAAATCTACGGTTATAAAATCAGGGTATTTCCCAAGGAAAAGCAAAGTCAAAGCCTCATTAGCAGAGACTCCCTGTTTTTTACAGGTAGAAATATAGCTTCTAATTCTACAGAAGAATTTGGAGCCATCAGAAGATCTAAAACATCCTGCAATCTTCTGATGAACCTTTGTCATCCTTAGGTCTCTTTCCCCCTGATTATTTGTGAAAGGTACAATCTCGTTATCCATGAAAAGAAGTACATCGTTTTCGAAGTTTTTTAATCTTTCCAAAAGGTTTCTTGCTTTTGACCGTTTTAGCCGTCCCCTTTTCTTTTTTCCTTCGGGTCTGATGGGAGCAGGACACTCTATCTCTCCTTCATCTATAATTTTCCGATAGAGTTTCCAGAATTTTTTAGATTCCTCTGGCGATAGTTCTCCTCCGGCCTGATCAGTGGCTGTATTAATCTCTAACAAAAGATGCTGCATCTTCCTTGCCCATTCCTGGTTGTCTTGCTCAAATGCTCTTTCAAGTTCTCTCAGGTGATGAGCATTGCACAAAGAGTGGATACAAGAATATGTATAATAGGGCTTCCAGTGGTCGTGGCAGAGGACCCCTTTGAATAGTGGGATAACTCCACCAGATTCCATCGCTTTAGTTCCTCTCAAATTATGTGGATAGAGATACGTTAGGCTGCTATTCGAAACACAATGGAGCCAATTACGTTTTCCATTTATATTGATGCTTGTTTCATCCGCATGATTTAGATCTGATTTAATCAATTTTTGAATGAGCCACTGTTCGAATCCTTCCAATCTCTCGTATGCTGATTTGTTGAAATTGTAGATTGATCCAACGCTTAATGGGATATTCATTTGACTTTCAAAATGATCCTTAACCCTCTCATAAGGAATTAGTTGATACTGTGACATGTAAACTGCATTTACTTTTGTGTTTGTTCCATATTGTGCCGGGTGGGTAACCTCTTTAGGAAAAGGTGCGACAAACCTGTTCCCCTCCTGATCTTCCAGTATTTGCGCACGATATTCGATAACATACCGGGAAACTATGACATCAAAGACTTGCCGTGCCTTATATCCTACATCTTTATATTGACCCTTTGGCAAAGTTCGGCGGTCAATTTTTATATCCTCCACATCATCAGGATTGTCTATCTTGCAGAGTGTCTTTCCTGTGTGACCTTCTTGTCCACCTGGTTTTTTCTTTCCATTGGCCTTTTTCTTTTTCTCACGATTAGGGTCACTTGAGGGTGGTTTACTGCTGTTTCTGCTGTTAAGTGAATTTTTGTCAGCAAGAATTTTAACAAGCATGATCAATAATTTGAAAACACTCCTTAATGCGGGTGAAATGCCTGTCTCGTTTTCAAGAAGACTGGTCGCCTGTTCGATTGTTGTGTTCACATCAATTTGTTGGGTTTTCATAATTACTGCCCGCCTGATGCGAGTGTATGATAAAGGGAACTTAAGGGGTAAAGCCAGACAGATTTGATCGGTGCTTTGGGTTTTCCAATTCTATGGTTACGAGTGAGTCCGGTTGTTTCTCCTGTCTTAATCCAATTAGCAGCTTTGTAGCACGTCCCACGAAATCGATTATTCTCGACGTAGGTTTCCAGTAGAGCAATAGGATGCCCATACTTGTCCTGCCAATCCGCTGAAACACGTCGACTGATTTTTCCTAAAAGATGACTTGCTAAATGCGGTACCTTGACTTCAGGTAATATCAGGAATCTCATATTATTGGCAATACGGGAAAGTCCTTTCCTGCGACCTGCTTCATCCCATCCAATATAGCGATCTCTACTCGCAACTCTCCATGCAGGTGCGCCAAACAGCAAACATCCGAGTATGCGATTTTTGCTATCATATACAAGATATCGAAGATTTTCACCAACAGGACCACTGTACCCGAGATAGTGAAAATGAGTTAAAAGAGATCTGAAAAGCCTTGCCTGTTCCTGCGTTTTTACCTGTTTAATCTGAATCGGCTGAATTGCTGATAACTTCTCCACAATCGGCTGATATTTCGGTTTCTTCTGTTTGGATTGGTACCGATATCCGTTGTTTGCAGAACGAACCGGGGCAGGAAGATCTATAAGATTATCTTTGTCCAGCTTTCGCAGCATTGCCCTGGCGGCTATATCTTTCAGTTTTCCTGCATCATTCTTCCAGTTCCATAAATGGCATACTTCCTGAGAAATACGAGTACGATGCCAATTTGGATTGGATGCAATGATCGACTGAATTGTTTTGATATCTTTATCTGTTACTGTCCGACCCTGGACTTTTCGAATAGCTTCCATGAACTAAAGTGTAGTATATTATTCTTTGGGAGTCCATAGTTTTACGCAACTTTTTCAAGATTGTGCTGAATAGTTACTATACTATTAGTATTTTAAATATTCCATTAAGAATTCTACTCTAAATACGAATGTATATATTTTCAACCGCGGACTGCGTTTTACCACATATTTGACTGTAAAGCAGTACTGCAGGCCTTAGCCTGCATTAATATACGCGGATAGATATTGAAAACTGGAGGCTGGAGGAAAGGAGACTGGAAGAATTGCGAAAGTTTGGAAAATTCAAAACCAAAAGCTCTTTAAATTTAACAACTTTTTCTAAAATCTTCCGTACTCCCTACTCCCGTCTTCGGTCTCTATCTTTCCTTTTACATCTGTGTTTATCTGCGTTCATCCTTCGATACGCTCGTACCTCGCTACTCAGGAACCGTCCGCGGTTAATTCTTACTCCAGGGTTCCATCGCTAATTAAATAAAGGTTCTAAGTTCAGCAGGAACAGAGGGTAAATCTTTAAATCGATTTTTCCATGATGATTTTTTTGGTTTTAAAACAACTTGAACTGTCATAAATATTAAAAGAAAGTAGTTTTTTATATTTTTATGGTCTACATACCAACATTCCAAAGCGGCCTTGTAAGGGGATATGATATTTTGATGGAATGATTTTTTATCATCAAAAGTTTGCAGAATACCCTCTTCATCCCGGAATACTACCGAACCAATACCAGTAAGACCGGGCAGGGCATCATGCAGCTTCTTTTTTGCATAGTCAGGATAACTGTTAAAATGCTCCTGCACTGTAGGACGAAAACCAACTATGCTCATTTGGCCGGTAAAGATATTAAAGAGCTGGGGTAGTTCATTGATTTTAGTCTTCCTAAGAAATTTTCCCAAAGGCAGCATTCGGGGATCATTCTTCCCGGTATACAGTCCTCCGGGAAGATTTGGAGAATCTAAAAGCATTGTTGCAAACTTGAATAGACCAAATTCTTTACCATTACGTCCTATTCTGGCCTGTCTATAAAAGATATAATGCTCTCCGGTAAGTTTTAATACGATTATGATTGGGATCATAAATGGGAAAAGAAGCAAGATGACTATAGTGGAAAACAGGATATCGAAAATACGTGTCATATTATGTCCTTGATTCTAATTTAAAATAGCGTTCCATGGATTGCTCAAAGGTATATAGGTTATAAGATTCCATGTCCGGAGATAAGCTCTTGTCATATACTTTTGTTCCGAATAGTTTACGTATAAGACCAACTTTGCTTGAAAGAAGGAATAAAAGAGGATTGAAGAATGTAGTAAAGAAAACTTTATGGTTTGAAATACGGGAAGTATGAAGTATTATATCTTTTGTGCTTACATATTCCGTGTTTTGAGGAAACAATACTCCAGTAATTTTATTATCAATTACCAATTTTAAATAGGCACACAGGTTATCAATATAGATCATGCTTCTTTGATTATTTAAATCGGGAAAAATCGGTAACTTTTTAGCCATATCCACAAGTCTGGGGAAGTTTCCTTTACACCCCTGGCCATATACCATAGGGGTTCGAATAATGGACACAGAAAATTTTTCATTGGCGAGAGCCTGCAGTCCGATTTCTGCTTCGAACTTGCTCCGCCCGTAGAAATTTTCCGGCTTTGGTTTTGTGTCTACTGTTATTGTGAATGTTTCTCCCAGACGGGTATCATCACCATACACTATCATACTGCTTAAGAAGATAAACTGCTTTACCCCTTCAGTTTTTGCCTTAATTAATAACTAAGAGTTTAGTTTTTCTATTTCTGTAATACTTAGTCCTGTTATATGGCTAATCATTTGTATTTCAAGCCCTTCAGCAAGCATTTTTCTTGCTGTTTCCAGGTGTTCTTCTTCTCTACCTTGCTTTATACCATCATCAAAGGCGGTATCTATTGCACTGGTCATTTCCCAGTATTGCAGTAAACTCTTTTCGTAAACTTCATGCTGATTTTTATTTAATGCAGCTATTTCAGCCATTTTAAAGCTTTT
>JAQIBN010000296.1 GCA_027859095.1 Spirochaetia bacterium | reverse complement strand
CCTGAGGATGTTAAATTTATTATGGTTCTCGGAGATAAAATTGGTTCGGGCGATATGTTTGGATGTGAAAAACTATCTCCAGTACTAACTCTTTGGAAGTTTAACGAGTTTGCTGATGCTATTGATTATGTTGAAAAACTTACTGCATTCTGTGGTTTTGGACACTCATGTGGTATCCATACAACAAGTGATGAAAATATGATTGAACTTGCAACCAGGGTAAAAGTAAGCCGGATTATGGTAAGACAGCCTCAGAGTTATGGTAACAGTGGAAACTATGACAATGGTATGCCGTTCTCTATGACACTTGGTTGTGGTACATGGGGTGGAAATATTGTTTCCGAAAACATTGGATGGAAACATTTTCTTAACTTAACCTGGGTTTCAATGCCTATTGAACCTGTTCTTCCAAATGAAGACAAATTGTTTGGCTATCATTGGGAATAGTTCGGGAAATAATTGCATCAGGAAAAATAAAATTTACGCAGTAGAGATGTCCTTGAGGGCGTCTCTGCAGCTTTTTTATATAAAAAGTATTTAACAACCAATCAATAGAGCCGCTTTCAAAACTATAACTGATTACCCTGAAAAGGTATTCTAAGCGGCTCAAAACGCAGGTAATTGTAAAACTCTTCGAGTTTTGCAATTACCTCAATAATCATTTATTATATCATCCATTAAGGAAAGAATATAAGTAGGCGTCAATTCTACAGTACTAAGAAATGGAGATATCTTTAGATTGGAAACTATTTACAGGTTTTATGAGTTATAATAAAATTTAAAATCACTTGACAGTTTTAAAATCAAGTTGTAATATTTTCCAATAACTGTCATTTTATGACAGTATTGTTTCTATTATTGGTTATTATGACGAACTTGACTGAAATTTTTTTTGAACTATCTCCTCTTGGTTTGTTTACAATACAGGATTTTGCTGAAGTTATTCCAGGCAGCGATAACAGGCTATACAGCCTTATAAAAAGAGCAATCGCAAAAGGAGAGATTATCCACCTTCGAAGGGGATTATACTGTCTCCCCAAAAAATATCTTAAAAAACATATTAACCTATATGCAGTTGCACAGCATATTTATGGTCCATCGTATATCAGTCTGGAATCAGCTTTAAGCTGGCATGGGTGGATTCCTGAAGCAGTTTACACCCTAACAAGTGTTTCTTATAATAAATCCAGAGACCAAAAAACACCATTAGGTAATTTTAGTTATAGTCATGTTCCACAAAACATTTTCTATGAATCTGTAGAACGTCATATTGACCAGGAAGGTTATATTTTTTTTATGGCAAAACCTTTGAAAGCATTGGTTGATTATATCTATATTAATAAGATTGATTGGGGCAGTTTAGATTTTCTGCTAAAAAGCCTTCGTATTGAAAAAGAAGAGCTTGACAAGCTTCAAAGTAGAGATTTTGATCTCCTTGCTGCTAATTATAAGAACAAGAGAGTTAATCATTTTATAAATAAGATTAAAAAGGAATTAAATAAATGAGTATTCAAATAATTCAAGCCAAATTAGATTCCTATAATTGCAAATCCCACAATGAAGAGGAACATGCAGTTAGGGAAATTACTCAGGAAATAATTTTAGCCTCACTAGGAAGAACTGATTTTTTTAAGCACTCTGTATTTCAGGGAGGTACATGCCTTAGAATCTTTCATGGTCTGGAAAGATTTTCTGAGGATATTGATTTCCTCCTAAAAGAACCAGATAATAAATTTCAATTAGAACCATATCTAAATTTAATTTCAAATGAACTGGCTGCGTATGGATATAATATTGAAATTAGCAAGCGATCAGATGAAGATAAAACAGTTAAAAAAGCTTTTCTTAAAGATGATTCCCTAATCAGGATTTTACATTTAAATCATTTAACAGTAAAAGGACGTATCAAAAAAATTAAAATTAAGCTTGAAATTGATACTAATCCACCATCTGAAGGTGGTTCAGAAATGAAATATATAGATTTCCCTTTTGTCTCATCTGTTGTAATACAGGACAAATCAACTCTTTTTGCCGGGAAAGTTCATGCTCTCCTTTGTAGAGAGTATTTAAAGGGAAGAGACTGGTATGATTTTATATGGTATACAAGCCAGGGTATTGAAATTAACTATAGATTTCTTTCTTCAGCTCTTGATCAACAGGGACCATGGAAGAATCAGGCTATTAGCGTTGACCTGAACTGGTGCCGTACAGAAATTGAAAAGAAAATAATTTCTATCGATTGGAATTCAGCTGCAAACGATGTTCATAGATTTGTCCGTGCCAATCAGTTTCCATCTCTCGAATTGTGGTCCAGGGAATTATTTTTATCCCAGCTTCTAAAACTAAAATGAAAATACTCCCTTCTCTGAGATCAGGAATAATTTCCTAAAATTCCAAACAACCTTTAATCCAGTCTAATTCTTTATAATTACCTCTGACAAGCATGTACGATACATACTTCAAAAAATTAGGCTTACCTGTCTTTAATTTTATTGACAAGTTCCTTAAAATCATCTGTCTCTTTCCCTATTTTTTTGACAAAACTATTATCTTCAATAGTGCCTATTGAAGCTCTCATTTCTTCCGGATTTCTAAAAGTTTTAATGCGAAATGGATTATCAAAATCTTTTTTTCTGGTAATGTATACCTGTTTACTGATAAATTCCTGTATCACAACTGCCTTATCCATAGCCGATATCCATAATTTTTCAGTCAATTTATCTGTTCCGGATAAACTGCATAATAGAGCATATGCATGTTTTTGCTTTTCACCAGTATATTCTTCGTAGAGAGAGTTATACCTGTTGTGGATCTCTTCCCAGCTTGAAAGATTCCCTGATCTAATATCTAATCGCAACTTGTCAACATCTTTTTCAGAGATAAGCTGTCCTCCAAAGTTTACCCAATTGTGCTCTCTTTTGCCTTGCAACACCTCAGACATAGTACTAAAAGTACTTTTAGAATTTGTATCCATAAAAATAAGCAAATTTTTAACTGCATAATAATGAAGCATGTCATGATAGGCATGATAGGCTTTATATGTTTTTAAAATTACAATCTTCCTTTTCGATTTTTCAATATCCACCCCATAAATTTCCAGGGCTTTTATCTGCTCTTCATCTCCAGCCAGAAGCCTTCGCCCTTTTTCAACCAGCTTGTTCTCATCTTCAATTTCATTTGGATTACCTTCCCTTTGTAGATAAGCTTTAGCTGTATATATTTCCAATAATCGGCAGGCATGGATTATTTCTTCTGTTGTATCAGGAGCCAGAAAGTCAAACTCAATATTCTGAAATTTCCTCATCCGCTTGTCTCTATCATTATATTTCCAGGTATTTCTAGCAAGTGCATACATATTGTACATCCACCAGAATGCAGGTAGAATTTCTAATTGATCTTTTGCCGGATTATTATTAATAAGTGAAAACGGTAGAGGTATATCAAGTTCAGCGGGATAATCTGCTTTGGAAAGTAGTGTGAAAGAAGCAAAGCGGCAGGAGTGTTTAACACTGGTACATAATCCGGGCCAGAACCCCCGGCCTGCCTGTATTTCATTATCATTAGCCCTGCTGTTATGATTTGATCCAATGGTTGCTCCTGCTGCAATATTACTCTGTCCCATCACTACTGATGCAATAAGAAATGAATTATTATGATGTTGTTCATGGGCTGGAAAAATTAGATTATTAAGTACTTCACAACACGAAATAGTTGAATTATCACCAAGAAATGAATTAATAAGCCTGGCTCCGTATTTTAAATTAGAATTATCCCCCAAAATAAATCGAACAGCCTTGCAGCCATAAAAAATATGACATCCATAACCAATAATACCATTGACTAATTCCACACCTTCCCCAATCTGAGTAGGTTCTAATTCAGAAGATTTGATAGTTAGATTTTTAAGTTTATTTGTACCTTTGATATAACAATTTGAATAGATTTTAACATCTTTTAGTATAAGTGAATTTTTTATAACAGATTCATCTCCGACAGTTCCATAATAACCCAAACGGGAATCAAAACTGTTCTGGGTAATTTTTTTAAGTTTATCCTGTAAAATTGTATCATCACGGTATTTTGCCCAAAGCCATGCATCTGCAGAAATCATACCATCAAAAGGTATTACACTACGACTGCCTGCTTCGTTCATTAAATCAAGATGCACCCGAACATCTTCAGGTTCACCATCTTTAATAATACCATTACCGAATTTCGCATGATTAGTTGTATTCATCTCTTTAATATTAGACAATATACACCTATCACCAATAATATAATGTGATAAATATTTGACTTCATGTATTGCTGTATCATCCCCAATATCACAAGAGATGATAACACTATTTGTAATACCAACCGGTAACTTCAAATCGTGATACTCAAGAATTTTATTACTAATATTGCCAAGGCGAATAAGTCCATAAAATTTATTATGCTTAACCTGTCCTGGATCAAAATTATTAGTAACAAAGATGCTATCCCAATTTTCAGAGAAATTATTATTCTCTATAAGTTTTTCAATTTCACCAGGATTTAAATGTCTCCATCGGTCTATGGCCCATGGTATTTGAGTATTACGTAAATAATACTCATCCTTTCCTTCAGGAAGGTGTAAAGGAGGTATAAAACCAGTTCCAAGACTAATTGCAGGTAAAATCGAAACAGTTCCCATTTTAGTAGCTCCTATATTTTTATAATAAGACAAAAAGATAACTTGTTATTTTACTTAATTTTTTTCAATATAACAAATGTTTTTTGCATTATTAATATGAGGATCTCACAGATAGCAGTTAATCAGGTACAATAAAAAACCGCCCCATGGGTTAACCACAGGACGGTTTGATAAATTAGTCTAAAAAGAAATTATTTCTTTTTTGCTTCCTCGTGGAGCCATGCATTTTTGCCACCATCAATGTCACCAAATTTTGTAAGTTCACACTTAGCTTTTTTAGCCATCAATACTTCGTACTCATCATCTTCAACGAAGGCAACAATTCGGGCAATACTTGCTTCACCATCTACCAGTTTCCATGGGAAACAACCAACTTGTACTCTTCTATTAAGAAGAAGGTCAATGTCACCACCCATACATTCTGCATGAATTATTCCTTTATTAAACATTTCAAGGTGCATAAGCTGATATTTTTCTTCTGCAAAAATTTCATCAAGACCTTCACCATATTTTTCTTTCATATGAGCATCACAGGCTCTTGCTTCTTTAGGCATCCAGTCTCTGATTTTTGTATTCATTGGATGATCTGCAGAACCACAGTCAACACCAATCCATCTAAGTTTCTTTCTTTTTGCCCATTCAGCAAATTCCCTGTTAGGTCCAGGATGTTTAATCATGTACCGAATTTCATCTGCACCTGACTGATCCCAACCATAATGGTGATAACCCGTATGAATTATAAGAATATCACCTTCTTTTACTTCAACTCTCTCTTCAACCATTTCAGATGTAAAAACATCATAATCACCAGCAATATCAGAAAGATCTACAATTGCAGCATTGTTAAAAAGAAAGTCTAAAGAAAGTTCTGCCATATCTTTACCGGGAGTATAGAAATGGATTTCTCCATCCATATGAGTACCAACATGGTTTGAGTGGGTTAAAACCTGACCATTTGCTCCCATAGGTGCAAGTCTTTTAAAGTACTGCATCTGTAATGGAATATAAGTTGGCCATGGAGGTGTACCTATACCTAATGGAATTGTTAAATCAATAGCTTTCATTTTTTTCTCCTGTGGTTGCATAGGCGAGCAGGAAGCTTGCTTCCGACCAGCCTTGCAAAAATTTTGTTTATAATACAAGCCGGGATAATTTAACTCTCCCGGCATAAAACCAATTATGAATATTTTTCTACAAATGCTTTAAATGCATCAAGAAAACATTTTTCAGGTGGACTAACCAGTCCTGCCCCAACCATACCAATACCAGGCTTTTTATGTGCAATACCAGTGTTTATTGCTGGTAGTATTCCTGTTTCTACAATTTTCGCAACATCTATTCCTGTTGGTGTACCACGGAAATCAAGAACAGGAATCTGGAAAATATTATTTTCTGTCTCTGTAATCTCGTACATTTTTGTTGTAAAGGTAATAGCATCCTTTGGTGTTCCACCAACAAACTTAACAATGGCAGGTGCTGCGGCCATAGCAAAACCACCAATACCAACTGTTTCTGTTATAACAGAGTCTCCAATATCCGGTGCTGCGTCATCCTCTGTAAACCCTGGTAGATACAAACCATCAACCATAGTTGCAGGTGCAACATACCAGTCATCACCAGTAGCAGATATCCTGATAGCAAAATCTGTACCATTTCTACACATTGTAGTAATTATGGTTGAACCTTCAATACCGGCAGCTGCATCAATTATACACTTACTTGCAGGCATTGACAAATTTAAAAAGAAATGATCATTTTCATGCATGAATTTCAAAACTTTTGATACTTTTTCTTTTGGTTCATCAATCATTACCATATATGGAGCAAGTTCTCGTATAAATAGAGATGTACCTGCTCTGTTTCTATTATGACCTTCATCACCCATCTGAAGAACCTGGGCAATAATATTTTTCATATCTATTTCACCATGAAGATCAAGAGTCTTTTTTAGAATAGGTGCAAGATCACTTTCCATCCACTTAAGTTTGTCCATTACTTCATCACCATAAGCACCATAACGAAGAACCTTTCCTAGTCCTTCATTCAATGTACAGTATGATTTATTACCATAGGTTTTATTCTCAAATACCCATACTGGCATACTCCAGGTAACAATACCAGCCATTGGACCAACTGTAGAATGATGATGACATGGTTCAAAAATTATATCACCGGAAGCTGCAACTTTTTCTGCTTCCTCGTATGTAGCTGCAAGACCTTCATACACCAAACCGCCTATTACAGCACCTCTGGTTGGACCACTCATTCTATCCCATGTTACAGGAGGTCCGGCGTGAAGAATCATATTCTTTTTCATACCGGGTATTGATTCACCAGCAGTTGATACATCTACAAGGGTTGGTTTCCCCTTATTTATAATATTCGCAGCTTTTTTATTAGCCTCATCTGTTCCAACTTTTAGTTTGATTGCATCATATTTATCAAGAAGACCTGCAATTTCCATGTTGCCACCTGCTGGTGGTTTCCATTGGACCTGAATAGCCTTTACACCCTCATTCTTTAAATTATCAGCGAAGGATTCAAGGCCAAGGTTTATTGCAGAAAGGTCTTGTTTAAAAAGTTCATTAATGTTCTTTACATTCATTATTTTTCCACCTTTCTCATTATTTCCAAAGCCAATGTTGATGCCTGAAAGTTTGACGGCATAACAATACAGCCGATTGATTCCAGCTTACTCTTCGTAGCATCAATGCTTTGGAAATCACCCTCTGTACCAGTAATTGAAGTTATTATTGAAAGATAACCACCTCTTTTATCAAATTTTTCTTTTGCTTCCCTCATGGAATCAAGAATAGCTCCGGCAGGATCCTCATGAGATCCATAACCAAGAACAATATCCAGCAGCATTACTGCCATCTGTTCATCCTCCACTTCAATTTTTATTCGATCTTCTCTTGTTGAAGGGTCAATCATAGGGTGAGGTCTTCCAACAGTATAAACATCATCCCCAAGGTCAACTATAGTATGTTCAATAGACTTGTTTGGATCTGCAGGAATAAAATCTTCTTTAGACTGATTATTGGAATAAATATTACCAATTTCCCGGTCAAACATAATTAATGCTTCATCTGCAAGAGTTCCACCTGTATAGAGTCCCCGGATATATTTTTGAGAACCAGACATACCACTGGTTTCTTTCTCTATAATTGCATCAACTATTGACCTGTCAATTGTGTAGGTTCGTTTTTTGTAGGTTTCACCTTTGGAAAGAGCAACTGCCATACCAGCAGCTTCTTCAAGATTTCCAGCAAAATATAGATTGCCTTTCTGTTCTCTTGGTTCAAGCCCAATAAAATGGATTACAGAAGGCTTGCCGGTTTTACTTAGTGCATCTATAACTTTTTCTGCAACCACATCTGCAGGTGGTTTTGAAAGGACAACTATAACTTTTGTGGTCTCATCATTCTTGAGGGCTTCAATACCCATCAGCATCATGGTTCCGCCAATTTGAACATTTTTAAGGTCTCTACCACCAGTACCAAGCCCCTGAGTAATACCACCTCCAAACTTTTCAATGGCACAGGTCACTTCCTGAAGTCCTGTACCTGAAGCTGCTACAACCCCAATATCCCCGGGTCTTACAACATTTGCAAAACAGAGAGGTTTTCCATTTACAATTGCAGTACCACAGTCAGGTCCCATCATCAATAGGCCCTTCTCTTTCGCAAGATTTTTCAATTCAATTTCACTTTCCACACTTATATTATCTGAGAAAAGCATAACATGAAGTCCGTTGTTCAATGATTTACGAACTTCTCTTGTTGCGAACTCTCCGGGCAGAGAAATAATAACAAGATTTGCATCAGGTACAGTTTTTATTGCCCCTTCGAGACTTGCAGGTTTGTAACCCTCACCTTCATCTCCACTGTTTTTCTTATCCATCAAGGCCTTTGCAGCCTTCATCGCTTCGACTACAACTTCTTCACTTTTCCCTTCAATTGCAATAATAAGATCGTTTGGGGTTACCCCATCTAATTCCTTATCAGCCAGCCCGGTATCTCTAAGCAGTGTGATATTCATTTCTGTTCCCATAGAGACAACAGCATCAATAACACCCTCAATTTTCTTAACATCTCTGTTAATAAGCATTAGAAATACGGAGTCATAATAAGCATCTTTTTCTATAAGTACTTGTTTCACATTTCCTCCTGATTTTAATTCGTGACAAAGGCAAAACCCCTTAAAAGAGGGGCTTTGCAATTCTAAATAAAACATCTGCAGCATAGACGCAATAAATTGCGTCGCTACAGCTGCTTTTTATCTTCTTTATATTTGGGATCATTCATTCTCATGGCTACTTTCTCTGAGGTAACTGGTACATCTGTAATTCTTACACCCAGGCCATTAGCTACAGCATTGGCTATGGCCGGCATAACCGGAATCATAGTATGTTCTGAATGTCCTCTGGCTCCATAAGGTCCATCAGGTTGTGGAACTTCAACAAGAATTGGTTTCATATCTCTTGGTACATCTACTATGGTTGGAATTTTATAATCAGTAAAACCGTCATTGAGCATTTTACCTTTCTCATCAAAAATACATTCTTCCCAAAGGGCAGTTCCAAGGCCCTGAACAAATCCTCCATTGATCTGATCTTTAGAGAGGTCAGGATTAATAGCCTTACCAAGGTCAAATGCTTCAGCCATTTTCAAAACCTTCATTCGGCCAGTTTCTTTATCAATTTCCACCGTTACTGCACCGGCACCCACTGTATAATGAACCATAGGATGTCCGCCCAGACCAGTTTCGGGGTTAACCATTGCATTGGTGTATTCCGGCATAAACATTCCACTACCAAGAATTGGACCACCAACCCAGTTATTATGCTCAGTCTGAATACCTGTAATAACAAAATCAGAAAATGGTATATAAAAAGAATCCTGAGTTGTACATTTCACACCATTATCTTCAAGATACAGCTGACTCTTATCAATATAATGAGCTCGCTGAACAGTATCCAGAATTTTATTTTTTGCATCAATTGCAGCACGCTTAACAGCATTACCACAGCTCCATGTTACATGGGATGCAACTGTCTGCCATTCGTAAGGATTACGATCAGTATCCGGCAATTCGACACGAACCTTATCCAGTGTAAGTCCAAGAACCTCAGCTGCAATTTTACCCATAACAGTTAAAAGACCCTGTCCAAGTTCCATTCCGGAAACCATAACATTGATACTTCCATCTTCGGAGAATTTAATAAAAGCACTGGAAGATTCATTGGCTGGCATTGCCGGAGCTTTCCAAACAGAGGCAAAACCCTTCGCAATTATCTTATTGGGATCGTCAGATTTCTCTTCTATCCCCCAACCAATCTCTTTGGCAACCTTGTCAATACATTCAATCATACCATTTGGATTCATAGGGACATCGTAAGCAACTCCCTCACCTTCTTTAATGGCATTTATTCTTCTAAGTTCAACAGAATCAAAACCCATTATCTTTGCTGCTTTGTCCATTGTACTTTCAATACCAAAGGAGAATTCAGAATATCCAAATCCACGATATGCAGAACAGGTAGGATTATTAGTGTAACAAGCTTTGGAATCAATATAAACATTAGGAATATAATATGGCCCTGTTGCAGAAAAACCTGTGGCATTTACAACATTTGAACCATATTCAGCTGAGGCACCAACATCCCAGAACATTTCATGTTTAAAGGCAATAATTTTACCATTCTTTTTAAACCCAATTTTTACCTTATTTCTAAGACCTGTTCTCTGGGAAGAGTTATAAAATTCTTCTTCTCGGGTCCATCTAAGTTTAACAGGATGCCCAGGACATGATTTTGCACCAGCTGCAGCCATAACTTCCATTGAAATTCCTGCTTTACCACCAAAACCACCACCAATAGGAGGTGCAACAACACGAACATCCTTATGAGCCATTCCAAGTGCTGTAGCCATAATATTTCGTTGAGTATGAGGGGACTGGGTTGAATTCCACATTGTAAGACGGCCATCAAGACTGAATTTAGATACAGATATATGAGTTTCAATGCAAGTATGAGCAACATGAGGTATATGATATTCTCCCTCAACAATTTCATCTGCTTCTGCAAAACCCTTATCAATATCTCCTTTACGAATTCTTCTTAAATGTCCTATGTTTGTTCCTGGTTGAGCTTCAAGCCAGGGTTCAATTACATAATTACCAAGTTCCGGATGAATTAATACAGCACCTTCTGCAACAGAATCATAAGGATCCAGTATTACAGGGAGTTCTTTGTATTCTACTTTTATAAGTTTAATTGCATTTCTTGCTATCTCATAGGAGGTAGCAACAACTCCGGCAACCTGCTCCCCAACCTGACGTACTCTGTCAACTGGAAATATTGATTTATCCTTAAGATACAGTCCAAATTTCTCGGGATAATCTTCGCCGGTGATAACAGCTCTGACACCTGGAAGCTTTTTAGCTTCACTGGTATCTATACTTATTATTTCTGCATGAGCATATGGACTTCCAAGTATTGCCATATGAAGAAGATTAGGACCGAATGCAATATCATCAGTATATTCTGCAGCACCGGTAACTTTTTCTAAAATATCAAGCCTGACTGCGTCATGACCAACAACTTTCAGAACTTCTTTCATTTTCCGGCCTCCTTTCTGTTGTCTTCAGCAACTTCGTTCATTGCATTTACAATATTCTGATAACCTGTACATCGACAAAGATTTCCAGAAAGAGCGTGCCTCATCTCTTCCTCGTCGGGCGAAGGATTCTTTTCAATAAGCTCTGTTGCACTCATTATAAAGCCAGGAGCACAAAACCCACACTGAAAAGCGTTATGCTTAATAAATGCTTTCTGGATTTTAGTAGGACCATCAGCCTGAAGACCTTCAAGAGTAACAATACTCTTACCTTCAACTTCTACCGCAAAGGTTATACAAGACCTAACAGAAAGGCCATCAATAAGAACTGTACAGGCTCCGCATTCTGCAACACCACACCCAAACTTGGCACTTACTGCTCCAAGTTTATCACGAAGAACATCCAGAAGTTTCTCGTTGGATTTTACGGCAACTTCCACCGCTTCTCCATTTAAATTAAATTTTAATATATGATTCATCTTCTATCTTCTCCTTATATCAACCGGGTACTTAAGGCTGGTAATCCTGTTTCCATTCGGGAAACACTGGCCACAAGTCCACGTTTGACCATAATCCGGCACATATGGATACGATACTCTTTACTTGACCTGAGATCCGAAATAGGTGAAATTGCTTCCAATGCAAGCTCTGCCGCTTCTGCAGCAAGTTCATCGTTGAGCTTTTTACCCTTAAGAAAATTCTCTGCTTTAGTTGCTCTTACCGGAGTAATTGCTACAGCACTAAGAGAAATTCGATAATTATTATTTTTGTCTACAAAAACAGAAACACCAGCCTGAGCAAGGTCCTCACCTTCATATCTACCCATTTTTATATATACTTCTCCAAAATCCTGTACAACAGGGATCTTAAGACCTGTCATAAGTTCATCTTCTTTAAGAACAGTTCTTTTTACACCTGTAAAAAAGTCTTTAACTGCAACTTCGCGCCTACCATCTTTTCCTTCAAGGAAAACTACTGCGTCTCTTACATAAAGAGGAGCTCCACCCTCTAAAGAAGGAACTGCATTACAGAGATTCCCAACAAGGGTTGCTGTATTTCTTACCCCTACTGATGCAACAAGATCCGAAGCTTCCCATAATCCAGGGGCATGCTTCTTTATCAATTCTGATTCAAGCAACTCTGTCCAGGTTACAGTTGCACCTATATAAATAGAACCATCTCTTTCTTCGAGATATTTTAACGATTCTATACCTTTAAGATCAATTACGGCATCCGGTACTGTAACACCTTTATCCATTGCAATAAAAAGATCCGTTCCACCTAAAAGGAAATTAGCTTTATTACCCAATTCACTCTTACTGGAAATGGCTTCTTCTAAGGTGGCAGGTTTCATATACCTAAAATTATCCACACATGGCCTCCAATTAATTTAAAATATATTTATTACTGAATTACTAAAATATAATCATTTTAGAAGAAAAAAGAAAAAAACCGGTAAATTAACCAAAAAAAGGAAAGCTTACCAGCTGTTTTTTTATCAGAAATAAAGGAGAAGTATAACAT
>JAQIBN010000286.1 GCA_027859095.1 Spirochaetia bacterium | reverse complement strand
TCTCTGTATCTTTTTATAGACTCCTTTTATCATGGTCTGCAAAGAAAATACCATCAACAGAAATTACTTTTATACTAAATAAATGTTGAAGATTTAATTCTTATACATCACCAGGTTATCGTAACTCTGACAAAACAATGATATTTAACTGTTATACAATTTTTTTATTGATATAATAACTCTCAGCCAGTGGTACAAATTATTAACAATTGACCTGTGAAAAAAAATATCGTAATCTGACACCATGCTAAACAGGAATAATGAAAATAAATTCGAACTCAATGATTTTACTAACCCAAAGCTCTACAATATCCTTAATAGAGAACGATTTATAAATCTCCTTAAAAATCGCTATAGACGGAAATTAATCCTGATCCATGCAAAAGCGGGACAGGGTAAATCAACTATAGCTGCTGATTTTATTCGAAGGATGAACTTAAATAGCAAATGGATCAGATTAACAGAAAATGATTCTAAATCCATTATTCTATTGAATAAGCTTCATGCAGGAATAGAAACTCTTTACCCTGAAAACAGAACTTCCACACTGTCAAACGATTTTGATCCGTCCATAAATAGTTTATTTGATAAAATAAACAAAATTACAGTCAAACCTTTTTATCTGGTTCTCGAGGATTTTCAGAATATTAACAGATCTTCGGAATCATGTAAAATAATCAATCAGATAATAGAATCTTCACATGCTGATGTGCATATAATAATACTATCAAGAGAATATCCTAAACTGTCATTCTCAAAACTTAGAAGCCAGAAAGAGATGTTCGAATTATCAGACAAAGATATTGAATTTCTCGAAGAAGATGTTCAGGGATTAATTTCCGAGATATATAAACTTAAGTTTACTCCGGTAGAACTCCAGAAAATTTGCGGAATTATAGATGGCTGGACTACAGGCTATATTTTCCTTTTTGAAAAACTAAGTTGTACAGATAGCAAAGATAAACAACATTTGCTTTTACAAGAATTTTTAGAAACGCCTTTTTTATCTGAAGCACTTGAATTTTTTGAAGAACAAATATACTCAAAGTGTTCACATGAAGAACAAGTATCCCTGGTAAAACTAAGTTTTTTTAAAAATATAACACCTGAATTTGCAGGAAGGATACTGAAAGAAGATGATCAGGAGATCCTGAATAATTTTAAAGCCAATGGTCATTTTCTAATTGTTTCTGACAAAAAAAAGGATTATTACAGTTTTTATTCTATATTCAGGTATGTTCTTCAACTACATTCAAATGACTTAAATCAGAGTATTATATCTGAAATACTCAGAATTGGAGCAAATTTCTATAAAGAAACCGGGGATTTTGAAAATTCAATTGTTAATTTGATTAGATTGAAACAGATAGACGAAGCTGTAAATCTGTTTCTGGATTATGCTGAAGAGCTTCTTGATCAGTCCAAATATAGGAAAATCCGCAGAATACTGGATATTTTCCCATCAGATATAATAGAGAATAATCAACTGCTTCTGTTTAACAGGATAATTGCGAATAATCTTAATAACCCATTTTCTACAAGGAAAAAACTTCCAGAACTTATGGATTATTTTGTAGAACAAAAAGATTATGATAGACAGGCAAGGATATATTCTGTACTTCTAGCCAATTATTTTTTTTATCAGGATAATAAGCAAATAGTTTCTGCTACAGCCGGGGAAGCAGAAAATTTCCTGGCTAAATATGGAAAATATCTTTCAGAACATAGGAAAGAGATATTAGAAGCTCTAATACCTATAGGACAGGATTGGAAAACAACATTAGATGATACAGCATTCGAAAGAGTAATTCAGGCAGAAGAAACTTCCCGTCGATTGAACAACCACGAAGCATTTTTGTGTTCACGACTTGTTATGGCCAGAAAACACATTCAAAGAGGTGAGTTCAAGACAGCAAATAAGCTGTTAGAAAAAACACAGGATATTTTAGAAAATAGTTCTCAGGATCATCCATACAAAGCTCTTGTTAGTTTTTATATTGGTGACACTTACTTTTACCTTGGAGATATCTATAAAGCTATTGGAAATACACAGAAAGCACTTACTCAAGCAGGTTCAGATTTTGCTTTTCGTCCATATTTGGAACAAAACCTTATTCTTTATCATCTATATCTGGACAAATATGAACCAGCTGAGCAGATGCTTGAAGATTCCAGGCAAAATGAGCAATATGAAAATCTCTACATTCAATATTTCAGATCCTATCTTCTACCTATGCTTGCAGCATATAGAAATGGTAATACCAGAAGAACAGACTATTACAGCAAACAGCTGATGGACAATAAAAATGAGGATCTTCTGCTAAGTGATTATCCCTATAGCTATCTGCAACTGATTGAAGTAAATATATCTTTGGGATTTTTAAAATCTGCAGAGGAACTGCTTGTAAAAATGGAATCTGATATATCCAATAAATATACTCCATATGCTGCAGCTACTATGTATGCACTGAAAGGGATTCTCCTAAGTTTACAGGGTAAAGAAAAAGATGCAGTCAGGCAATTTACTTTGATGGATGCAATATTTTCTGAAAAAGGATACCACAATCTTGATATTTGCAATCCGGAAATTCTTTCAAAAGTTTCAGAACTATCAAAATATAAATATTTTACAGATTTTCCAAGATTGAAGTCTCGATTAATTGCAAGTAGCTTTAAAGAAAAAGCATATTTACTGGAAATAACAACTTTGGGTTCTTTTAATCTATTTATTAATGGAAAAGAGATTGCTTCATCAAAATTAATGGGTCAGAAAAGAGTAATGGATCTTTTAAAAATGCTTATTATCTATAGAAAAAATGGTGTTCTTAAGGACAAAATATATGATCCCTTCTGGCCCAAGTATTCCAGTAAAAGTGCCAGAGATAATCTTAATACTATCACCTACAGGCTTCGAAATATTCTGGGGAAAAAAAATGATATCCTTCTAACCGATTCTAATACAATCGGATTTAAAAAAGGTACAACTATTACTGATGTTGACCAATTTCTTGAGCTAATACGCCTTGGAGAAACAGCAGGAAGGCAGAATGAACAGGGAATTGCAATTGGAATGTATAGCAGAGCATTGGGAATATACAATGGTGATTTTCTTGAAGGTGATATTTACTCTGATTTTATCCGTGATGAGCGGGAAAATCTAAAACAAAAATACCTGACAGTACTATTTAAAGTCTCAATATTATATCTGAATACCGGAAATTATCTTCAGGCTCTTGAAACATTAAAGATCCTGATTAACAAAGACCCCCTCTGTGAAGCAGGAACAAGATTACTGATGATAACCAGTGCCCTCATGGACAGCAGAAGTAATATTCCCAGGATTCTTGATAATCTTAACAGACAGCTAACCGAAGCCTTCGATGTGTCTGTAGATAAGAAAACTATTCATTTACAGGAAATGCTCCTTGCAGGTGAAGATCCCAGACCGGAAATGTGGATTAACGAAACAATAATCTAGTGGAGGCAAGACGCGATCTGCTCCTACTGGAAATAGTGATGATTTCCAACTTGAATAATCATAATTAATCTGTTCTAATACCAATCGAGGTATATAAATGGAAAAATCAAAGAAATTATTAGATAAATTATTTACAAGAGGCAAGGAATTTTTGGGAGTTGATTATCCAATTCTTGGTGGAGCAATGTCATGGATTTCAGAAGCTCAGCTGGTTTCAACTATATCAAATGAAGGTGGTTTTGGAGTTCTTGCTGGTGGAAACATGCCTATAGATCTTTTTAAAGAGGAAATTGAGAAAACAAAGGCTCTCACAGACAAACCTTTCGGAGTAAATCTTATAGGAATAGCTCCGAATTTCAGAAAACAATTAGAACATATTATTAAAATTGAGTTTCCTTTTGTAATATTTGCGGGTGGTCTTCCACCAAGAGATGCCATAACAAAGATAAGAGAAACCGGAAGTAAGATGCTCTGTTTTGCTCCAACAGTTGGGATAGCAAAACAACTCATTAAAATGGGCGTAGATGCTCTAATAATTGAAGGGCATGAGGCTGGAGGGCATATTGGTCCTGTTTCAACCAGTGTTCTTGCAGAACAGATTCTTCCCCATACCACTGAAGTTCCTGTATTTGTTGCCGGGGGAATAGGAAGTGGTCTATTAATGATCCATTATCTTATGATGGGAGCTTCTGGTGTTCAGTTGGGAACTAGATTTGCAGTGGCAGAAGAATCTATTGCCCATGATAATTTCAAGCAGGCATTTATTAAGGCAGCAAGTAAAGATGCTCTTCCTACAGCCCAGTTTGATCCAAGAGTTCCGGTAATACCTGTGCGTTCAATAACAAATGAGGGTGTTCAAAGCTTTACAACCCTTCAGTTAGGTCTTCTGGCTCAACTTGAACGAGGAACAATAAGCCGTCAGGAAGCAGGTGTTCAACTGGAAGAATTCTGGATAGGGGGTCTTAGAAAAGCTGTTATTGATGGTGATGTCAAAGGTGGATCTTTAATGGCAGGTCAAAGTGTAGGAATAGTATCCGAGATTCAAAGTGTAAAAGAAATTTTACAGGATCTTATTGATGTAGGTATCCGGGAAGCTGACAGGATTCTTGGACTTATTGATATTTGTGATTAAATAATAACCGTAGGGGCTAACGGTTAAGGATGCATTGCCTGAGCAGAAATGAAGTTGTGACCAGGCCATTCACCACTACGTTGCAATTTCTACCCTGTTTCGGCCACCCTCTTTAGCTTTATACAGTGCAGAATCTGCTCGCTTTATCAAGTCCTCTGGTACAAAATCAATGCCACCATTGTATCTGGCTATTCCTGTAGAAATTGTCGTTTTTACAACCTCGTTTTTACCTTGTTCGGTATATGGGAATTCAAGAGATTCAATACGTTCCCGTATTCTTTCGGCGACCAACTTTGCATCATCAGTATTCATGCCATTTAGAACAATAACAAATTCCTCGCCCCCATACCTGGCAGCAAGATCCTCTAACCTAAGACTTGCTAATAATACTGATGCTACTTTTATAAGAACTATATCTCCAAAAGAGTGCCCATAGGTATCGTTTAGATTTTTAAAGTGATCAATATCCATCATAAGAAGGTTAATCGGTTTTTTATCAGAGTTAAAACTTTGTTTTATTGTCTGAAAAAGAACATGCTTCAATTTTAATTTTGTCATCATGTCCGTTGTAGAAACTTCAAACAAAAAAGAATTATCAATAGCAATAGCCGCCATTCCTGCTACATTCAGAAGAAAATCTTCCTCATCACCAAGATATGGTTCATTTATAATTCTTTCACCCAATACGAGGATTCCCTGAACTTTACCTCTGTTCATTAGTGGAACTATAAGTGTAGGTTCCAATATTGTGAAAGTTTTGATATCTGCTATATTTGTAGTAACATTCATTAGTTGTGTCATGGTATAGCATTTTGGAGCTCTTTCCAGTGTATTTATTAATTCACAATCTTCATTAACAGAATATTTTATTTTTCGATCAGTATCGAATCCAGCATAATTTCTGTGAAGTGTAAATTCTTTACTGTCAATATCCTGCTTTATAAATAATCCTGCTTTTAATACTCTTGCTCTTCCCATGCATGTTAACAAAATGGCATCAAGAACCGAAGAATAATGAAGATTTGAACTTAAGCTCTTGTTAATTTCCAGAAGTGATTCCAAATCACGTATCCTTGCTTCATAAACAGCAAGGATTGCATAATTATCCAAGGAATTCATCAACATCCTCTTCTATTCTCTTTAGTTTTATTGATACTTCCTTCTTTGATGTCTCCAGAGCCTTCCCAGGTTCAGCCTTACAGGAAGCGTAGAATTTTATCTTAGGTTCTGTTCCCGAAGGCCTGATTGTAACCATTGAACCTTCTTCCAATACAAATTGAAGGACATTGGAAGGTGGAAGATTAATATTTTTTTCTTTCTTTCCTGTTTTCAGATTATAAGTTTCTCCTGTCTTATAGTCCTTCATAAATGATACGGAGATTCCTCCAAATTCAGCTGGTGGACTGGTTCGCATAGAAGACATCATCCCTGACATTTGTGCTTTACCTTTTTCACCTTTCAGATACCTGGAGATAAGCAATTCTTCAAAATATCCAAACTCCTCCCATATTTCCTTTAACCTATCCAGGACACTCTTACCCCTGGATCGGTGATAGAGGGTTAACTCTACAGTGAGAAAAGCAGCTGAAACAGCATCTTTGTCCCGAACTTCATCTGTTACAAGATAACCGTAACTCTCTTCACCACCAAAAATATATTTTTCCCCTGTTTTCTCAAATTCTTTAATTTTTTCTGCAATATATTTAAACCCTGTAAGAACGTCATAGGACGTTACACCATAACTCATAGCAACAAGTCTCTGAAGTTCTGTTGTTACAATTGTCTTTACAAATGCACTTTTAGAATTAAGCGATCCACTCTCTTTCTGGGATGAAAAAATATAATCTCCAAGAAGCACACCCAACTGGTTTCCTGTTACAAGAACATATTTTTCTCCATCAGGAACAGCAATACCCAGACGGTCTGCATCAGGGTCTGTTCCAAGAAGAATATCTGCTTTTTCCTTTCTGGCAAGTTCAAGACCTAATTTCATGGCATCTACTATTTCCGGATTTGGAAAAGCGACTGTGGGAAAGTCCCCATCGGGTTCTCTTTGCTCAGGTACAGTTATAACATCAATACCCATCTCTCCTAAAGTTCTTTCAACGAGCATTGTTCCTGCACCATGTAGAGGCGTATATACAACCTTTAAGTTTTTCCCTTCGGCTTTCATGAGCTCAGGCCTAAAACTGCATGACTTTACAAGCTCAATATAAGGCTCATCTATCAATTTGTCTGTATAGATTAACACCCCCTGTTCGATTGCTTTTTCTTTATTCATGGTCTTAACTTTACCAGTGACAGTATTTACTTCGTTTATTATAGCAACATCATGAGGAGGAACAATCTGACCTCCATCGGACCAATAAACTTTATATCCATTATATTCTGCCGGGTTATGAGAGGCAGTAACAACTATTCCCGCAGTACAGCCCAACTTACGAACAGTGTAAGAAACAACAGGTGTGGGTCTTAGGGATGTAAAGAGATAAACTTTAATGCCTTTTGCACAAAGAACAAGAGCAGCTTCCTCTGCAAAAATTTTAGAAAAGTTTCTTGAATCATAAGCAATAGCAACTGATCCGTCTTTGACCATTTTGTTTATATAGTTAGCTAAACCAGTTGTAGATTTTCTGATTATATAGGGATTTATTCTATTATATCCACCACCAATAACACCACGAAGGCCCCCAGTTCCGAATTCTAGATTCATGTAAAACCTATCATTAAGTTCTTCTATATTTTTGTTTTCAACAACCTGTTGTAAGTCATTTAGAAAATGTGGATGCTCCTCAAACTTGAGATAATCACTGATTTTTGTATCTAATTCCTTCTTATCCATGCAAAACCTCCCTACTCTCCTAATATTCTTACCAAATCTTCGGGTTTGTCAATTACAATACCTGCCCCGGCTTCTGTCAATTCAACAATGTCCCTATAACCCCAGGTTACGCCAACTCCAAGTAAACCGGAATTGGCCGCTGTTTTCATATCCACTCCGCTGTCTCCAACAAAAATAGCTTCTGAAAATTCAACATTCATATCTTTTATAATCTGATTAACTGCAAATGGATCTGGTTTAGGTGGAACATCAGGAAGGATTCCCTGAATAGTTAAAAAATGCCATGTTGAAAGTAATTTCTCTGCAATATATTTTACAAGTTTGTCTTCTTTATTGGAAAGAATAGCAATTTTAATGCCTTTATCTATCAAAGAATCAAGTAACTGGGAAATCCCTTCATAAGGTTTTGTACCAATAACAGGATTTTTACTGTACTCTTCTATTACCCTTAAATAACCTTTTTCCAGGATTTCCTCAGAGCATTGTTCAGGGCAGGCTCTTTTTAGTGTTTCCATTAAACCATGTCCCACAAATTTCATATAAGCTTCTTCCGGATGGGTTGGCATATCCAACTCAGTTAAGACCATATTTAATGCAAGAGCAATATCACCTAATGTATATAAAAGAGTACCGTCGAGATCAAAAATTACTGCTTTATACTTCATATTTTACAGGCTAGAAAAGTATAGCAATAATGTCAATGATTTATAGATAACTTTCAATTTTACCAAAGGTAATTCCTCCATCTGCTTCAAGGCTATCGACAATTATATCTGCTGAACTGACATCCTCATCTATTGTATATTCATTTAAAGTTGCGATTACTGATAATCCAGCGGCCTTTGCTGCAAGAACACCTATCCTGGAATCTTCAACAACAAAAGCATTTAGTGTGGGAATACCGGATTTTTTCAAAGCCAATTTATAGATTTCAGGATCGGGTTTTTTATGTTTTACAATATCACCGGCAAGTATCATATCAATCTGGATACCCTTTAGCATATACTTCTCAACTGCCAAAGCAGCTTTCTCATTAGAGGTTGTACATATACCTAAAAATATTCCCCTACTGTTTATCTCTTCCATAAGTCTTCGTATTCCCGGTCTTAATGGAAGTTTTCCAGACTTAATAAGTTCTACAAATATTTCCGTTTTTTTTAAATGGATCTTTTTTATATAACTATCCGGATTTTTTTGGTATTCACTTCCAGTATAATTTATTTTTTCTAAATAATATCTTATTCTCTCTTTACCACCGCCTACTTTGAGTAAAGTATTATAATATTCTCCATCCCATTCTATATCTAAACCAAATTCTTTAAATGCTGAATTAAAGGCGACCCTGTGGCCATCTTTTTCGGTCTCTATAATAACTCCATCCTGATCAAAAAAAACAGCTTTTAGTTTTTCCATATTATCCTTCTAGCCCTTTTTGGCACTACCCAGTAATTTTATCCAGTAAAAAACAACTTTCTTTGCTGCATCCATCTGAAGCTGATTCATTTTTACAGGATTATATTTACTACCATAGGTTTTTATATACTCATTTGCAGCATCTATCCATGCATATTTAAGTTCTGTTGAAACATTAAATTTAGAACCTCCAACAGCAATCAACTCTTTTACCACCAGCTCTGAAAGTCCGGTTCCACCATGGACTACAAGAGGTGCAACAATACTTAATCCATTTACTGATTCTGAAATATTTTTTAATCGTAGAATATCAATTTTTGGATTTCTTGTTTTATAAATACCATGTGCAGTCCCAATAGCAGGAGCCAGATTATCCAGACTTGTTTCATTTACAAATTTTACAGCCATAAGGGGATCACAGAGCTCAACGTCACTCTCCACAACCCTTATCTGATCTTCAACACCTCCGACTGTTCCAAGTTCGCCCTCAATAGAAGCATTACCTTTTGTTCGAGTGTAGTCCACAACAGTTTTAGTCATTTGTATATTGTTTTTTAAAGTTTCCTTTGATGCATCAATCATAATACTAGTATATCCTGCATCAACACAGCGCTTACAAAAATCAATATCTGAACAATGATCCAACTGTAATGCTACAGGAACAGATGAATTTTGTGCCAGGAATCTAAAAGCAACACCAAAAAGTTCCGGTGTTAATTGCTTTGCAGGAGATACAGATGTCTGAATAATAACAGGTGAGTTTACTTCTTCTGCAGCTTCTATAATTGCTACCATCTGGATTATACTTGTAACATTGAAGGCACCAACAGCATATTTACCTACCGTCGCCTTTATTAATAGATCTTTTGAGTTGGAAATTGACATTCTTACCCCTTAGGTTGGAAGCTAACGATTAGGATTGATAAAAACATGATGATATTATGACATATAATAGATGTCAATAAAATATTTTAATAATATATATTGAGGCATATTTTTGAAATCACTAAAAATACTATTTCTTGAATCTTTCTACAGCGGCTCCCACAAGGCCTTTGCAGACGGTCTTATTAAAAACTCAAAACATAATATCGAAATACTAACTATGCCTGCACGTTTCTGGAAATGGAGAATGAAGGGTGCGGCTCTATATTTTGC
>JAQIBN010000276.1 GCA_027859095.1 Spirochaetia bacterium | reverse complement strand
AATTGCCTTATCTGCAGCCATTTGAGGATGTCAACAAACGGGTTTCCCGGTTGGGGGCAAATATCCCGCTGATCCGGAATAATCTGTGCCCTCTTTCTTTTGTTGATGTACCTGAACAGGCTTATATCGACGGTACTCTGGCAGTTTATGAATTCAATCAGGTTGATCTGTTGCAGGATGTTTTTATCTGGGCCTATGAGCGGTCCTGCCAGCGATATCTTGCCGTCACTCAGACTATGGTAGTGCCTGACCCGCTTCGTATCCGTTATCGGGACATATTGATCCGGGTGGTACAGACAGTTGTCAGGGACTGCCTTATACCCTCTGTAAAAAATATTGAGCAACAGATCTCTGAACAGATACCTGAAAAGGACCGGGGGGCGGTTATCAAAATTTTATTGGACACCTTTCAGCACCTTCACGAAGGAAGTGTGGCTCGGTATCGTCTGAAGCTATCCGAATTTCAATTGTGGAAACAGATACAGGGCCGACATTCTCAAGGTAGTTGTTAACAGGATGAATAAGTAACCTAATATTGACCCTTTTGGATTGGCAGCATAAAGGGACTACTGAAGATCACGTCGCAAAAAATGCTATTATCTCTAAGCGAAAAGGGTAAGAATAAAGTCCTATGGTGGAATAACCGAGGTATCTTTTTACGCGCAAAAAATCAATATGAAATGCTGGAAAGTGTCCGGTGATGCTCGCAGTAAAATTGTCTGGTGGTCACTTCCGATTTCGTCTGATTGATAGTATGGGGCGGATGCTGGATGAAGATCAAATACCCATGCGGGCAAGACACTGAAAATGGATAAAAATATTCTGGTAATTTCTACTTCGTTCCGGAAAAGATTTACATAAATCCCTTGCAATATGTGCTTTTCAAACAAACCCCAAATTAACATCTTCTGAAATCAGCAAGGCCATTGGCAGATCAAGACAGGATTGCAAAGAGACGGGGTATATTTATGGGAGGTAATATCATGGAATCTGTATTGGCAAGTTGTTCCGCAAGCATATCTGAATTGAAAAAAAATCCATCTGTTCTTATTGAACAATCAGATGGCGAACCAATTGCAATTTTGAACCATAATAAACCAACAGCATATCTTATACCTGCTGAAACATACGAGATGTTGTTAGATAAAATCGAAGATCATCAGTTAGGTTTAATTGTAAAAGAGCGGCAAAATGAAAAAATTTCAGCGGTAGAAGTCAGTATCATTGCTGTAGGGAAAAGAGACAAAAAAATGATTTATAAAAAAGCACAAAAAAGAAAATAATTCAGTTAACCAATCGTTTCAATGGTTGTTATCATCACCCAAATTTGATCAAACCATAATGCTGGGCGCTTTTGAGGGAAAGCCATAGGGGGTATTCATCAGTTTTTAAGCTTCTGAACTTCTTTTTAAAATCTGTGTCTGATTTAAAACCTTGCAGGACTTCTGTTAGAATACTGATGAATCCACCAATATCATTGATCTGCTCTCATCTCATCAAGATTTCCCTCCCATTTCAGATTGCCGCGAATCTTTCTTGATTTTTCCTGTTTTTACTATTCGTGCTCAATCATATAATTACATTGGGAGAATTTTTAGCTCCCTCCTTTAAATTGAAAAAGAACTATTTTTCAAATTAGAATTGAAGTTGACATGTGTGCAGCATTATTGTAACTTGTATTACAGTAATATGAATTTCAATAATAGAGATGCCTTCATGAAATTTTACAATAGAGAAGCTGAATTAGAAATTCTAAATGAACTGGATGTTCAGTCCCAAGTTTCAGGTAGGATGACTGTTATTACCGGGCGAAGACGGGTGGGAAAGACGCTTCTGGCTCTTAAGTATGGAGAAAATAAAAAGTTTTTATATTTTTTTATTTCAAAAAAGTCGGAGAAACAACTTTGTGGTGAATTCCTAACTGAAATAAAAGACAATTTTAGTTTTCCTGTAATTGGAGAGTTAAACAATTTTAGGGATATTTTTAAACTTCTTTTAAATATTGCTGAAAAAGAGAAGATGATTTTGATTGTTGATGAGTTTCAGGAATTTTATAATATTAACTCATCGGTTTACTCTGATATTCAGAATCTATGGGATTTGCATAAGAAAAAATGCCGAATGCATCTGATTTTTATTGGTTCTGTATATTCATTGATGCACAAAATATTCGAAAATAATAAAGAACCTCTTTTTGGAAGAGCTGATAGAAATCTGTATATTAAACCTTTCGGTCCCCGGACAATAAAGGATATTATGACAGATTGTAAAGCTTATACTCCTTTGGACCTGTTTGTTTTGTACATTGTTACGGGAGGCATCCCAAGATATCTTGAAATTTTAACAGATAATGGCGTTTTTAAAAAGGATAGCGTCTTTGATTTTATAGTGAAGAAAAATTCTCCTTTTTTGTTTGAAGGCAAAAATCTTTTAATTGAAGAGTTGGGTAAGGGGTATGGAACATATTTTTCAATTCTTGAGTTGATAGCAACATCAAAAACATCCAGACGTGAAATTGAGTCTATTATTGGGAAAAATATTGGTGGTCATCTTGATAGGATGGAAAATAGCTATGGTATTATAAAAAGCATAAAACCGATTAATGCAAAAAAGAGCGGCCGAACTCAAAAATACATGATTAAAGATAATTTTTTAAATTTCTGGTTTCGGTTTATTCAAAAAAATAGATCAGCAGTTGAAATTGAAAATTTTGGGTACATAAAGGAAATAATTGAAAGGGATTTCAGTACTTTTTCAGGCATGTATCTTGAAAAATTGTTTCAGGAAATTTTGATGGCTACTGGTGATTATAATAAAATAGGTAATTATTGGGAAAAAGGTAATTTGAATGAAATTGATATTGTGGCTGTAAATGATGTTCATAAAAAAATATTTATAGCGGAAGTGAAACTAAATCCGGATAAAATCAATATTGAAGCTTTGAAACGAAAATCTGTTAAACTTGTTAATAGTTATAAAGGATATAAGACTGAGTTTGCAGGTTTGAGCCTGGAAGATTTCGAAAGGTATCTATAAAAAAGGAGGAGAATCTCTTGCTGGGCGCTTTTTCCCTTTCCGCCTTCACCTGTTAACAGTGAAAGAAATCTGTCAGAACCTTAATGAAGATTCCCAGACTGCACTTGATAAGCTTCTCAAATTTGGCAGCTTTCCAGAACCCTATATAAAAGGCAATGAGTTGTTTGCCAAGCGATGGCGCAGAATTCATGCGGATACCATTATTCGTGAAGACATCCTGGATCTTGAAAGAGTAAGAGATACCTTATGACAAAAAGGGATTGACCCGTCTAAAAACAGATATTGCGGTAAGACTTGAAGAACAAAAAGCATAGGGCGGTTATTGACACAAACCTGTTTGTCTCCGGTCTGTTCACCCAAAAGGGCTATACATATGAACTCCAGGAATTATGGATTG
>JAQIBN010000218.1 GCA_027859095.1 Spirochaetia bacterium | reverse complement strand
TCATCATAAAGGTCAACATCTGTCTCTGGTCCAAGATCTATTAACAGCTGATCCATGCAGACTCTGCCAGCTATTTTGTATTTTTTACCATTTATGGAAATTATACCTTTCGAAGAAAGAAGTCTGTTATATCCATCGCCATAACCTACAGGGAGTGTTGCAATAACAGTTTCTCTATCTGTTATATAAGTAGCACCATAAGAAAGCGCTTGCCCTGCAGCTACACGTTTAAGAAAAACAACCTCAGTCCGAAATTCCATTACAGGTTTTACTGCCAGAGTTCGTTCCTGTTCATGACTAGGATAATATCCATAAAGAATTATACCGGGTCTTACCATATCAATCCAGCTTTCAGAATATCCAACAATAGCTGCTGAATTCGAAGCATGTACAATCCCGGGATTTATACCTGCACTTTTTATATCCTCAACAGCTCCTTTAAATTTTGTAATTTGATTGTTAGTCATAGGTTTTGAAGGTTCATCAGCACATGCAAAGTGTGTAGATACCCCTTTCAGATTAATACTATCTAGAGACGTAATTAACCTGGCAAACTCAACTGCCTGATCTGGGTTGCATCCTATCCGACCCATACCCGAATCTATATGAAGATGGACATCCAGAAAATGACCTTGTTTTTTTGCTTCCCGGTTTAATCCTTTAATATAAGCTCTGTCAGCTACAAAGGGCTGAATTCCATTACCAACAATTTCAGGGAATTCCTCGGGACTTGTTAATGTAAGAAGTAATATTTGTATTGTTAAATTGCTTTTTCTAAGAGAAACTCCCTCCCCAACAGTAGCAACTGCGAAAGAACTTAGGCCTTCCTCAATGGCAATACTACATAACTCATTGGCGCCATGACCATATGCATCAGCCTTAATTGCAGCACAAACTAACTTTTCTCTGCCTACCTGATTCCGAACAAGATTTATATTATGTCGAAAATTATCTGTATGAATAATTGCTCTCGTTGGTCTCATTTTATTGTCACCTTCCTCATTAAAATATATCCCGAATATTATATGAACAAAGCTTATTATTCAATTAAACTAAATTATAAAACCCCTGATGGTATTAACCTTCAGGGGTTTTTTTAATACTTTTATTTATTCTGCAGAACTTGCTACAGGAGCAATAGATCTTGCACTAAGTTCCTTATCAAGCATATACATACCATTTTGTGAATTTTGAACTTTTTTAATTTTTTCTACAATTTCACTGGCATTTGCTTCTTCTTCAACTTGTTCAGTTACAAACCATTGAAGAAAAATTTCTGTCGCAATATCTCCCTCTTCTCTGGCAACTTTAACAAGATCATAAATACAGGAAGTAATATGCTGTTCATGAGCCAGTGCTGCTTCAAATAAATTCAGAGAGGACTCCCAGGTTTCCTGAGGTTTGTCAATTGCTTTAAAGACAGCTTTACCCCCCCTTTCATTAATCCAGTTATAGAATTTTAAAGAATGCGCCATCTCTTCCTGAGCCTGAACCTTCATCCAGCTTGCCACACCCGGCCAGTCTTTGGATTCAAAATCAGCTGCCATTGCAAAATACAGGTAGGACGAAAATAATTCTTCTCTGATCTGCTCATTAAGAGCATCTGCCATCTTCTTTCCAATAATCATAATAACCCCTTTGGTTGCTGAGATCGTTTCTCGGAACAAGTTCCTGCGATACGACTCATTGCCGAGCAGGAAGCTTGCTTCCGACCAGGCTTTTTAATAATCAATACTATATAGTACTAATATAAACCAGCTACTCGAAAAATTCAATATTATATGTTTGATATTATGATTCAAACTTGTTTTTTAATAAAAATCATATTATAGTTATTATGAACCACCCCTTGGTTCACAACTCAGTTTCCAGAGAGGTTAAAATGAAATCAATTACTGTTCATGGTATAGATGAAATAACATCACGACAATTACAAATTGTTGCAGAAAAACTGGGTTTAAGTTTGAATAAGACAATAAAAAAAATTATTCAGGAAGCACTTGGTATTAAACCAGCAGAAATATCCTCAAGGCGAAGTGATTTTGAAGAATTTTGCGGGATATGGGATGCTGATGATTTACAGAAGTTTTATGAATCAGTTAAGCCTCTCAGACAGGTAAATTCTGAGGATTGGAAATGAAAAAAGTCAGCCTGGATACAAATGCATATTCAGCCTTAATCACAGGAGATATAACTGTACTGGATGCTCTTGGAGAAGCCACTGAAGTTTATTTATCTATTTTTGTTATAGGGGAGCTTTACTATGGATTCTCAAATGGATATAATGAGGAAAAAAACAGAACTGTCTTAAATAAATTCTTAAAAAAACCAACAGTCAAAATTATCCATACAACAATGGAAACAGCAGAAATTTATGGTCGACTTAAAATAAATCTGAAGAAAAAAGGAACACCTGTTCCAATCAATGACCTTTGGATTGCCGCTCATGCCATAGAAACAGGTTCTTTTCTCTTGACCTATGATTCACATTTTAAAACAATTCCAGAAGTTCTATTGTATTAAAAGGGGTATTTATTGAAAACTATTCTAATAGGCGCTGTTATCGCTTTGATAACAGGAATTACAATTGGAATTCAGGTAACTTTTATTAGTCGTGCAGGAGGTATCCTTGGCAGCATAAAGACAGGATTAATCACAAACCTTATGGGTGGTAGCCTGGCAGGAATAATTATCCTTATAATGCTAATTTTCGGTAGTTCTAAAAACTGGAAAGTCCCGGCTCCTGCATTTTTTATGATGATAACTGCAGGATTATTGGGAATTTTAATTGTTACTGGAGTGTCCTTCTCTCTTCAAAGAGCAGGAATTGCAGCTGGCATGGCAACAGTAATACTGGGACAGATGCTTATTTCAATTATTATTGATACCAAAGGAATTGGGGGAATTGAACCAATAGCAATTTCTTTTCAGCGAATAGCAGGCATCATACTAATGGGAATATCTGTATACCTCTTACTGCCAAAAAATTAAATGCTCCTAATTTCACCTCCTGCTTCCAGAATTTGTGAAGCTTACCCTGCTTTGGCAAGGTTAGGAGGAGCCCTAAAGGCCCATAATATTCCCTACAGGATTCTGGATGGTAACCTGGAGGGTTTGATGCACATGATAAATTCCGAAGTATCCAATGATGATACAGAAACAAAAAGAGCTTTTAGAGGAAAACAACATTCTCTGGCTATTTTGACATCAACAACGGGTTATACAAATTTTGATACATACAAATCCCATATTAAAAGACTAAATAGATTACTAAATAAGAGTATCCTAATTAATGGGCAGGAGATAACTTTAGCTAATTATCAAGACCCAACTTTATCCCCCCTCCAGAGTGAGGATTTAATTTATTCATCAAATCATTTTGAAGACAATCCTTTCTATTCCTGGTTTAGTAAAAGAATCCCCGCAATATTAGAAGAAATGGAAGTTACTGGAGACAGTATTCAATTTATTGGATTGTCCGTTACATTTCTTAGTCAGGCTCTAACAGCATTTGCAATTGCAGGTTTTATAAGGAAAATAAGGCCGGACATACAAATTATATGGGGAGGAGGACTAATTACATCCTGGAATGGATCTCCTGGAAGTAGAAATCTTTTTCATGAGAGGGATATTGTTATTTCCGGTCCTGGAGAGATTCCTCTTCTGAAACTTTATGGAATTGAATCGAATAGTAATTTCATTATGCCTGACTATGATTTTGCTTTACAAAATAAATACCTTTCTCCTGGTTTTATTCTCTCTTATAATACCTCAGTAGGATGCCCCTGGAAAAAATGTACATTTTGTCCCGAAAAATATGAAGATAATCCTTATATCAGTGAAAAACGAACAAAAGTTACCAAAGAGCTTAAAGCACTTGTTGGGAAGTATAATCCCATACTTATTCATCTAACTGACAGTGAGATTAGTCCAGCAATGTTAAAGGCAATTACAGATAATCCACCAGGTGCACCCTGGTATGGATTCTGTCGTTTTACTAAACTTTTAACAGACCTTCAATTTTGTAAGCATCTGGCTGCTTCTGGTTGTAAATTGCTCAGTTTAGGACTTGAATCTGGAGACAAACAGGTTCTTAAAGCTATGAAAAAAGGAATCACATTGGAAGATGTTCCAATAATTCTGCAAAATATGAAAGAGGTGGGTATTGGCACCTATATTTATGTATTATTTGGTACACCCGAAGAAGACAGAGAAGCTGCTTTACGGACAAGAGATTTTGTAGCCCAAAATGCACATCTAATTGATTTTATTAATGCTGCTGTCTTTAATCTTCCAGTAAACAGTGAAGAAGCACAATATCTGAATACAAATAATTTCTATGAAGGAGATCTTTCCTTATATTCAGAATTTGTTCATCCAAAGGGATGGGGAAGAAAAGAGGTTAGACAGTTTTTAAAAAAAGAATTTTCATCTGTACCGGAAATACGACAGATTTTAAACAGAGTCCCACCTGTATTTGATTCAAGTCATGCAGCATTTTTTCTTTAAACAGGTAGGGGTACAGCGCGCCGTGCCCCTACGGTAGTATCCCCGGCAAACGCAGAAACAGCATTAAATAAAACGGGAAAATAATCATATAGAGACCATAGGTGACCATTAAAGTATATGCCGCATAATCCTCATTAATTCCCTTACTGTGAGCCATTACTGCCAAATTTGATGCTGGTGGTATATGTGTTTCCAGGAACAGAACCCACAATTGACCTGAGGACAAATTAAGATTCTTTAAAAATAGAAAATAACTACCATAAAACAAAGCTGGCATTATAAGAAACCTAACAAAAGAAGTTGCTCCAGCCATTAGGAATAATTTTGATGATTTTTCTTTTGAGGCATGAAGATTCCCTATCATTGCACCCAAACTTATTAGAATTAAAGGCAGGGTCATAACGCTTATTCTTTCCAGAGAAGAAATAATATGGAAGAATGGAAGTTCCTTGTTTCCTGCAATTTCTCCGAACCCCGTTAAAAGAGCTAAAAAACCAAATAAAACACCTACAAATGGGGGAGTAATTATCTCTTTTATACCCGGTCTCCTTCCCTTCCCTGTCATTAGGTAATTTCCAGCACTCCAAAGTAACGGTGAATTAACAAGAAGATACACCCCTACATATAAAGTGGGTTCGCCTGTACCAAAAAGTTCAGATATTATTGGAAGTGTTATTGGAAAAATCTCTATTACACTTAGAGGGAAATATCCGGAATTCCCAAAAGTAGAAAAAGCAATTCCTGCTCTTTTTTCATCTGATTTAAAAGGTAGAAAGGTAAAAACTATAATCGAAACTATTGCAGCTGCACTCATTATTACAACTGCAGCTAATAGGAAAATGGGACTACGGACTATAGCCTGGGGATCAGAGGATGATATTTTAATAAAAAGATACAAGGGTAAGGAAATTCGAACCACAAATTTACTTAAAGAGGTAAAAAAACTGTCACTCCAGTCACCAAATTTCTTTAAAAAAAATCCAATGGCTATAAGCGCAAATAGCTGTAAAACTGTATAAAAAATCGGTAAAAAGTACATAGCTCTCCCGGGCAACAAGATGCACAACAATGCCTACCCACCCTATACTACAACACCCTCCCCGTAAAGACGCAATGCCTTGCGTCTCAACCTTATGCTGCAAACAATCACCTCTGAAACCAGGGGGTGTACCCCAGGGCAAACGCATCTAAATCCCCAGAACTTTTCCAAGATAGTCATTGTCCCATCCAGCTCTAAGTCTTTTCCCTCTG
>JAQIBN010000085.1 GCA_027859095.1 Spirochaetia bacterium | reverse complement strand
CATCAGCTGCTGATATATTTCCAATGCCTTTTGTTCTTTTTCCTTCTCGCTCATAATTTATTATACCAAAGGATTCTCTATCTGTATAGTAAGATCACTTATATATTCGAAAAGAGCCTTTATTATTCAAATATCCATGTTGATAGATATCGTTCACCTGCATCCGGTAGTATAGCAACAATCCTCTTCCCTTTATTTTCCGGGCGTTTTCCAACAATCTCTGCAGCTTTTAATGCTGCACCAGAGGAAATCCCTAGAAAAATACCATTGTTCTTAGCCATTTTGCGGGCTGTATCAGCCGCCTCCTCAGAATCAATCTTTATGATTTCATCATATATTTTTGTATTAAGCACATCCGGAGTAAAGCCAGCGCCTATACCCTGTATTCTGTGTGCTCCGGGTTTATTTCCAGATAAAACTGCAGATTCTGAGGGTTCGACTGCGATAATCTTTATACTGCTGTCATGGGCTTTCAGAGTCTCACCGCAACCGGTAATTGTTCCCCCTGTTCCAATACCTGCAATAAAGATATCTATCTCTCCATCAGTATCATGGATAATTTCTTTTGCTGTTGTCTGTCTGTGAATTTCCGGATTTGCAGGGTTTGAAAACTGTCTGGGGCTGTAGCTGCCGGAATTTTCTTTTAGAATCTCCTCTGCCTTCTCTATGGATCCTTTCATCCCTTCCTGAGCAGGAGTAAGAACCAGTTCAGCTCCAAGAGTTGTCAGGATCTTTCTTCTTTCAATGCTCATGGAGTCGGGCATGGTTAAAATACATCTGTAGCCTCTGCTTGCTGCAATGTAGGCAAGCCCTACACCAGTATTTCCACTTGTTGCCTCTACAATTAAATCACCTTTTTTTAATTTTCCATTTTTTTCAGCATCCCTTATCATTGCCAGAGCAATTCTATCTTTAACACTGGACATGGGATTAAAGGACTCCATTTTTCCCAGAATATCTGCTCCGGTGGATTCAGACAGAGATCTGATTCTCAAGAGGGGTGTGTTTCCTATTAATTCTGTAATATTTTCTGCTATCTTCATGAATGCTCCTTATATTGAAAAATTAGAACTGTAGAGTTCTTTTGTTTCCTCAACCAGGTCCTTAATTGTAATAGTGTTTAATAAATCTTCCTGCACTTTCTGAAGTTTACTCCATACTCCTCTTGTAACACAGATGCTGTTTCTTGCACATACATTACTATTTTCCAGGCAGGGAACTAAATCAGTGCTTCCTTCCAGGATATCAACAATTTGAAAAACTGTAATATCTCCAGGATCCTTTGCCAGTTCGTAACCGCCCTTTGGACCCCTTATTGTTCTTATAATACCCTTGGTTTTAAGACTAATAAGGATATTCTCAAGATAAGCAGATGGTATTTCCTGATTCTTGCTAATCTGTTTTCTGGTCAGATTTTTTTTATTCAGATTGAGTGCAATCTCTAGGACGGCCCTGGTCCCATATCTACTTTTTGTTGAAATCTTCAAGATCTTTCTCCGTATTATTTATAGTTTATCAACATAGTCAACTATAAGTTTTGATGAAGGAGATGTCAAGCTGTTTGAAGATAATTCAAGATAATTTTAAAATAAAGTTGACAAAGTTTATAAACATTATTAGGATAGAGGTGTCTTAATAAAGATAATACAGGCTTTAGTGATGTAGTTTATTTTTACGATTGCCTGGCTATTTTGCGCCAGGTTGTAGCCCTCTATTAGAGAAGAGGTGCTTATTTAATCCAAAATGTGACACAGCGCAAAAAGCTGTAATAGGAGAATTCTATATGGAATTAACAATTAATGGTGAAGTGAAAGTTCTGGTAGAAAGCAAATTGACAGTAGTGCAGCTCCTCTCCTCCGAGAATGTTAAATCCCCTGATATGGTATCTGTTCAGTTAAATGGGGAATTTGTGGAAAGAGCTAAATTCTCTGAAACTACCATTAAGAGTGGAGATGAGCTGGATTTTCTTTATTTTATGGGTGGAGGGAGATAAAATGCATGATTTTAGTACCAGAGCAAGTAATCCAACAGGAGCAATGGAAGCTGGATACAAAGCACTTCGTCCACCGCTTTATGATAGTGTAGCCTTTGAATTTGAGAGCAGTAAAGATATACAACTTGCCTTTGAGGGGCGTAAGAGTGCATTTGCCTATAGCAGGGTATCAAACCCAACTGTATCGGAGTTTGAAAATAGAATTAAAGATCTTAGTGGAAGTATTGGCGTACTTGCTCTTTCGTCTGGAATGGCGGCTATCAGCAATACTGTGTTGGCTCTTGCCGGAGCAGGCACAAACGGGGTAATTGCAAAAACGCTGTTTGGTAACAGTGTTTCCCTGTTTAAAGAAACTCTTGGCCCCTGGGGATTTGAAAGCCGGTTTGTGGATATTACAGATATGGAAGCTGTTGAATCCCGTATTGATAAAAATACCCGATTCATTTTCCTGGAGATAATCAGCAATCCTCAGATGGAAGTTGCCAATATCAGAAAGCTTGTAGATATTGGCAATAAATACAATGTACCTGTAATTCTGGATGGAACACTCACTACACCTTATATCTTCAATGCAAAGGATGCGGGAGTAGCTTTAGAGGTAATTAGCAGTACCAAGTATATATCCGGAGGGGCTACATCAACGGGTGGTCTGATACTGGATTATGGAAACTACGATTGGAAGAAAATACCAGGTATGGAAAAATGGTCGAAAGCCTATGGCCCTCTTGCTCTCATGGTTAAGCTCCGAAGAGAAGTTTATAGAAACGTCGGGGCTTGTCTTTCTCCCCATAATGCATGGCTGCAGATTCTTGGACTCGAAACACTGAGTTTAAGGATAGACAGGTCCTGTGAAAATGCAATGGCTATCAGTGAATGGTTGAATAAAAATAATAAAGTAAAAAGGGTCGATTATCCCGGATTAAAAAGTAATGAATTTCATACAATATCAGCAGAGCAGTTCGGAGATAAGTTCGGAGGGATTCTTACATTTGATCTTAGAGATAAAGAGACAGCGTATCGTTTTATGGATTCATTGAAGCTGATAAGAAGAGCAACGAATCTGAATGATAATAAGTCACTTATCATCCATCCTGCATCTACAATATTCAGTGAATATTCCCTGGAGGAATGTGAAGAGATGGGTGTTAGAGAAACTCTGATAAGGCTGTCTGTCGGTATTGAAAATTACAAAGATTTGCTAAGAGATATAGAACAGGCCCTGGAGGAATTGTGAGAGATTATACAGAAGAACAGCTGGAACGTTATTCCCGGCATATTCTGCTGAACGATGTGGGTGTGGAAGGTCAGGAGAGGCTTCTTGACGGAAAGGTTCTTATTATAGGTGCTGGTGGTCTTGGTTCTCCAGCAGCGCTATATCTCGCTGCCGCAGGAGTTGGAACCATTGGTATAGTTGATGGAGACAGGGTTGATATTTCAAATCTTCAAAGGCAGATAGCTCATTTTACAAAGGATGTAGGTGTGTGGAAAGCAGATTCTGCTGCGGAGAAAATGCGTGCTATTAATCCCGATGTCAATGTTATCCCTTATAACAAATATCTTTTTGCTTCAAACATAAAGGAGATCATCGGAAAATATGATTTTGTAATTGACGGAACTGATAATTTTGCTGCAAAATTCCTTATTAATGATGCTTGTATTTTGGGTAATATACCTTTCAGCCACGGTGGTATTCTACGTTTTGATGGTCAGACATTTACAATCAACCCTAATGAGAGTGCCTGCTTACGTTGTCTGTTCGACAAGCCACCGCCTCCGAACCTGGTTCCCACCTGCTCTGAAGCAGGTGTGCTGGGAGCAATAGCAGGAATGCTTGGTACTATCCAGGCTGCAGAAGCTTTAAAGTTTCTAACTGGTGCAGGAGAACTTCTTAATAATAAACTCCTGACCTTCAATGCTCTTGATATGCAGTTTAGAACAATAACTGTCAATAAAAATGAGAATTGCCCCATATGTGGTCATAATCCGACAATTACAGAACTTGTGGATGCCGAACAGGCGGTCTGTGATCTGAAGTAAGGGCTGAATATGTTCAGCCTGTACGAAGATGTAATACATTATGTTTCCCTGGAATGGAGAAGATTGATATGCTGAAGATGAAAAAGGATGTGTACGACGACATGATAACCCATGCAAAAGATGGGTTTCCTCTTGAGGTATGTGGTTATCTGGGTGAAAAGGACGGTATTGTTTCACTTATTTGCAAAATGCAGAATACAGATGAATCAAATGAACATTTTACCTTTGATCCTGCAGAGCAGTTTGAGGTGGTAAAAAAAATTCGTAAAGATGGCCATAGGGCATCAGTTGTATATCACAGTCATCCTGAAACACCTTCCCGGCCATCTGAGGAGGATATTCGGCTAGCCTATGATCCCAATGTGAGTTACATAATTGTGTCCCTTGCAGAGAGCAAACCGGTTGTAAAATCCTTCAGGATTAAGAATTTGAGTGTGACTCTGGAAGAGATTGAAATAGTTTAAATACAACCTAAGGAGAAAGAATATGGATAATAATAAAAAGCTTTCAATAATATGTTTTAGTGGAGAATTCGATAAAGCAGTAGCAGCACTGACTATGGCAACAGGAGCAGCAGCTGTAAACTGGGAAGTGAATCTTTTTTTTACTTTCTGGGGCTTTAACATTATTAAAAAGAAGGGTGGACATACTCCTGTGGGAACAGGATTCCTTGCAAAGGTTTTTAATCTATTAATGGGAGGAAGAAAAAGTGCCCCTCTTAGTCGTTTGAATTTTGCAGGTGTATCTCCAAAACTTATGACTGGTATGATGAAAAAACAGAATGTGGCAACTTTGGAGGAGCTTTACCAGGCAGCAAAGGACCTTGGTGTGAATTTGTTTGCATGTGAAATGTCCATGAATATTTTTGGAATGAAAAGAGAGGATCTTGATCCTGCTGTAAAAGAAGTTATAGGGGTCCCTTCTTTTTTAAAGTATTCAGAAGGTGGTGAAACGCTTTTTATCTAACAATATCAGCGTAGGCGGAGGAAAAAAATGACTGTAGAAACATTAGATATAACAAAAGATCATTGTCCTATGACATTTGTAAAGGCAAAGCTTGCTCTGGCAAAGATAAGCAGTGGAGATGTATTGGAAGTTACACTTTCAGGTGGAGAACCCCTGGAGAATGTGCCTAAGAGTGCCCAGGAAGAAGGGCATAAAATTATCAGTATCGAAGAATCGGGTGACAATTATCTGATAAAAATTGCTAAGAAATAAAATCGTGGCGTGTGATTCTCTTGTTTTTCGGATATGTAATGACAGGAGAAAAACTACTTTTGAAAGATTATTATTACCCTTCGACTGCGATTTTTATATCTTTTAAATCTTCATTAAGAGCTTTTTTAGTTGCACTAATAAACAAAAATCCCATAATAGACATTATCTTTGCCATAAAAGTAACCAGTTCTGCATCAAAACTCATAATAAGATCTGTAGATTTTCCATTTTTTCCAATATTTCTATTTTTTCAATACCTTTAATGTTGTTTACAGACCCATTAATATCCGTAATTACCTTCCATACGTTCTCTTTTGTATCATCGATAGATATTTGTACTTGAATTTTCATATATAATGTACTCCTTGTCTAAATTTTTATTAAATGTAGTATTACACTCTTTTAAGTTAGGATATGTTATTATTACTGTCAATAAAAATAATTTTCAGGATTTTAAAATTAAATGAATATAATAAAAAAATTGAAATTAAATCATATTGTAATACTGGGTCGGATATTCATTTTATCTATCCTATTGTTTCTTGGTATTGCTTTAATTTATGGTTTAATGACTTTACTTGGTGCTGTAATTCCAGTAAATCAGGGTCGAAGAACTCCTTCTGAGGGAAAATTTATTTATCTGGTAAATAATGGTTATCATATTGCTTTGGTTCTTCCCAGAGACAGTTGTCCTTATCCCGAGACTTTTGATACCCCTCTGAATCTAACCGGTAAGGGAGGATATTTCTATTTTGGCTGGGGAGACCGGCAGTTTTATCTTGGAACTCCAACAGTCCTTAATATTGACTGGTCTATGGCTGTTAAAGCACTTTTTATCCCTTCTTCATCAGTTCTGGAGGTTTTGTATCTTCATACTATATCACCTGAACTTCCTGGAGTTACTTCCTTGGTGGTGACTAATGATGAACTGAAAAATCTTTATCAGTATATAAAAGCTGCAATTATGGAATCTGAAAAGATGCCCGAGCAAATATTATTTGAAGAAATTGATCAGGCTTTTCAAGGTAGTATTTTTTTTGAAGCAAATGGTTCCTACAGTCTTTTTAATACATGTAATAACTGGACATCAAAAGGATTAAATCAGGCAGGAATAAATACTCACCTTTGGACCCCCTTTACATGGGGTGTTAAATAGATATTAGATTCTTGCAATTCCTATAAATACAGAGTGTACAACTGCAATTACTACCGTAAACGGAACTCTGGATTTTTTTGATGACAGATTAAAAAAACTATAATTAATGGATTGGCTGCTGCAGGTGTCAATGCAGTCTCCACACAGGGTGCAGCTAAATCCAGGGCTGCCGGATGCTATATTTTTTGGTGAAAGAGCATTGTATCTGCATGCTGGAATACAGGCCATACAGTTGTTACAACTGTTGTTAATTTTTATTCGGAAAGGTGATATTTTACCTAATAAATTACTAATTAATCCAATAGGACAGTAGTATGAGCAGTGAGCCATTATTCCTCTTGAACGGGAAATTATAATTGTTGCAATTATACCTAGTGCTCCAAAAATAAGAGCTCCGACAATTGCAAAATTTGGAGATGTATCAAATATTCTAAATATAATTGCTGTAACAATTACTAGTATAGTTGTAAAAAATCGAAGAGTTTTCCAGCCCTCTTTAGGAAAAGAAGGCTGTTTTTTTCTGGAAGCGGCCACACCATCTATAGCTCCAAAATAGCATAGATAACTGCACCATGCAGGACCGGTTAATAGTATTGTTGCCAGGAAAAGTATAGGCATAAAGAATCCTGATCCTCTGTATATTGGCCCGGCAAGGATTACTGCAGGAATAGGAATATGAAGTTTCCCTGTCATGAGGAAGGTATCAGATATTAGAATACCAGCTATAAACTGGGAGAAAAATACTATCGAAAATAGGGTCCAAATTCTTATTCGTATTTTTGCAATGTTTTTTTGTTTTAATAAAAATTGTGTAATGAACCCTGCATATACTGCTATAATTATAATTTGCAGCCACCCCAGACCAGGAAGAAACCTGTCCAGGAGAAGTATGCCCTCCGGCCCTTTGTATCTGCTTATAAACATGATAATTGCTGTGAGAACTGCAGAAATAAAAGAAGCAGATCTGTTTTCCTGTATAAGTGTTTTTTGAAATGCCTGGTTTGTATTATTGACTATCTTTATTTTACTCACTAATTCTATATAGCAGTAAGCTCTAAATATTGTCAATGATGAATTTGTATTTTATATATTCAATGTCAATCGAAAACTACTTAGTCCCAAACAATATTAATTAAATGATTGACCGTGCAGGTGACCTGTTATAATATTATATTACAACTTTTTACGACTCAGCATCGGATGATACTGATGGGATAGTTTATTTGTCAAACTGGTGTGAAGTTATCTTTTTTGTTCAAAATCGGTTCATATACCGTTTATTATTGAACGGTAAAAAAATATTTTCAGGAGGTTCCCAGGAAAGGCCGAATCAGCTGCTGGAGAACAGACAGTGGTATTATACTCAGCACATAATCAGGAGATTATCGATGCTCTTGTTCCACGTTTTGAAGCCGCTACAGGAATTAATGCGGAGGTGGTGAAGCTCGGTTCGGGAGATATAGTAGCAAGAGTAAAAGCAGAAAAGGAAAATCCTCAGGCGGATGTTATCTGGAGTATCGGTGGTGAACAGCTTGAAGCAAACTCTGATCTTCTTGCAAATTATACACCTGCAGACTGGGACAAGGTGGATGATGTATTCAAAGTAGGGACCAACTGGCTTCCTTATACAGGTATAGTCATGGTTTTTATTGTAAACACTGACATGGTTTCAGCTTCTGAAATGCCCCGAAAATGGACAGATCTGAGTGATCCGAGACTAAAAGGCTGGATATCATCTGCCAGAGCCGACAAGTCCGGTTCATCTTATATGCAGCTTGCGACTGTACTTAATATTTATAAGGATAAGGGCTGGGATACTTATAAAGGAATTCTTGGAAACTTTGTACTATCAGGAAGTTCTTCAGCTGTCTCCAGATTTGTTAACGATGGTGAAGCAGCTGTCGGTCTTACTCTGGAAGATAATGCCTATCTTTATGTTGCAGGCGGAGGCCCAGTAAAGATTGTTTATCCAGAAGATGGAACAACTGCTGCTCCGGATGGAATAGCATTGGTGAAGAACGGTCCTAATGCAGCAGCAGCAAAGAAATTCATCGATTGGGCTCTTTCCCTGGAAACCCAGAGCTTTCTTGTAGAAGAGATGGGCAGAAGACCAATTCGATCCGATGTTCCCATATCTCCGGATCTTCCACCAATGAGTAAAATTAAAACTGTTCCCTATGATTTTGCCTGGTCAGCAGGCAGTAAAACAGAATTTGTAAAAAAATGGACAGAAATGGTTCAGGATCTGGGCCTTTAATCTGTATTGAAATACGATCCCTGTAAGGGGATCGTATTTTGAATTTGTAAAGAACGGAGGAGTACATGGCTTCAATTTTGTTGGAAGGGATCAGTAAGAGCTTTCCAGGTGTTAAAGCATTAAAAAATATCAATCAGAAAATAGAAACTGGAACTTTTTTACTCTCCTTGGTCCTTCGGGTTGTGGAAAGACTACTTTGTTACGAACCATAGCCGGGTTTTATAAACAGGATAATGGTCATATTCGCATAGATGATCAGCTGATTGATGATATTCCTGCTTATAAAAGAGACACTGGGATGGTTTTTCAAAGTTATGCTGTGTTTCCTCATATGACTGTTTATGAGAATGTTGCATTCGGGCTTAAAACCAGGAAAGTTGATGCCTCGGAAATAAAGAAGAAAGTTGCAAGTGCATTGGCACAGGTCCACTTAACAGGTTATGAAACACGTACTCCTGACCAGTTAAGCGGAGGGCAGCAGCAGAGGGTAGGACTTGCAAGAGCCATGGTTATAGAGCCCAAGGTTCTGTTGATGGATGAACCTCTGTCCAATCTGGATGCTAAGCTGCGTGTAGATATGAGAGATGAAATTCGTAATATGCAGAAACTTCTGGGAATTACAACAATATATGTTACTCATGATCAGGAAGAGGCTCTGGCAATTTCTGATAATATCGCTGTAATGAATGAAGGGGGAATTCAGCAGGTGGGTACCCCATGGGAAATTTATAAGAACCCGGTTAACGCCTTTGTTGCCTCTTTTGTAGGAGATATGAATTTTCTTGAAGGAGATGTAATAAAATCAGAAAATAATTCTACTGTAATATTGATAAATAATATCAAGATCAGAGCTGCAGTCCTGGCCGTTTCTGATGTTAAGAGAACCCGTATGGCAGTCAGACCTGAAGATGTAAGTATTGTTAAAGAAGAAATTAACAACGATGATTTTTCCAGTCTCCCTGGCATAGTTGAAAAAAGTTCATTCATAGGTTCCCTGATAAGATACACCATTAAATGCGGAGATAAACAGACCCTGGTTGTTGAACGGCATAAGCCTCAGAGTGAAGCCTTGATGCCCAATGGTACTTCTGTTTTTGTAAAAATACCTGTAGATGCAATTATGAATTTTCATACGGAAACAGGAGTCAGGATATGAAAATTGGAAGGCTTCGTAATTCCAGTTTTGATTTCTGGACACTGGTAACAGTTTTTGGTTACTTAACAGTATTTGTTCTTCTTATCTTTCCACTCTTCAATATATTCAAGGCTAGTTTTATCAGTAATGAAACAGGAAGACTTTCACTTTCGAATTATAGAGAATTTTTCTCCAAAGTCTATTATACCCGTACTATTATGAATAGTTTATTCGTATCCTTTGGTGGAACCATAGGCGCCCTGCTGTTTGGAATACCCCTTGCTTTTTTTACTTCAAGGTTTAAAATTCGGGGTAAAACGGTCCTGGCAACATTTGCGGTTTTGTCTCTTCTTTCGCCTCCCTTCATCGGTGCTTATTCCTGGATAATGATGATGGGAAATAACGGTTTTCTCCGTAATTTTCTAATGACCCTGGGTATTAATTTACCTACGATATTCGGACCCGGAGGCATAATTCTGGTATATACATTGCAGTATTATCCTTTTGTTTTCCTTTTAACATCCGGAGCATTGACTGCTGTTGACCGATCACTGGAAGAAGCTGCTGAGAATATGGGAGCCAATTCTGTAACAAGGTTTTTTAGAGTAACTCTGCCTCTGGTTCTTCCATCAGTAAGTGCAGGCGGACTTATGGCCTTTATGATGTCCCTGGCAAATTTTGGAACTCCCATGATAATTGGAAGAAACTTTCATGTTCTCCCTACCATGGCATACAATCTTTTTACCAGTGAAGTAGGGGAGAATCCCGGACTTGCCTCTACTGTAAGTATTCTTTTAATTCTTGTTTCCACTCTTGTCATATTCTTTCAGAGATATGCATCTTCCAGGCGTAAATACTCCAGTAATATGCTCAATAAGCAGGAAGTCAAATCTCTGCATGGAATTGCAAACCTAGCAGCTCATCTGGTAAGTTATCTGATCGTTTTTATCAGTACACTTCCTTTGGCAGTAGTAGTTATTTTTTCCTTTCGAAAAACAAAGGGACCGGTGTTCCAGCCTGGTTTTGGCCTGCAGAGTTATCAGAAAATATTGCATGATGTTCCGGTAGCTATCACCAACAGTCTTGTCTTTTCCATAACAGCTGTAATTTTTATTGTAATAGTGGGAACCTTGTTAGGTTTCGTCATGTCGAGAAAGAAAAATCTTCCGGCAAGATTACTTGACCCTCTTCTGATGATTCCTTACATAATTCCGGGAACTGTATTGGGAATAGGATTCATTGTTGCTTTCAATGGAAAACCATTGTATCTGGCAGGTACTGCTACGATCATCATCATGTCCTATTTTATCCGTAGACTGCCTTACTCAATCAGATCCAGTGCTTCAATTCTTCAGCAGATTGATCCTTCTCTGGAGGAAGCAGGCATTAATCTCGGTTCACCTCCTGGTAGAACCTTCCGAAAGGTCACATTGCCACTGATGATTCCGGGTATAATTTCCGGTGCCATAATGAGTTGGGTTACTGCAGTTAATGAACTGTCTTCTTCTATTGTATTATATGTAGGTAAAACCATGACAATGCCTGTAAGAATATACTTGAGTGTTCTTGACGGCTTATTCGGGACTGCTTCAGCACTGGCAACAATACTGTTGGTATGCACTGGATTAGCTCTGTTTATAGTTAATAAATTCTTAGGTGTAGGGAAAGAAACTATTGCTGGTTAAATGGTATTTACAATAGAATAATCTGTTATTGGATTGATATTAAATTCCCTTTTGTGGATCCGGGAAATAAAATAAGAAACAGTTTTCAATTGAATTCTGTAAAACAGGAAGGGAAGTGATAAAAAATATAATTTTTGATATTGGAAATGTGCTTGTATATTATAGACCTATTGAATTTTTGAGTAAAAAATACCCGGAGGAGGATGTCCTCTTCCTGTTTTCAGCTATTTTCGATACACAGGAGTGGCTGGATCTTGATAAGGGAACAAAAACTGAAAGTGAGGTTTTAAGAATATTTATAGATAGAAATCCGGAAAGGGAACTTATTCTTCGTGAGGTTATGTCGGATTTATGCAGCATATTTACACCTATTGAAAGCACAGTAGAGATTCTTAAACTTCTTAAAATCCATGAGTATAATCTATTATATCTTTCCAATATCAGTCATCAAATTTATTCCTGCATTTTTGAAAAATATGATTTCTTTAATAATTTTAATGGTGGAATTATTTCTGCGAAAGTAAATATGATGAAACCGGATACTGATATCTATATTAGATTGATTAATAAGTATAAAATTGATCCTGGTGAATCCATATTTATTGATGATACAAAAAATAATATTTTAACAGCCTCCAATCTGGGATTTGAGACTATTCATTTAGCTAGTCCTGTTACTTTGCAGAAGGATCTCGATCTGCTTGGTATTAATACTTAAGAAGGATGATTTTTTCACGAAAATTTTACGAGGCTTTATATAAATAATCAAAACCTATTTAACTGCTATAATTTATTCATTACCTGGCTGATACCAATTGAAAAATATTTTCCCATGCAACAACATCTTTTTTTTGGGGATGTTCATAGTTTTGTTTGAATAAACGGTGTAAAAACATACATGCTGCCCCTGCACAGATCTCTTCCTCTCCTTTGACCGGCGGAGCAATTGAATATTTCTCCTGTTCCATACTCAGATAATTTTCAACCAGAGAGCCTCTCAGTATTTCCATAATAAGTGGTATTTGATCTTTTAAATCACCTCCAAAAATTATTGCTTCCGGATCTATGACGGAGACTACTGGTCCCAGAGTTACAAGAATTTCTTCTATAAATTCCTGAAGCACAACCTTGTCATTCTGAATATTTACCAACCTGCTAAGAGGTATGGATACTTGCTTTTTTGAATCCCTTGATTTTTTCCAGTAAGCACTACGAAGTTCTCCTGCCTGGTTGTGGGCGCCATAAAGTATACGACCGTCTGCCACCACTCCTATTCCAATAGCCATCCCTGTATCAATGTTAGTATCTGTATTATATGCTGTAGTTCTCGCCAATAGATATAGAAAAGATGTGTAGTGTTTATTCCAGGGGGGGAAAAGCTCTCCCCATGCCCCTGCATTTGCATCATTTTCTACAAAAACAGGGTATGGAAACTGTTCGGATATCTCCTTTTGGAAATCGTAATCTTCCAATTGAAAAACAAAGGAACGGTCTACACTGTTATTTAATGAGTTAATAGTGCCAGATATTGCAATTGCAGCACCAATAATCGGAATCCCGGTGTATTTCAATTTGTTTTCAATTCGATTCAGGATTGTTTTACAGTTATTTCCGAACTCCTCTAAAGGGTGCGGAAGTTTTTCCTGGAGGATAAAAACAATTTCTCCGGAAAGATTCAGAACTGCAGCCTGGTAACTTTTTAGATGGATAGCTACCCCTATAGTATTACCAAAGTTCATATTTATTTGTAAGAGAATTGGAGGTCTTCCTCCTTTACCAGTTGGTTTTATCTGAATTTCCTTCAGAATTTCATATTTTAAAAGTTCGGGTACGATTGTTGTAACTGTTGAACGATCAATTTCAAGTTCTCTGGCTATATCAATCCTGCTGATTCCCTGTGAACTGTGGATGATTTCAAGTATTTTTGAGATGTTTTTTTTCTTTTGTTCCTGTTGATATCCCGTAAGCTCCTCCTTTTAGATATAGAATAACTACTTTGTTCTTTCAATAAACAATTATTGTTTAGAGTTAGCCCTTTGGTCAAGGACAAATAATAAACTATAAAAAAACTTGACAAAAGTAAAGAAAGACACCTATAATGATTGTTGTCACAACAAACATTATAGGTGATAATAATTTCTCTTTAAAAAACCGAGGAGGTTTTTATGAAAAAAATGTTATTGGGATTGATATTCTTATTGTCAATTGGCTTTTTATTCGCAGCAGGTAATAAGGAAGAGCAGAAAACCACACCCAGAGAATTAAACTTGTATCATTTTAAGGTGAGTCAGGTTGAGCAATGGGATCAATTAGTCAAGGAATATGCTAAAGTGGAGCCGGGTGTAAAACTTGTAGTTGAGACTGTAGGTGGTGCAGCTGATTGGACAACAACATTGAAAACAAAATTTGCATCTGGAAACGGACCTGATATTTTTGTAGTGGATGGACCAGCTCTGGCAAATACTTTTTCAGAATACCTGTCCGATCTATCTGATCAGCCTTGGGTAAGCCATGCAGTTGAGTCGGCAAAGAGACCTATGACCTTTGAAGGTAAACTGATGGGAATGCCTTTCAACCTTGAAGGATACGGATTCATCTACAACAAAAAGATATTTAGGGATGCAGGTATAACCAAAACACCAGGGACTGTACAGGAACTAAGAGATGCAGCAGAAAAGATAGAAGCCATGGGGATAACGCCATTTGGAAATGGATACTCAGAATGGTGGGTTATAGGTATGCATCTTATGAATATTCCTTTTGCTACTCTTCAGGATCCAGCCTCCTTTTCTACTGCCCTGGATAATGGAACAGCATCAATTGCAGATAACGCAATTTTTAACAGTTTTAAAGAAACTTTTGATTTGACAATTAAATATGGAAATAAAAACCCCCTAACTACTGATCATAATGCTCAAATGACCTTGTTTAATACCGGACAGGTAGCCATGGTTCAGCAGGGAAACTGGAAAGAGGTCGGGATCTATGAAGCAAATCCTGATGCAGAAGTAGGACTCCTACCGATTCCAGTGAATAATGATCCGGCTGTTTCCGGCAGAATACCTGTAGGGGTTCCCTTTTATTGGGTCGTAAACAAAGAATCAGATATGAAGGATGATGCCAAAAAGTTCCTGAACTGGATGGTTAGTTCTGAGGTTGGACAAAGATATATTACAGAGGAGTTTGGCTATATCCCTGCTTTTGATAATATAAAATCAGATTCATTAGGGGGATTAAGTCAGGATATATTAACTTATGCTTCAAAAGGAAAAACTGTTCCCTGGTCATTTACAACATGGCATGATGGTATGTATAACGAATTCTCAGAACATGCACAGCGATATGTTGCAGATAAAATTTCTTATAGTGAAATGCTGAAACGAATGCAGGAATCATGGGTTAAGCTTGCTGAATAATAATAGATACAGTTCCCTGATTTTTTCCGGGGAACTGTTTTTTTTCCGCCTGGAGGAAATATGTCTGAATCAGGAAATCGTATAAAACAGGCGGGATTAGCAACAGTTTTTCTCGGACCGGCAGTGTTTTTTTTCATACTTATCATCGTATTCCCATTTATTTCCGGAATTTATTATAGTTTTACAGAGTGGAATGGAGTAAATGCCACTCCAATTTGGGTAGGAATTAATAATTTTCAACAGATTTTATTTCATGATACACAATTTTTTACATCATTATGGTTTACTTTTCGTTTTACTGTAACCACATTGGTAATTACAAACGTTCTGGCATTTGGATTTGCCATGGTTCTGATTCAACCATTAAGGACCAAGGTGTTGCTCAGGACCATTTTTTTCCTTCCCAACGTCATCGGAGGAGTACTTCTTGGATTTATCTGGCGATTTATCCTGGTGAATGGCTTCTCTACTATTGGAGAAATTACAAAACTCAGTTTTTTTGCACTTCCCTGGTTAGGTTCTCCTGAGACCGGGTTCTGGGGTCTAGTAATTGTATATACCTGGAGATCGGTTGGGTATCTAATGATTATTTATATTGCCCATCTTCTAAATATTGATACAGAACTTATGGAAGCAGCACATATGGACGGAGCCGGTGGTGTCTATATGTTCACCCGTATAATTGTACCTTTGTCTATGCCGGCAATTACTGTTTGTCTGTTTTTAGCTCTATCATGGACTTTTAAGAGTTTTGATATAGTTTTATCTCTAACTTCAGGAGGGCCTTTCCGTTCTACTGAGACCGTTGCACTGAATATCTATCTCGAAGCTTTTAGATACGGTAATTATGGAGTCGGATCAGCGAAATCTATTCTCTATTTTCTGGTGGTTGGTGTAATTACTCTTTTTCAGGTACGCCAAACCAAAAAAATGGAGGTTGAAGCATGATCCAGGTTAGAAGAAGGACTATTGTAGGAGTAATGGAGCTTGGCATGGTGCTTATTGCTATGTTATTTCTGGCTCCATTCTACTTTGTTGTGGTAAATTCCCTTAAACCATTCGGAGAAATTCTAAAAAACGCTGCCTCATTGCCCAGAATTATTGCCTGGAGTAATTATACAAATGCTTTTAGTAAAATAAAATTTCTTTCGGTGTTTTCCAATTCAATATTCATCACATCATTATCTATTCTATTTCTTGTAATTATCGGCTCTATGGCATCATGGTGGATGGTTAGAAAAAATACAAAATTTAATGGATTAATGTTTTTTGCCTTTGTTGCTGCCATGGTTACCCCTTTTCAATCAATAATGATCCCCCTGATGAGGGTTGTTACCGATTTCCATCTCTTAAACAGCCGGATTGGTCTGATTCTGGTTTATCTTGGATACAGCACACCCTTCACTGTGTTTCTATATCATGGATTTATTAAATCAGTGCCTATCCAGATGGAAGAAGCAGCTTTAATTGATGGCTGTAACATCTTTCAGATTTTTTTATATATAGTAATTCCAATGATTCGTTCTATGACCATAACAGTCATAATTCTCCAGACTCTGCTGATTTGGAATGATTTTCTGCTGCCTCTTTTAATTCTGTCAAAACGATCTCTTCATACAATTCCTCTTGCCGTTTTCAGTTTTTTCGGGCAGTACACTAACCGTTGGGATTATGCTCTTGCTACTCTGGTACTGGGTATGTTTCCAATTGTGATATTTTTTCTATTTATGCAAAAATATGTAATAGCCGGAGTACGTTCCGGTTCAGTTAAAGGATAATTAATGAGTAAAAAGAACAGCAAAAAGATGAGACTTGCAGTACTGGGAGCAGGGAGCCGGGGACGGGCTTACAGTGAGTTTTCTCTGTTAAATCCTGATAAATTAGTGATATGTGCTGTAGCAGAACCAAATGAGTTTAGAAGAAACTTGTTCGGAGAAAAATTTGGAGTCCCTGAAAAATACAGATATTCTTCCTGGAGGGCTCTTCTGCAGGATAAGCCTTCAGCTGATGCTGTTCTTATTGCCACCCCGGACAGAGACCATGTTGAGCCTGTGGTTGCATTTTCTGATTTGGGTTATAACATTCTCCTTGAAAAACCCATGTCGGTGGATCATGAAGGGTGTGTAAAAATTTCTGAGGCTGTAAAACGAAACCGGATATTATTCGGAATTTGCCATGTCCTTCTTTATACTCCCCATACCCAACTCATTAAAAAACTCCTTGGAACTGACCGGATAGGAGATGTTGTATCTCTTCAGAGACTTGAACCTGTTGGTTACTGGCATTATGTTCATTCATATGTGCGTGGTAACTGGAGGAGGGAAGATACCAGCAGTTCCATGCTTCTGGCAAAGTCCTGTCATGATATAGACTGGATTTTACATGTTATGGGAGGTGAAGTGAGCTCTGTATCCTCTTTCGGCTCGTTGAATCATTTTCGTAAAGAGAATAAACCTGAAGGTGCGTCATCCCGTTGTTTTAATTGCAGTATTGAAGCTTCCTGTCCTTTTTCAGCACCACGTTTTTACAGTAAAATTCTCAAGGAAGGGAATTTGATATGGCCCCTGGATACGGTGATAGATGAGTTGAGTATTGAAGCTCTTGATATTGCCCTTCAATCAGGCCCTTATGGGCGTTGTGTATATTCCTGTGACAATAATGTGGTTGATAACCAGGTGGTCAATCTAAACTTTTCAGAAAATAGGACAGCCTCCTTATCAGTGCTTGCTTTTACAGATGTTTCTCACAGAAAAACACGAATCTTCGGTACCCGGGGAATGCTGGATACAGATGGAAATAAAATACAATTGTATGATTTTCTGAGTGATACCTGGGAAAAGATAGAAGTGGATTCCAGTGGTGCCAGTGCTTCTGAGGGGCACGGCGGTGGTGATTTTGGCCTGATGACTGCATATATCAAGGCCTGGGAAACAGGAGACCATTCCTTTATAAAGAGAAATATTGAAGAATCATGTTTGAGCCATGAAGTGATTTTTGCTGCAGAGAAGGCCCGATTGGAAAATACAGTAAAGAACATGGTATAGAAAATTCTGATTATTCTTCTTTCTGCCGGGAATTTTTAATAGATGATCTTACTGAATTGAAGATGCAGAAGATAGATGTCTAAAATTAAGCAGAAAATTTAAAAAGAGCAGTATCTTCAATTTGTTTTTTCAAATATTGCACATACTTTTATCTCCTGATATAAGTATACATGATGATGGAATCACAAGAGTTAACAAAAACCGATAAACATCTCATAGATTATATTATTATGGGTTTCAAAGATGCATTTCCCATAATGCTGGGTTACTTCTCTGTTGCCATGGCATTCGGCCTTCTTGTAAAAAGTGCAAATCTTTATTTAACAGATGCTGTTATGTTTTCCACAATAGTTTTTGCAGGAGCCAGCCAGTTTATGGCACTTAATATGCTAATTGCCGGTATTTCCCCATTAAGTATTGTGGCTGCAACATTTCTGGTTAACTTTCGTCATTTTATTATGAGCGCATCCCTTGGCAGCAGACTGGTAACTCCCCGCTGGTGGCAGATACCCTTTATAGCCTTCGGAGTAACAGATGAAACCTTTTCTGTTGTCATGGCCCGAGAGGGGAGGCTGCCTGTGGGCTATGTTTTTACAGTAAGTTTGTTATCGTATATTTCCTGGGGCAGTGGAACAGCAGCTGGATTCCTTCTTGGAACTTTTATTCCTGATGCATTAGGGGGCAGCCTTGGAATGGGACTCTATGTCCTTTTTATGTCCCTTCTGGTTCCTGAGATCAGGAAAGCCCCGCAGATCATTTGGATCGCACTGACAGCCGGAATTCTGAACACTGCTTTGAGCTATGTTCCATTAATTGGAAGCAGCTGGTCCCTGGTTCTTGGAGTAATAATTTCTTCACTTATTTTCACATTCTTAATGCCTTCCTTACAGGAGGTTGTAAGTGAATAATATTCTGATGCTTGTATTGTTGATGGCTGCTGTAACATTTATTCCAAGACTACTTCCTCTTGTCTTTGTGAAAGCAGATAGATTACCGGCTAAATTTAAATTATTTCTTTCATACATTCCCTATGCTGTTCTGGGAGGATTGATAATACCTGATGGCCTTTCAGGTATTCCCGGCAGTCCATGGATTTCAGTTACTGTTCTTGCCATAGCAGCAGTGGTTTCATGGTATAAAAATAGTGTGATTATGGCTTTTGTAATATCTGTTCTTGCTGCCTGGGGGCTGCAGACTATTTTTTAAAAGAATAAATCCTGTATTAATTTGGAGATTATATGAATAATACTGAACTGAATATTCTTGCAGAATCTGAGTTGTTTAAGGGATTAGATCTTCTGGAAATAAGATCAGTTCTGGATGAATATTCTCTAAATAAGGTAGATTTTATTAAAGGTGAGATAGTTGCCCTTCAGGGGGATCTTTATAAAGAATTATTGATAGTCCTTCATGGAACAGTTATATCCGAAATCAGTGATCCCACAGGAAAGCGTATCAGGCTGGAGAATTTTCATGAATCCGCAGTAATAGCTCCTGGCATACTATTTTCCATTGATAACACCCTGCCTGTGACTATCACAGCAGTCGGCTTTTGTACACTACTGAGTATCCCAAAGGAAGCTGTACTTAGTGTTCTTATGAGCAAAAGGATCTGTCTGGAAAATTATCTGGCTCTCGTGGGTAATAAAGTGAACATTTTGGCGGAAAAAATCAGGTTATTTAAGTTCAGTTCCATTCAGCAGAAAATAGCTGGTTACTTACTCAATCTCAGATCCAAACAAAAATCAGATTTCCTAAATATCCCATACACAAGAGAACAGCTGGCAGATTCATTCGGTATAGCCCGACCATCTCTTTCACGTGAGTTTTCCAGAATGGCAGGAGCTGGAATTATTCTTGTTGAGGGCAAAAAAATTCGTCTACTTAAAACAACAGCATTGAAATACCTTCTGAATGGCGAAATCCTGGATTAAGTAATCCTATCCAGCTTTTTAAAATAAAGTCGCCAGTAAATCCATAGAATATTAAATGCAGTAAAAATTATAAGTAGTGCTACCCCTACAAGCGTATAGCCAAATAATCCCTGACTAAGTCCAATTATAAAACCTGCTATTGCAGCAAAGGACCAGATTATCTTTAAATTCAACATGGCTATAAAGGCATCCCTGCCCAGTTTGATGCATAATAAGGATTCTATCCCTATGCCAAATAGGGCAGCTGCTACCATTCTGGCCATAAGCGGATCTACACTCTGCCAATTGAGTAGTTTTAATAGAAAAACCGGGGCAACAAAAAGTGGGATAGCAAATAATGTGTCTGCAATAAAATGTACCACAAACCAGGCTTTTAGGGTTTTAGGTATTTCAGAATGAGCTTTCATAATATCTCCTGTGGTTGCATACCCGAGCAATAGACGAAGTCTATGACCAGGGGACAAAGTCCCGACCAGGTCAACTTGTTGGCGACCAGCCTTATAGTATATAATACCAATAAAGGACCCGTTTATGGAAACAAAATTATTAAATATAATGCTTTCATCCTTAAAACGTGAAATAGCTGAATATAATATATATTTAAAGTTGGATCGATTTAAGATTTTTAGAAATAATTTCTATTAGTCTTGGGGTCTCATTATTTTCTTTTGGGATAGGTATATTAGTTAGAGGAGCTCTTGGTGTTGATTTATAAAAAATTTCTTATTATTTTTTTTATTCTGTTAATTCTTACTACATCATGCAGTGGTAAAGCAGGAAAAAAAATAATTGATAAAACCCCACCCAAAATAGAGTTTCCTGGAGATAAAAATATGGAAATATTGGAAAATATTACTATGGATCTACCTGAGGAAATGAGAAATGTAATACTTGCTGATATTGACGGGTTTATATTGCAGATTTCTCCTGTTCTGGAATTAACTGAGGATACCTTTCTTCAGGCAGATAAACAGAATTTTCTTGGAGCTGATTACTCTCCGGATGATATAGTTATGCTTACTGATTACCCCGAACTAAGCTTGTCCAGAAATAATCATTCTTTAAGGGAAATACTTATACCGGATTTGCTTCGGATGGTTGTGGATGCCCGGAATGAAGGCCTTGACTTACTTATTTCCTCTACTTTTAGAACTTACGAATATCAGGATAAACTATTTACATGGAACGTGGAGCAAAATGGCCTGGAAACTGCGGAACGGGAATCTGCCCGCCCGGGAACCAGTCAGCATCAACTGGGAACTGCTATTGATTTTGGATCTATAACAGATGAATATGCTTTTACACCTCCAGGACTGTGGCTCCTTGAAAACGCATGGGAGTATGGTTTTTCACTATCGTATCCTAATGGATATGAGTATTTGACTGGGTACAGATATGAGTGCTGGCATTTTCGTTACATTACTCCGGAAGCAGCAAAATTACAGAAAGATTATTTTGGTGATATTCAATATTATCTATTATCATTTTTAAATAAAAATAGAGAAGAGCTAAAGAGTTTAATTTAGTTTTCCCTGGTGAGCTATTCAGAATATTTCTATTTTTTCAATAACTACTTTTAATTTACTAACTTCCTTACTTTGTTTATGAATTCTTTTGTAATCTTTTTTAAATTGTGTTGTATATACTATTTTCAACTATCCAGCTCTTTCAAAAGTGCATCTACAGTATTTACATGATGAAGTTCTTCACCTCGTTCGGATTTTTTTATAGTTTCAGTTGTAAGTTCATTTGGAATTTTTAAATCAAATGGAATTCCGTTTTGTAGAGTTACTTGAGTTAAATAAATGGAAATTGCATCAGACATTGAAATATGCAGCCTATTTCAAATATCCTGTGCTTTGCTTTTAATTTCCGGATCAATTCTTGCCTGGATTGTAGCAGTTCTGGCCATATTTATACTCCTGGAATATATGATGTATGTCATTACAAGTAACATACATTTTATATACCTATAATATAGTAAGTAATTCAAATAGTTTCAATTGATATTACAAATAAACCTTCTTAACCTCATCCAGAAGCCTGCTTTCTTCAGCACTCAGATCGTTATCTGCCATTGCTGCTTTGAACATTAGGCTGTATATTTTCTCCCGCTTTTTTCTGTCTTCCGGCATTTTAATAGATAATCTTCCGGATGCAGCCTGTTTAAAGAGAGGATCTAAAATTGCAGACTTATAACCAAATTTCTTTGCTAAAGCCTCTGCAAGTTGTTTTTCTCTATTATCAAATTTCCCATCTGCTGCAATGATCATCATAATATTATTCATTGCATAATCTTTAATGTCATAGACACCATCCAGAACAGCTGCTTTTACAGAATTGGTCATTTCTTTACTTGAAATACCAGCATATTCTTCCATAGAGATAATATCTTTAACAACCCAGTCTTTACTCCCTCTGTTGTAGGCTGTTCCGCAATAGGAACATTTTGTTGCCAGTTCGTCTTCTACAGCACCACCACAAGCAGGACATGAGCCGGCATAGAGAGAGCCTTTTGATTTACCACCATTAATTTCTTTCTTAAAAATAAGTACTTCTGTTTTGGACACAACAAAGGGATCAATTTTGGATATACGATTTTTTTCCAGTATTTTTATGCGTTGAAATGAGGATCGGATAGATATATATAGAAGATTATCTGTATCAGTTTTTCCTGCTCCTATTAAAGACACATCATTAAGAAATAATCTGTTATATGCAGTTGTTTCATTAGTTTTTAAAGAACTTAGTTTGTTGGAATATGCATCACTGATAAATCTTTTAACCCTGTCATAGGAATTTGTACTTTCTGCAGAGATAATCTGTAGGTATGCATTACTTGCTTTGTCCTCTATAAGCTGAATAGATGATTCTTCTTCAAAGGCTTTTTTTGCAATTTCCGATGCTACATGATCAAGCTTACGTTTACTGGTGCGGGAGGCTGCATAATCATTAGCCTGGGTTATTTCAGATAGAATCCAATCGTAGTCTCCATTGTTCAGGAGTGTTCCACAGAAAGTACATTTTACAACATCTGAGTTTTTTCCATCCAGTGGAGCCTTGCAGTTTGGACATTCAACTGTTCCATATAGATCTTTATTTTTGCTGCTTTTTTTTCTTATAAATGACCAGTATTCAATAAAATCTTCTGAAACATCAGTATTTAGGCTTTTGGATAACTCTGATTTGAAAATATCATTTGCATATGCACTGATTCCTGCATGTATAATATCAAACTCACCATCACTTTCTATTTTATCTATCCATATATTATCTATTTCTATATCACTTATAATATTAGTTTGTTTTAAAATACCCATCATTTCTATCTGGGTAAGAAATCTTTGATTAACACCATCTGAAATAAATCTTCTTGCTTTAGATATATTTTTTTCACTCCAGGCTTTTTGGATACCCATAAATGCAGTATTAACTTTATGAAGGAATTCAGATTCATCAAAATTAGAATTTGCTTTTTGAAAAGTAGAATAACCGCTCACATTTCCTGAAGCTGCATTGCCTCCCTGATTTTGTATCGGAAAATCTTTAAATGCTGATTTATTTTTCTTTTGCTTTTTATTTGCAGATATATATACAACTATTACTATTCCCAGAATTATAATATTAAAAGGGAAAGGAATAATTCTCATTAAATAAAATATAAGATAGATTATCCCAAGATCTCCACCACCAGAGCTGCTGGAACTGCTTCCACCGCCTCCTGCCCTTGCAAATAACAATTCGACTCCAACTGACAGGAGCATAATAAAAATCAATATAAAAATTTGGGTTAGTTTGTTTCTTTTCATGAGTAAAGTTTATGCCAGACTTTACTGGAGGTCAATAGTTTCTTGCTTTAATGATTTACCTATCATCTTGATAATAACCACAGCCGCTAGAATCCCTGTTAGAAAATTTGCAATAGCTCCGCCAGCAAATATTCCAGAAAGACCAAAAATATTTGAACCCAGAAGAGCCAGTGGAATATAAAGACCCAGCAATCTGAATAGGGAAAGCAGGATAGCATGGAATGGTTTACCCATGGCATTCAGAACCGAGGAAGCTAACAGCAGCATTCCCTGAAAACCATATGTGAGGGCTATAATTCTAAGATATGAGACAACTGTAGTTATAACAACAGGATCTTTATTAAATAATCCAGCCATAAATGATCCAGTAAACATGAAGCCCCCAAAAGCTATAACACTCCATATAAGTGAAAATTTAAATCCCTTTATTACTGCTTCTGAGACCCTTGCAATATTTCCTTTGCCCCAATTTTGACCTGTGAATGGGACCATAACTGATGCCAGAGAGTGAACTATCATAAGGACAATCATTTCCAAACGTGTGGCAACTCCAAACCCTGCAACTGCAGCAGTTCCAAAACTGGAGACCATTCTTGTAATTACACCCATAGTGAGTGGAGTTATAATATTTGTAAGTGCGGCGGGGATACCAATAAACAGAATTTGTTTCCATGAAATAAATAATTCGCCCAGAGATATTTTTTTAATAGATATCAGCTCTCTCTTTATAAGAATAGTCAAAGAAAAAATAAGTGTGAAGGCCCTTCCTATAACAGTTGCCAAGGCTCCACCTGCAAGACCCATAGCCGGAAATGGTCCAATACCAAATATAAGAAATGGGTCCAAAATCATATTTGCAATTGCTGCAAAGGCCATTAGTAGGGCAGGTGTTTTCATATCACCTGTAGCTCTGATAATATTATTTCCCACCATTGGAAATACTACAAAAATTACTCCTATATACCATATACGCATATACTCTTTTATTAGAGGAAGAGTAACTGAATCCGCACCCATAAGTGTAAAAAGTGGTTCTATGGTTAATTCCCCGGTTATTGCAGCAACAGCAACAATTATTGCAGCAAGAAACAGGGCATCTGTTGAAAGACGCCTTACTTTAGAACTATCTCCCTTTCCAATTGCTCTGGAGACTACAGAGGATGTCCCCATTCCCAATCCCAGGGCAATGCTCTGAACTATCATTACTACAGGGAAGGTAAAGCTCATGGCAGCCAGTTCATTTTTTCCCAGTTGTCCTATGTAAAATGTATCCACCAGGTTGAATATTATCATGCTTATCATCCCTGCCATCATAGGGAGGGTAAGTCTTATTAAAAGTTTTGTAATATTACCTTCTGTAAGGTTCGCTTTTATTTTTCGTGTCATAATGATTATTATATTGGTAATTATTTATTAATGCTATTAGAATAAGAAAAGCTATCTGTAATTAATTATTAAATTAGATCATATAGCTTATGTCGATATTTTGGAGGGAGAAATGAAAGAGGTTCTGAATAAATTTCACACTACTGAGTATATTGATAAAACCCTGGATGAAATAAAGGATATACTTCTTAATCTTTATGGAAGAGAGCAGGGACTTGGTAATTATAATTACCTGATTACAGCTGCTGGTAGCTTCCTTGAATCACTAAGTAAAAATGAAATTTCTAATTACGCCTCGTTTAATTCATCTAAGCCATATGAACACCTGAAAGGGAAAATTTTTGCCATATCCTATCCTGATAATATTTATGATGATAAATCACCAACTCTTCAAACCCTGGGTACTATACTTTCAGAGTATTTTCCTTATATAAATGGAATCCACATATTACCTGAGCGAATAATGAGTCATGGTGATGTCTGGCCCCAGGATTTTTTCTCTTTTATGCCAAAGGAAAATGCTTTGGAACTTGTACATAATTTGCAGAAATCAGAAGTATTAGATAAAGATCGTTATATTACTTCAATATATCAGGATAATGCTGAAAGTTTTAAAACTAACCTTCCGGAAGAAGTAGTGGAAGTTCTGGATAAAGCATTTAATTCTCACTTCAACGATGGGGGGTTCTCCCAGGCCACACGGGCAAAGGTCGATCCTCGTTTTGGAACTGTGGAAGATATAAGGAATTTAACAAAAAACTATTCAGTAATGCTTGATTATGTAGTTAATCATGTAGATATAGATAGCGATATTCTTGAATCATATAAAGAGGGTAAAAACTCAGGTGATGCTTTTATAATTATAACTCCAGAAGAATATGTGGCTATGAAAAGTGATGGTTCTCTTTATAAAACTTTTAGACCAAGACCTTTTCCTTTGTATACTGGAATGCGCAAATATACAAAACAAGAAATTGAAATGAATAACCTATTTTTAGATAAGGGATTAAAAGCTCTGGACGACCGGGTTGTCAGATTTCTATCTATATATTTTAAGGTGGAAAATGACCAGGGGCTTACAGCAGAGGATAAAAGAACTTTTGCTGCTTTCCAGCAATGGCTCAGGGATAATAAAATAGATGATAAATTACTATTCAATGATTCACAACTTCAGGCAAATCAAAAAATTATATGGGTCGATGAAATTGGATCTATGGGTGAATTCCTTAAGGCTATAGGAATTAATTCTGAATACATGGAAATATTTAACAGGAATGATGATGCTGTTTTTGGAGAGAAATTTTTTGTTTACACAACTTTCAGTGAATCCCAGGCAGATATAAATCCCATGACCAGAGATGGTTTTAAGATGATAATTGATGACCTTTACCATCTCCTTTCCAGTGGTAAATTATCAATGATGAGAATGGATGCTATAAAATATCTATGGAAGGAGAAGGGCAAGAAAAATTTTGATATGGAAGAAGGAAATAAGTTTATAGATTTTATGAGAAAACTTATGGCTTTAACTTCCCCGGGAGTTCTCCCTCTGGATGAGATCAACTCACCAGACGCGATAGTTTATGAAATGAGTAAAGGGGGAGTATTTGCCTATGTATTCGGTCCTGTCAATTCAACAGTTACTGCCTTTAATGAGTGCACACTGCAGCCCTTAATAAATTACTATGAACTATTTAAAAAGAAAGTTCCGGATAATTTTGTTCCCTTTGTGATGCTGTCCACTCATGATGGGCGATCTGTTCAGGGCCTTGGTGTCCATAGAACAGATGGTCATGTGAGTATTGGGCAGTTTTATAATCTAAAGAATAGAATTGAAAAACAGGGAGGTAGAGCAAAGTTTCGTTCAGTTCCAATTGGAGAAATTCCGGCAGACACATTTAATAAAATAATTATTGAATCAGGGCTTGTTAATTATAAAGATGAATTGCTTGGTCTCTTTACAGCTGATTCAGTGACTACCGATAATATTTTTATTCTGAAAAAAGATATGTTGAACAGGGATAATCTTTTGAAAAAAATAGCAGAGATATCCGGTCTTAATTATAAAATTCTAATCGCTGATCCTTCAATTGATTATTTCCTGAATTGGATAATTGACGGTAAAACTATATATGAGCTTTGTGCAACAACCAGAAGTTCATTAACGTCAAATGATATCTCCGGATTAGTAATTGATCCTTCTTTAGAAGCTTCACGTTTGGCACTGGCTCAGGCCTTTGTCCTGACCATTGGGCAATCTGTTCCTGCAATTTATTTTAATGATTTATTGGGAATAAAGAATGATCAGCATGGATTTGAAATATCCGGTAAACCCCGGGATCTTAACAGACATAAAAATTATTTACCAAATATGAAATTATCAGATCCTGTTGATCCTTTTCAAAAAGCATTTTTCCCATTGATCAATAAAATAACTGAACTTCGGTGTACTGATAATGCATTCTATCCGGGGAGTGAAGACTTTGAGTTTATTGCTCTTACAGATACACTTTTTCTAAATCATCCGTTTCATAAAAGAGATCATTCTTTGATCCTTGGAAATATTTCTGAAAAAGCAGTTACTTTTAATCTTGATCTTTCAACTTTACAGGGAGCAGATAATAATTGGCTGAATTCAAAAAAGGATACCCATTTTGTGAATGGATTTACAGGAGCAAAAATTCTGATTAATGATCAGGGTTCTATAGATTTGGAGCTGCCTCCTTATGGTATGCTTTGGCTGAAATAGCATTCTTTATTTCCCTTCTTGGAATGGCTGGTCTTGCTTTTGCTCTGGAAGCAAGGAGAGCCGCAATTACTCTAATAGTTCTGTGGAGTACAGGAGAACATCTTGTGCAGTCTTTACTTTGAAGTTGCCTAAACCGGTGAAATTAAAGTAGGGTGAGTTTTAGTAGTTATCTCTTTAGCGAAATGTATTTTGAATCTCCAAAATTTCCATTCGTGATCGAAGCTTTCTCTCAGAAATGCCCAGAGATCTTGCTGCAGCACTCTGATTTCCTTCTGCAGTATTTAAGGCTTCATTCACCAGGTTTGTTTCGAATAGAGCCATATTTGCAGTATAATCAGTAGTTTTAATTTGTAGAGTATCTTCCTGGAATTTTTTTTCACTTTGTAAAATTGCAGGTAGTTCTTTACTTGTAATATACTTGCCCCTCGCAATTGCTATTGAATATTCAATAATATTTTCCAGTTCCCTAATATTTCCAGGATATGAGTAGTTCATTAAAAGGTCATTAGTTTCATCAGTTAAAAGCGCAGTTTCTTTGTTTTGTTTTTCACTTTTTATTTTTAGAAAATAATTAATAAGCAGAGAAATATCCTCTTTTCTTTTTCTGAGTGGTGGGATATTAATAGGAATTACGTTTAGTCTGTAAAAAAGATCTTCTCTGAAACTTCCAGTTTGTATCATTTCTTCGAGATTTCTACTTGTAGCCGCAATAATGCGGACACTTACTTTATTAGTAATATTGGAGCCTACTTTTTGAAATTCTCCAAATTGAATTAAGCGTAATAACTTTATTTGAATTGTAAGGGGAATATCTCCGGCTTCATCTATAAAAATTGTTCCATCTTTTGCTTCTTCAAATCGTCCGATACGTTCGGATTCTGCTCCGGTATATGATCCTTTAATATGGCCGAACAATTCGCTTTCAACAAGTGTTTCCGGTAAAGTAGCTATATTAATAGTTATAAAAGGTTTGTCTTTTCTTGGACTTGAGAAATGTATGGCTCTGGCAACAAGTTCCTTCCCTGTACCGCTCTCACCTCTTATAAGAACATTTGAATCAGTACCGGCAGACCGGGCTGCAATGTTTATTACTTCCTCCATTTTATGGCTTTTGAAAATAATATCACTTGAAAAACTTACATCTTTAATCTTAACCTGTTCTAGAAGGCTTCCATTTTCCTGAATAAGATTTTTGAGTTCAAATATTTTATTCAAACGATTCTTTAGAATTTCAAAACTAATTGGTTTAAGTAAGAAATCGTAGGCACCCATCTTCATCAGCTCAATTGCTTCTTTGGTAGTAGTTCCTGAAGTTAGTATTATTACTTCGCAACAGGGTTTCTCAATTTTCACCTTATCTAATACTTCTCTTCCTGTTATATCAGGCATAAAATAATCACTAATAACCAGATCATATGGAGCCTGGGAGAGTTCTGAGAAAAAATCTTTTTCATTTGATGTAAAAACAGGATTACATGGAGGATATTCTATTTTTTCAAACATTAACTTTAATAGTTCCAGTTGAGTAGGATCATCATCAAGTATAAGAATGTTTAATATTTTCATTTAGCCCTTCTTCATAACACAATTTTTATTTATTCCCTTCATTGTACCAGTTAAACTGCGCTTATACAATATTTATTCGTCCTTTTAGTCGATATAGCTCGACCTTGAGGTCGATTAAATAATGGTTTTATGTTCTATCTATAAGATTTTATATAAAGTAGCTCTGATTTGAAGTTGGCATAGTTATTGCTTTAATGGCTGTAGAAGTAAATTTATTTATATAGGGGGTTGATATGGATGTATATAAAGATCTTGAGTTTTCTTTTCAGACTGTAAAGGAATCTGTGGGTACAATCATAATTGAGCCCATTGGATCCATTAACAGCTACAATTCTATCTACTTTGAGGAAAGAATAAATTTACTTATTGACCAGGGATATACCCAATTAGTATTTGATATGAGTAATATCAAATATATCTCAGCAATGGGAATAGGTTCTTTAATTAATTTATTGAATAGGGTTAAAGAAAGTGACGGTAGTATTGTTTTGGATAGGTTACAGCCCCATGTTCTGGAAGTATTTCAATTACCAGGGTTTTCTGGAGTTTTTAAAATAAATTTAGATATTGGTTCTGCTGATATTGTTTGTGACGATGAAGAGGTTTTTCTGGGTTAGGAATTACCGGATTTTAAATGAAAGTACTAAATTTGCCGATAAATAGGTGGGGTGGTATTTTTTTTTTTGGAAATGGTAATACGATCTTGTTTATGAAGGAGTTAACAATGACAGTTAATAAAATTTTGAAATATTTATTTATACTATCGATAGTAGTTATAGCAGGTTGTCCCAATACCATGATTGGTCTTGGTGATAAGGTTGATATAGAAGCTCCTGAACTTTCTATTGGAAGCTATGGTGATGGTACTGTTATAGTTAATGGAGACTATGTTAAAGGTGAAATTACTCTTACTGGTACTACCAGTGATGATATTGGAATAAAATCTGTGAAGTTATCCTTTGATGGAGGTCTTACCTTTTTAGATGCAACTGTAGCAACCGATCAGCTATCCTGGTTCTATACTATTGATACTGCAACTGTTGAAGATGGTGAAAAGGATATTGTAGTTCTTGTCAGTGATACTTCCTCAACTCCAAAAACAAGTGAAGAAAGACTTTTGTTATATTTTGATAATACAGCACCTATAGTTATGGTAACGGTTTCTCCCGGATTTGCTTCTGCCGCATCGGACTCCCAGTTTTCAATAAAAGGGGAAGCAACAGACCCTTTTAGAATACGACAGGTATCTGTTGCCTTAGTCTCAGGTTCCGGTACTCTGAGTACTGTTGAGGGAACTAATTCATGGAGTTGTGTTTTATCAAACGCAGTAACCGGCTCGTACTCACTGGAGATCACTGCAGAAGATTTTGCCGGAAATCAAAATACACATTTTTTTCATTATAATGATGTAAACAGTCTTAATGGTGGAACTTACTTAACCATAGAAAATCTTTATAAAATTGAGAATGGTGAATCTGTTCCAGGAGCTGTTATTACAGAATTATCTCTGGAAGGAATAGAAATAACTGAGCTGCCTCTTAATGTTGATATGAATGATGATGTTCCTGTAATAACTATTAGTAATCCTGAGGTTGGAGCTCAGCTTGGAGGTAATGCAATAGTCATTGGCCGTGTTGAGGATGATGATGCAGTAGATACATCAACTATTGAAATAAATATAAATGATACTGTCTGGGAATGGAACTCAGCACTCCCTGGAACTGAAATTACTGGTTCCGGACAAGCAGTCAATTTTAAATACGATATTTCGTCTTTGGGGAATGGTACTCATACTATTCAAATACGTGCTGAAGATGATCATGGTACTCAGAAAGTATCTGATGTAGTTTCTTTTACAATTGATCTTGGAGCACCACAGATTGCTATTACCAACCCCGCACAAGGTGATTATCTCAATTCTTCTACAGCAGGATTAGTCGGAACTGCATATGATGATCAATCCGTTCTTTCTGTAAAGGTTCAACTGGATGGAGAGGCTGAAGTAGACTGGAGGGATGCATCAACTGCTAATGGTTTTGCAGATTGGACGTATACAAGTCCTGCTTTATCAGAAGGAATGCATAGTGTAAAGGTTTATGCTGAAGATGGAACAGGAAAAATATCATCTTATAATATTTCTTTTTATGTTGATATTACAAATCCATCTGTCACCTTTAATTACCCAGTGAAAAGTTCCGAGGTGTACGGTGACGTTACTGTACAGGGGATATGTGAAGATAATTCTAATGCCTTCCTGGAAGGGTTTATAAAAATAGGTAAAGATGGAGCCTGGGAAGAGTTATTTGATCTTAGCCATTGGTCAAAGGCACTAACAGATGTGGAAGGTACTTACACAAATATTGGTTCAGCAGATGATCTTGGAGGTGGAGTATGGCAGCTGCCAATTACATTTAAAGTTACAGATATTGCTGGTAACACTTATGAAACAACTGAATCCTATTATTACTTTTTAATCAATTCAGCCCTTGATAAACCTGAAGTTTCATTTACATATCCAGAGGATGGGTTTAAGACTGGGGGACCAGTTACTATTCGTGGTACATCCTATGACGAACAACAGGTTCTAAGAGTAGAAATGCGATTGGATCTTAATGGAGATCATGATTTTCTTGATCAAATTATCCTAGATGGAGATGGTAATACTTCAGATCCTTTTGAGGATGAGTCATTATGGAATACTGTAAGTGGAACATTGAACTGGCAGCAGGAACTGAATACAAATGGTGAACTCTTTGCGGCAACTACCGGAGGAACAGGGACAGTTACTATTCAGGTGCGGGCTGTCGATACAAAAGATGGTGCCAATCCTGGAGTAATTGGGGACGATGTATCTATTGATGTTGAATTTGACAATTCTTATCCCTATTTTGATAATTTCTCACACAGTTCATTTGATTATGCAAAAGGTACTTTTACTTTGACAGGTCAGGCTCATGACCCCCAGCTGGTAAATCAAATACTTATAAGTTACAACGGAGGTACCAGTTATACTGATATTACAGGTTCAAGTACCCTTATTGGAGCCATGGACGGTAAAGACTATAGTATTTCACAAAGTATCAATACAACAAGTTATATTCCTATGAGTGGTGTTCTGCCTATAAAACTGAAGGTTGTAGATAATGCCAGTAACTCTACAGATACTTCTATCAATCTTAATGTGGATAATATTCTTCCGACTGGAACCTGGACAGGTGTTTTGGAAGATATAAATGGAACAACTTTTAATGTTCAGGGTCAGGCCATAGATTCGGGCACAGTCAGTGGTATAGATAAGATAGAGGTCTATTTTGTTAGAGCTGGAAATGTGTATAATTCTGCATTAGCAGATATATCTGTAGCAGTGGGCGCAAATAACTTTGGAGATGGAAACGGATCTGTTCCTTATCCCTCCTCTGACAGTTATAAGATAATAATTAATGATCCTGATGAACTGGGAAATGATTCAGGTGTTAACGGAGACCTTGATGGATATAATGAGTCATTGACATTGTCCGGCTCGACCTATTCATGGTGGGCAGAACTTAATTCGGAAAATATACCCGATGGTACTATTGATCTTCATTATGTGGTGTGGGATAAGGCCGGGAATGCCCATCACTACCTGGCAAGTGGTTTTATCAAGAATCATAAACCTGTAATTACTGCAACAACAGTAGGAACTGACCTTGATTGGAGCGGCATTGTTGAAGCTGGAGAACAGTTTGGATATACAGCAAGTTTTAATGCTCAGAATAGACTCTACCTTTCAATAACAGTAAATGATAATTATATACCTGGTCTGAGCTATAAACTTTTTCAGGGGATTAATAACACTGGTACATTATTATCTACAAATCCTTCATCAACAATTGATATATCTGTACCCCCATATGTTGACGGTTCGGAATCCTTTTATTATGAAGTTACAGATTCAGATGGGATAACTACATCTCAGCTAATAAACGTAATTATTGATAATACTGATGATATCTATCCCACAATCAGCATTGATGCGCTGACACAGGGGAATGTAATAGCAGGGCATCTTGAGGAATCAGGAAGCAGTCTGCACAATGGAACTGATCCCGATGTAAGTGGTCAAATGACAATAACAGGAAATGCATGGGATAACCAGAGAATTAAAAATATTAAATTAACACTTGATGGTGTTGGAACTGATCATATTCTTGCTTCCTGGGTTGGTAACGCATTAGTTTCCCAGGATGGTAATTTTGTAATCGATACATATAATTTCTCGGAATATACAGGTCTTCTGATTACATGGACATATGCCTGGAATTCTGCAACTGTTGCAGGTGTAGCTCAAAACAATGTTCCCATAACTTTTTCTATTGAAGATTATGCCTTGACTCCAAATACTGCCTCAGATTCTATGACTGTGGATGTTGTTCCGTATATAACTGATATTACTACAGGCATGGAGAATGGAACTCTTTCTTTTATTAAGAGGAGTGCTTTGGGGCGATACCCAGTCAGTTACAGTGCTTCAAATACAATACGTATTTCAGGTTACAACCTTTATCCTGACCCTGATACAGTAGCATATCCATCTGATTTGGTAACAATTGGCTCAAACTCAGTAGCTATTACAGCAAGAGATGCTGTAAATTATTCTTATGTTGATGTAATCAAGGATTCCACAAAATCTGGAGAACTTACTGTTATCACCCATGGAATAAGTTCTATAAACAATATTAATGACAATAGTAAAGATTACAACAGTGAAGCTTCTGCGTACAAACCTGGAATGACTGACGATAGATATATGTATTTTTGGCAGCTTGATTCGAAAACAGCTATTGCTGGTAAAACAGAAGCTGTTATGAGACCGGTTTTTTCTGAGGTAGCTAATACAGAATCGACAGATATGAATTGGTATTATGTTGAAAATGGACAAAGTGTAAACCTGAATTCAACGCAATTAGCAAATTCATGGAGTACTATGGGTGGAGATTTTTATATCAATGAAGATGGAACTCCGATTTATATATATTTGCACAATATGAACTGGAATAGTGGGCAAACAAATTATGCATATTATGGCTCAGTGCAATGGGGTAAAGATGAAACCTATGAGTCAGAAGCTTTCAATTGGCATCGACTAAATCAGAATCGACTAGGTATAGGTAACCTATCATTTAATGGTGACGCAAATTATGCATATAACTCTGTTGTTATGAATCGTAACCACAACCTGCAAATAATAACAGATGGTGGGGATACAAATACAGATAACTATATCGCGTATTATGATGTGGCCGGTGAATCGCAGAGCATTGTTTTCTTTGCTTTTAAAACTGGATCGGCTCTGAGTGCAGGGGATCAGATAACTAATATGGCAGGAGGCTGGACAACAAATTTAAGTAAATATACACCATCTGCAGATACAAATTATCCAGGTACCAGTTATAATGTTGGATTGATAACTCCTTATAATGACGGTGTTGGTTATACAGGAACAGGCTTACCAACTAGGATAGAGCTAACTTCCGGTGGAGCAGATTCAGAACACTTTGATATTGCCTGGGATGAAAATGGCGTTGGATCAAATATTTATATGGCCTACTATGATGGATCTGCGTCTGAGCTAAAATTTATGTATAATTCTGACCCTGTAAATAATCCTTCAGCATGGCTTTCTAGAGCAACTCCACTTGATACTGGTGCTGGGCTCTATGTTGATATGATTGTAGATCCTGATCATGGTGTTCATTTATCATATTATGATGGATCCAACAGTAATTTGAAATATACATACCTGCCTTCCTTCGACTGCCTTGATTCTGAAATTGAGACTTACACTATAGATGCGCTATTTACAAATGGCATGTATAACTCTATAGCAATAAAAGATTTTGATGAAACTGTGGGTGCAGATTACCGTCCAGTAATTTCTAACTATTCCCTCTCATTCAGTGGAACAAAATATGCACTGCGAGCAGCATGGCCTGTATATCCACTTGGCGATGTTAACTTTGCTAATGGAGCCAGTTATGTAACCGGGCAGTACACTGGAGCCTGGGAGGTAACCTCTGTATCTGCTTCTACAGCTCCTTCCGAAAGCAATGCTTACATTGGAATTAACAGTACACGGGATACATCAGATCCTCTTGATATAATAGATCGAAGAACCGAAGGACCTCTTGTAATTGGATACAATGGATCATTTCTAGAGGAGGCTACGCTCCTTGAAGAATAAAATTTATAAAAACTATAATTATTTAATACGGGGTAAGTGGAATATGAAAAGGAGAATAATTAATAAAAATTTATTACTGGTAATCATTTTTTTCACGATCTCAACAGCGCTTTCATCCCAGGAGGCAACACCCCTTCCAGCAGCAATTGAAAAAGAGACAATAAGTACTGAATACAAAACGGTAGACGGCCTGGAAAACTGGACATACAACTACGATATCTCCGACTACCCGGATGGTGAATATAACCTTATAATTAGAAGTACCGATAAAGCCGGTAATATTTCTATAGCAGATCCCATAAATATATTTATTGATTCTGAATCTGATCTTCCTGTAGCCTCAATATCCAGCCCTACAGAAAATATGAGAGTTGGAGGTGACTTTACAGTTATAGGTACTGCAACAGACGACGACGGAATTGATTTTGTTGAAGTTCGTCTTGATGAGGAACCCTTTGTTCGCGCAGAAGGTAAAGAGTTCTGGTCCTCCTTTTTTAGTGTTAAAACTTTTTCCGACGGAGTACATACAATTTCTTCCAGAGTTACTGATATAAACGGACTTAAAGGAAATGAGGTTTTAGTATCATTTAATATTGATAAAACAAAACCGGAAATTAAAATAGATTCTCATAGTAACGGAGAAATATTATCCGGAAAAATAACTATTACGGGTACTGTATTTGATGCTAATGGAGTAGAAAATCTTGAGTATAGTTTAGATGGTGAAAATTATTTAACTTTAAAGCTTTCGGGAAAACCTAAACATATTGAACGTGAATTTTCCTTAAAAATTGATACAAGAGACAGCGAAGGTGGTACTGATTATATCTGGTTAAGAACCAGCGATGGAACTGGATCTGAAAGCAGTACTGTATTTGTTTATTATTCAGATAATAAAAAGCCGGAAATTGTAATAAAGTCACCCACTGAGGATAAAATATTAAATGGATTTGTTACAGTTTCCGGAACCGTTCATGATGAAGTTGGTCTTGCAGGATTCTCATTTGTTTATGACAAGGAAGAAGTTTCTATTCCCCTAATTACTGGTAACCCTTATTGGAGCCATACCTTTGATGTAAGTGGAAGAAAATCTGCATCTATAACATTTATTGCAGTCGATCTATCTGGAAATACACGAAATTATAAACTGGATTTAAAGATGGATAATGAAGCTGATCTTCCATTGTTAAAATTAATTAATTCCAGTGAAAAAAATGTTATTGAAAATATTGATCCGTTTACTGGTTATTTAAAGGGTCTGGCAAATGATGATGATGGTGTAAAGTCTATAGAATTCTCTATTGATAAAACAGAATTTAAATCTATTGATTCAAATGGTCCTTTTTTAATTCCAGTAAAAGATCTGGAGCCAGGTAAACATACAGTAGATTTGTATGCTGTGGATATGTTTGGTTTAAAAGGTAAAAGTATTAAGTATTCATTTAATATTATAAATGTTGTTCCTGAATTATCAGTAGATACTTATAATTCAGATAAACTAGTTCTTGAACCCTTTTATGATGGAGCAGTTCTTATGCAGGGAAAGACATCTAAAATTGAGGGATTGGTTTCAGGTGGAGAGGGTTCTCTATCTGCTGTATATACTATTGGCAGTCGGTCAGAAGAGATTGTAAAAGTATCGAATGGAAAGTTTTCAATCCTGCTTCCAAAAGATTTTGAAGAAGGTGGGTACAATCTAACCCTGACAGTTACTGACGGGTTAGAAAGATCTGATAATTTCAGTACCCGTATTTATATTTCACCTCAGCCTGAAAAAGATAAAGAATATAAACCTTTTCAAGCTGAAAAAAATGACAGTATATTTATTGAAGATTCTCGTTTAAGCAGGGGACAGACTGCTAATATCTCAAAAAAGAAACCCCTGACAGGATATATAACAGGGCATAAGGTTACAGAAAAAATGATAAGTCCTGCAGTTGTGGATTCAGATAATCCAAAAAATTCCAAAGAAGCCGTAATGGACATTTTTGTAACAGAAGATACAATTAAATCTGCTGTTTTAGTTCCAGAACAGGAAAGCTTTAAAATTGAATATGAGGGCAGTCGTTTTTCAATTGTACCTGTATCTGAATCTATACCTGTTTCTTTTACCGTAAAAATAGAAACATCCCAGGGAAAAGAATATACAAGTGAAGATATAAAGGTTGGAAGTGATAATACTATACCTGTTTTAAATATTAGTAATACCAATAATTCTGTTTTAACAGATAAGCTGCTTCTATCGGGAACATACTCAGATGGAACTGGTATCGAAAAAACAAATATTGAGTTTTCAGGATCTGCTGTCAGTTATGGTTCCAGTCGTGAATTGACAAATGGAAAAGATGATAATTCTGAAGTATTTGATATGGAAATTGATCTGTTAAGCCTGGAGGAAGGTAATCATTTTTATACAGTAATTATTACAGATATTTTTGGCAATATTTATTCAGAGACTATTCCATTTGTTATTGATAGAACATCTGCAGTTCTTGCTGTAATTATCCCTGAGCCTGATGTTTCTGTTGAGGGAATTATAACAGTAGTTGGTGAAATCAAAGATTTTACTGATGGTGGTCTACTGTTTTTTTCCGAAAATGGTGTGGATTTTATCGAAATCCCTATTGCAGAGGATAATGGTTTTTTTCTTAACATTGATTTATCCAGAGAAGAAGTAATATCAGAAGATTTTATATTGAAGCTTAGTGACAGAGCTGGGAATATTACTGAATTAAAACCTCAATTTATAGTTGATCGTGAATCAGACAGACCTACTGTTTCCATAGAAATACCCGCAAGTAATGCTACTATTCGTGATGACTTTGAAATAACGGGATTGGTTTTTGATGATGATGAAGTTGGCTCTATTTATTATTCAATGGATACTGAAGAATTTACAGAACTTCTGGGAGATAAATACTTTAATATCCCCTATTCTTTAGATAATTTAATTGATGGCGAGCATACTGTAACTGTAAGAGCATCTGACTCAGGTGGGTTTATGAGTGAAGATGTAACTGTAAATTTTATTGTATCAAAAGCTGAACCTGTTAGTTTATTGCTTTCTCCTGTTATTGAATTTTATGCTAAAAATAATATTACCCTGAAAGGTCAAACCTATGATGAGAATGGCGTAGATTCTGTATTTATTTCATATGATAATGGAGTGACATTTAATAAAGCTATTTTAGAAAAAGAAGTTTTTATTGAAGAAAGTAATGAAGAATCTACAACATTTACATGGACTTATAATTTTAATACCCGACTTTCTGGAGATGGTACGCATTCAATATTAATTAAAGCTGTTGATAATGCTGGAACAGTTGGTATAGCTTCAACTATTTTAAATATTGATAATACATCTCCGGAGATTAAACTTGATTATCCTGGTGAAAGTGATTCTGTAGCAGGTACTCTTGTAGTTGATGGTAAAGTTTATGACAGTACAAAGATAAAATCTGTAATTACAGAATTAAAATATCTGGATGGTGAAGGTGAACCTGTAATTAGGGAAATAATAACTGAGGACGTTTTTAGGGATATTATTGATATAAAGGAATACAATCCAGGCTGGTATAATCTTACTATAACAGTTACTGATCATGCAGCTAACAGTATAAGTGAAACCCGGAATTTACTAATAATGCCTTTAGAAGAACAAAAATCTATAGATTTATTTTTTCCTGAAGAAGGCAAAGATGTTGTTGGAAATTTCGTAGTTGAAGGTCGTATGAATCATCTTGAAGATGTAAAAAAAGCTGTACTTAAAATTGATGGTAATATAATTCAAACGACAGATATTAAAACTAATGGATTATTCAGTTTTTCATTAGGTAAAGAAGAATTAATTGATGGATTACATACTTTGTCTGTTGAAAGTGCTGATGCTGAAAATAGTATTACATCTGAACTAAGAAATATATCATTTATTTCAGATGGACCATGGTTAAAAGTTGAAAATATAATTAGTGGACAATTTGTATCCGACCGTCCATTGATAACAGGAACAGCCGGATATGATGGTCCGGAACAGGATGATAAAACTAAAAGAGTTAAAAAGGTTGAAGTCAGTCTTGATAATGGAAGAAGTTTTGTAGATGCAAAGGGCCGGGAAAGCTGGGAATTCCGGCTTGAGACATATGATCTGAATGAAGGTGAAAATCAATTAATAATTCGATCCTTTCTTGAAGATGGTCAATCGAATATTATCAAAATATTTGTTAATGTAGATGAAACATCACCTGGGATTAGCCTTTTTATTCCAGAAGAAAATAAAAAATTTAATGGATCAGTGACACTTGTTGGAACTGCTGGAGATTCAAATGGACTTGAAAGTGTGGAAGTTCTTATAAGGGAAGGAAGAAAAGAAAAATACCAGGTGCCTTCCTTTGTTCAGGGATTGTATATTGATATGCATGCTCTTGGTGCTACATATGGAGAGCTTGGAGTTGGTCTTAGTTTCTTTGATGATGTAGTTAAGATTCAGGCACAAATTGGGATGGCGCCTCCAGGCCGTTTTAATGGACTGGTTGTAGGTGGAAAGTTACTGGCAAGTATTATAGATCTGCCATTTAGTTATTTTTTTGGTTATGATTGGGATTTCTTTTCAATGTCAGTTGCAGTAGGTGCAAATTTTAATTATTTTACAATGTCCGAAGACCGTATTTCATTTACTGATAAGGGTGTTGTTTTAGGATCAGTATTAACACAGTTTGAGTTTGCAAAATTTGAACTTAAGGATTTAAAAATGCTCAATACCTATTCATTATATGCAGAAGCTGCTCTGTGGTTTATCTCTTCAGATATTCAGGCTGGCGTAGTTCCAACTTACAGTATAGGAACAAGAATTGGTATATTTTAAACAGTACTGTAACAATTCATATTCTCAAATACATTTTTATCACTGAAAACTTTGGCAACTTTTATGGCCAGATCTTTTTTTACATTTTCCGAGATAGAGATTTCTCCTGGAAGAGTTCCTGCTTTTTCGAGATGTGCTGCATAGTTTATAATATCTGAAACAATGTGGCCTGTGTTGGAGGAAAATTTTATTTTTCCTGTATCCAGAGCAAGTCGCAGGGATATGTGTTCCTTTATAGGAAGATCAGGACGTATATTAAATACAGCAAGGGCAGCTCTTATATCCAGTGCACAGAGTGCTGCTCTGGTAGGGTGCTCTTTCAAAGTAAATGCAATAAGACCTCCATCCCCTGCAAAATTCCAAATCCGCCCATCGTAATCCAGAACTTTCTTTTCAATAAAATTTCGAAGACGAAAATATACTTTTTCCATAGTTTTTGTACCGTGTTTTTTAACAAGCATAGAGTTTCCAACTATATCCAGGCTCATAACAGTTATACTGTAAGTTTTCCCATCATTTAAAATGCCCCAGTTTATCATTTTATGAGCATCTTTTTTAGAATGATGTAATTTACGTTTTTTAAAGTCGTAGTAAATATCACTTTTAACCAGCTTATTTAAATAAGCTTCCAGGCCTTCAATATTTTTTGCTTTTCCATTTAATGCACTGTCATCCATTTCAATAATCAGTTTAATTAGCTGGAAAGTTTTTTTACTTTCGTTAAGAAACTGAACCAGGGCATTGGCACATTTTCGTGGAGACATTGTAATGTGATTTTTTACTCCTGCAGCTTTATGTCCGTCATATTTGGAATAAATAATCTTGCCAAGGCTTTCTATCTCTCCTGGTGTAAAGTTGTTTGCGAGAATTTCAGTTGTTTCATTTAGTAAAGATAGATCAATCAAAGCAGCCCTCCTTAAGGAGAGTATAACAGTAGTAATGGAGAAAATCAATATAATTGAGAATTAAAAACTGTAGGGGCGAATGGCTAAGGTTGCATAGCCGAGCAGCAACAAAGTTGCGACCAGGCCGTTCTCCCCCCTACGGTTTCACCCACCTCTTAGAAGGTTCACAACAGTTATTTCAGCATTATCAGGAATTATATAGGTATCCCATTTTGACTTTGGTATTACTTCATTATTTATATTTATCAAAACAGATGGGTTTTTTAGGGTATAGCCCATTATTTTTAGCAAATTGTACATATTCATATTTGTAAACCAGTCATAGGGTGTATCATTTACTTCAATCATTTCCATTCTCCCAGTAATATTTCCAGAGCTGCATTTGCCTGCATATTGGCAACAATACAAACTCTGGGGGCCATAAGAGGTACTCCAGGGGCAACCTCAGAAATGTTATCTCCCAATAATATTAGTCTTTTCATTTTAATTTCTTTAATAATACTATTTTTACCATATCCTGCCATTCCAGAACCTGCAATAACAGGGATTGTCTCAGACTGTGTAAGAATGGTCTCTATTATTATGGCTTTTGTTTCTGCACCATCAACAGCTTCTATTACAATATCTACATTCTTAAATAAACTCATGCAGTTTTGTTCTGTAATAGTGTTTTGTTTAAGTTTAATTGATATAAAAGGATTAATTCTCCGTATGATGTCAGCAATAGCTTCTGTTTTTAGCATCTCAACATGTTCCAGTAAATATGCCTGGCGATTTAGATTTGACAGTTCAACCCTGTCAAAATCTACTAATACCAGTTTTCCTATACCAGCTCTGGCAAGAGAAACTGCTGCATTGGAACCTAATCCTCCCAACCCTGCAATACCAACAGTCAATTGCTTCATCTGTGATGCTACAGCTGGAGTATGCAGGATATTAAGAGTTTCGGATATTTCAGTTTCTGTAAAGAGTTTTGAATGAGACATATCTATCCTTAAAGCAGACCTGCTTCCTTTAAACCGTCAACAACACTTTGTTTAACAGCCTCTTCTGTAAAAACAGGTAGATTACCTTCTGCTTTAACTACTGGTATTCCTTTTTCTGAAAGAAAATTTATTGTCGGCTGAGTCTTTTCATGAAATTCCTTGAGTCTGGTACGTAGTTTCTCTTCTGTATCATCAGATCTGAGTATTACCTCAGTTCCGCATTTTGTACACAACTTCCCATCTTTTGGAGGTTTGAATTCAAGATGATATACAGCTCCGCAGGAAGGGCATATTCTTCGTCCCATAGTTCGCTTAATGATGGCATCATCCTCGTTCTCCACAAGAACAACAGCATCAATTTTTGTACCTTTTTCTGATGTTAATTTGAAGAGGTATTCTGCCTGGGTAACAGTTCGGGGATATCCATCAAGTACCATCCCTTTGTAGTCTGATCTGCTAAAGTAAGATTCAAATAGCCTATTTGTAAGACTGTCTGGAACATATTTCCCATTACTTACATAATAGTGAGCCTTAAGACCCAGTATAAAATCATCCATAAGGGAATTATTAATACTGGATCCAAGTGTTTCTTTCATTTTTTTATCTTCTATAAACTCATTTTTGTCAATATTGTAAAATTGATCTATATCACCTTCATAAGCTGCATCATTAAATATTTTCATAAATGACCGGAAAATATTACCTGTGGAAAGCTGTTTTAATCCAAAATCTGCAGTAAAAACATCGATTCGGGGTTGCTTCCCTGCTCCACTCTTTCCCATAACAAGTATATTTTCAAAATTAGAAGGTGATAAACTCATACTATATTCCTGCCTTTTCTCTTTTATTTGCCTTATATGTTTGATACAAAGGTACTCCAAAAGAAAGAAGTGCCAGAACTAAAAGAATCAAACTTACAGGTCTGGTAAAGAATATATCATATCCTCCCATAATAACAGCCCTTCTAAAGTTTGTTTCTGCAAGTTTTCCAAGAACCATCCCCAATACAATAGGAGCTCCCGGATAACCATATTTCTTTAATATCCATCCAGCAATACCAAACCCAATACAGGTAGCTACATCAAAGAAAGAGTAATGTACAGCGAAACTACCAATAATAGAGATAGCAAGAATGGCAGGCATAAGAACTTTTTTCGGTATAACAGTTACTTTTACCCAGAGCCTTGCACCAAATAGTCCTAATCCAAGCATTACAATGTTTGCAATCAGTAGTGCTGCAAAAAGGGAATAAATGATATCCGGTCTTTCAACAAAAAGCATTGGACCAGGAACAAGGTCATGTATCATCAATGCTCCTACAAGTACGGCAGTCGACGCACTTTCGGGTATACCCAGGGCAAGAAGAGGCACAAGGGCGCCACCTACTGAACTTGAATTAGCAGCTTCTGCAGCCGCAACTCCTTTCGGATTACCTTTACCAAATGTCTCAGGTTTCTTGCTGAATTTTTTTGCAAGATCGTAAGATAAAAACGCTGCAATTGTAGCACCAGCTCCGGGGAATATTCCAATAAGAGTTCCCAGAATAGAAGATCTTACAATTGTGATTTTTAATTTCCAATAATCAAGGAAAGTCGGCCATTGTGTTTTTTCATATTTTGTCTCTTCGCCTTTCTCCAGTTTAAATTCTTCAATTCTGGTGAATACTTCACTTAAAGCAAAAAGACCGATTAGTGCTGGTATAAGTGCAAATCCGTCAAAAAGTCTGTAAGTTCCAAAAGTAAATCGTTTAACACCGGAAATTGGATCAATACCTATTGTATTGATTAATAGCCCCAGCATTGCGGCCAGAAAGGCTTTTGGCCAGTTTTTCCCCCCAAGAGATGCAACTGTTGTCAGACCAAAAATAGCTAATGCAAAGTATTCTGCCGGGTGAAGCCTTACTGCCATACGGGCAAGGGGAACTGAAAAGAAAATCAGTATTATTGTTCCCATTATTCCACCTACAGTGGAGGACACCAGAGATATTCCAAGACCTATTCCGGCTTTTCCCTGCTGTGTAAGGGGGTATCCGTCAAAGGATGTAACAACTGCCGAAGGTGTTCCGGGAGTATTTATTGTAACAGCAGTAATTGATCCGCCATAATTTGCTGCTATATAGATAGACACAAGAAGAATTAGTGCTATCTGTGGTGACATTCCGTATGTGAACGGTACCAGAAGCGCCACTCCCATAGATGGTGATAATCCGGGCATTGCACCTGCAAGTATTCCAAGAATAACACCGGCCACTATTGCAATTATAGGTCCGATACCAGCAAGGTATCCAAACCCTTCAAAAAGATTGGATAATAGTTCCTTAACCAAAAATCCACTCTATAAGTAACCCTTTTGGAAGAGGCACATAGAGAAGTCGGTAGAAAGCAAAGTAGGAAAAAAGAATCCACCCTGCTGATATAGATATCATTACCTTCCAGTCCCGGTATGCCAGATAGTACATTCCGGAAATAAGATAGATAGTGGTTGCCAGATAATAACCAATTATCTGCATAATTAACAGATATAGTATGGTCAAAGCGATAAAGATTGAAACTTTTCCAATACGTCCCCATGTCGGATCTTCTTTCTCATGACCAATAACACCCCTGATAAGAAGGATGATGCCAAATCCAAAGATTCCAATTATCCATAGGAGAGGAACAACTCCGGGACCCACTTCATCTCCCCTGTCAGGAAATCCAAGTGCCAGAATCCCAAAAAAAATTGCAAACTCCATAAAAAATACAGGAATAATTAATCTTCCTGCAAATTGTTTTTTTGATGACTTTAATATGATTAGTACAATACTTAAAAATATAACTGTTAATACTGTCAATAAAACCCAAAATCCAGGGCCTTTTCCTAAAAATTTAATTATTTCCATTTTTTGCCTGCTTAATTTGTACCCTCTGACACATGTAGAGACGTTGCACTGCAACGTCTCTACAAAGATACTTTAAAATATTATTATTACTGACGAGCTGCCTTGTAAGCATCATAGTCTGCCTGAACAATTTTATTGAACTCATCTCTGGTTTTGTGTACAAGCATGTTGCCCATAGGTGCGTATGTTGCAATCCAATCAGGATCGTTGGTAACTTTCTCAAAAATATCATCGTACCACGCAATAATGCTGTCCGGAGTTCCTGCTTTAACTGCAAAACCTCTCCACATAATTTCATTTTCCAGTCCATCTATACCAAGTTCTTTAAAGGTTGGTACATCAGGGAACTGGGGAAGTCTTTCTGCTGCACAAACTGCAGCTACGGAAAAATTCGGTTTTCCAATTATTTCTCCGGGGTTACCTGTATAAGTAATACCCTGTTCTCCAAGAAGAGCTGCTTTTGCCTTTCCGCCACTTGCAAAAGGAACCCATTTAGCTTCAATTTCGGCTGCTTTCCAGATCATCTGAGCTGTTACATGGTCAAGACCACCAGCTGCAGGGCCTAACCATAACTGATCGCCGCCTTTGGCTTTTGCATCTGCTACAATCTGTTCCCAGGTAACAACACCTGTTTTATTATTTGTAATTACAGCTTCTGGATCAATCTTTATTATATATTCCATTAGAATGTTTGATGGTTATATACCTTTCAAAAATTTGGAAATGCTATGATAATAGTTCTAAGTTTATATAATATTTAGGAGTAAAAAATGGGTAATGATATGATGTCCTGGCTGCAGGGACTTAAGAACAATTTTTCTAAACAAAAACAGGTAAGCATAGTTATGGGGAATGAAGCTGCAGATCTGGATTCAATGGCTTCAGCTGTATGTTATGCATGGTATCTTCATTTGGATGATCCTAGTCAAAATTCCTTTCCATTAATTAATATACCAAGAGCAGATTTTAAACTAAGAACTGAGGCTGTATATCTTTTTCAGGAAGCTGGAGTAAATATTGATGATTTGTTATTTACTGAGGATATAGATCTTGAAAAATTGAAAGCTGCAGGGACATTAAAACTTGTCCTTGTTGATCATAATAAGCTCGCATCCAGTCAGACCGGATTGGAAAGATTGATAACTGGCATTATTGATCATCATGCTGATGAAGCAGCTTATCCTCCGGCAGCTGTGACAGATATCAAGCCAGTAGGTTCCTGTGCAACAATTGTTGCAGAAAACTTCTTAAAAGATCAGCAAGACACTATTGAAAAATCTTTGGGAACGCTTCTTCTTGGAACTATTCTACTTGATACTGTAAATTTGGATCCTGAGGCAGGAAGGGTTACTAATGATGATTCTAAAGCAGCAAATAAGATTATTGAAATATCCGGTCTGGATAGTAAAAAGTTATTTGATAAACTTCAATTTGAGAAGTTTAATGTATCGTCTCTGGGGAGTTATGATTTATTAAGAAAAGATTATAAAGAATGGCAGATGGGGTCAGTTAAACTTGGTATTGGTTCGGTTCTTCTCCCTGCCAGCGACTGGGCTGCAAAAGATCCTGATATTGCGAATGAATGCGATAGATATCTAAAAGAGCATAAATTGGATGTTCTTCTGGCTATGAATGCCTTTACATCTCCGGGCTTTACCAGACAGCTGGTAGTTTATGTTCCTGATGGCAACTTACGATCAAAGACTGTTACCTTCCTTGAAGGTTCTGATCTTGGACTGGAAAAACTTGAAATCAATTCATCTTCAGATGGTTGTACCTTTTATAATCAGAAGAACCTTGGAATTTCCAGGAAAAAACTGCAGCCGCTGCTGAAGGAGTTTTTTGAGGGATAGGTTGAATTCATCCTCTCCTTGAGGTTTTGCGATGTCGATGGTAACAGCTTGTCCTTGCCATTATCTTGATAAAATCCTATCATCTGCCTACACATTTATGAAGAGGCATTTATATGATATTTGGTGAAATGGAATTAAAGAACTCTATTTGTAACATATATGGGAATGATAAATTTATTATTGATAAGCAGGTAAAACGATATAAAAAGCTGTCCGATGATTTTAAAAATTATTTTAATTTGGACAGCTTACATTTTTTCAGCACCCCTGGTCGTACAGAATTAGGGGGAAATCATACAGACCATAACAATGGACTTGTTCTTGCCGGGAGTATTAATCTTGATTCAATAGCAGTTGTTTCAACATCCAGTGATTATGTAGTAGAATTATCTTCTGAAGGTTACGAAACTCCTTTTGTGGTAGATCTTAATTATCTGAAACCATTACCTGAAGAGAAGGGAACTACTCATGCACTAATTAGAGGAGTAGCAGCAAGGCTAAAGCAATTAGGATATGAAATTGCAGGATTCAAAGCATTTATTTCCAGTGATGTATTACCTGGTTCAGGTTTAAGTTCATCAGCCTCTATTGAAGTATTATTAGGAACAATTTTTAATGCTTTATTTAATGAAAATAGTATAGCGCCGGAGATACTTGCACAGATAGGTCAGTTTTCGGAAAATAATTATCTTGGGAAACCTTGTGGCTTAATGGATCAAATGGCTTGTGCTGTTGGTGGTATTATATCAATTGATTTCAAAGATTCTCAAAATCCTGTTTTTAAAAAAGTTAACTTTGATTTTAATAAACAAAATTATAAACTTCTTGTTCTGGATACAGGAGGCAGTCATGCGGATCTTACTGATGATTATTCCTCCATACCTGGTGAAATGAAATCTGTAGCTAGTTTATTAGGAGCCAGTATTCTTAGAGAAATTAGTATGAATTTTTTTATTGAGAAAATACCTTATATCAGAAAACAACTTGGAGACAGGGTCGTATTACGAACACTGCATTTTTTACAGGAAAATAATCGTGTAAAAGAAGAGGTGCTAGCCTTGGAATCCGGTGATTTTTCTGGATTTCTAAAGCTGGTTAAAGCTTCGGGTGATTCCTCTTTTAAGTGGCTTCAGAATATTTTTACAACTAAAAATATAAAAGGACAGGGTATCAGTCTTGCATTAGCATTAAGTGAGAAATTTATTGAGGAGATTGGTGAAGGAGCCTGCCGGGTTCATGGTGGTGGATTTGCAGGGACCATTCAGATCTTTTTACCTGACAGTAGTATAGAAAAATATAAAAAGATAATGGAAAATGTATTTGGGAAAAATAGTGTTCAGGTTTTACAAATACGTCAAATTGGAACAGTTTATTTGAATATACTATAGAGATGTAGGGATTCGTGGTTATTTAATAATTTTTAATCTTATTGGGATAAAGTCGCTTAGGAACAAGTTTAGTGTTAATTCCTAAATATTTTCTCTTGACCTGTGAAATATTCAGTGTTATCATAATTAAACGATTGAGCAAACGATTGCGCAATCGTTTAATTATGATACATTTTGCACATCTTACAATTGGAGGTCATTATTACTGTTTCAATGAAAGCTGTTGCTGAAAAAGCAGATGTTTCCACAACTACTGTATCTCATGTAATAAATAAGACACGTTTTGTAAGTCCTGAAAAAAAAGAGCGTGTACTTGAGGCAATTAAAGAACTCGACTATCAACCCAATGGTCTGGCAAGGAGTTTTAGAAAAAAGAGAACAAAAACTTTAGGCCTGATAATTCCCGATAATACAAATCCTTATTTTGCAGAGGTTGCAAGAGGTGTAGAAGATGCATGTTTTGAGCGTGGTTACAGTGTTATCCTTTGCAATTCTGACAGGAAAATGGAAAAAGAGATAAATTACCTTGAATTACTAATGGAAAAAGGGGTAGACGGAATAGCATTTGTTTCTGTTGGTGATGATAAAAAAGCCACTGATATTTTTGGAAAAAAGAGAGTCCCAAAGGTTCTTCTTGATAGGGATATACCTGGAATGCAGATAGATTCTGTTCTTGTTGATAATAGGCTTGGTGGTTTTCTTGCTACCGATTATTTAATCAAACTGGGGCATAGACGAATAGCATGTATAACAGGACCTTCAAAACTATCCTCCAGTCTGGAACGTGAGCTTGGATATAATGATGCCTTTAAAAAGGCAAACATCACTCTTGATAAAATGCTTATCCAGAGTGGTTCCTTTCATAGCGATTCAGGATATGAAGGAATAAAAAAACTTCTTTCCCAAACTAATCCACCAACAGCAATTTTTGCCTGCAATGACCTTATTGCTATTGGTGCAATGTATGGAGCAATCGAGATGGGCTTTAAAGTCCCTGAAGATCTCTCCATAATTGGGTTTGATGATATTTCTCTTGCTTCTTTTATGACCCCCCGTCTTACAACAGTAATGCAGCCCAAATATGAGATTGGTAAAACAGCTGCTAACTTACTGATAGATAGGATTAAAAATAGAGATTTACCTATTCAGATGGAATTATTTAAACCAGTTTTAACAATTAGAGATTCCTGTTCATCTTTAAGGAATAAAGAATGAGAATATCAGTTATATATGGATGTGAGGGGCTGGCATGAAAAAGGAAGGCATACTAAACAAGGACATTTCCGAGTTGGTGGCCAGTATGGGGCATGGTCAAAGGGTTTTGATTGTAGATGCCGGTTTTCCAATTCCAATTGAATCCGGACGAATAGATCTTGCTCTTGTCTGCGGGATACCAACATTTTTGGATACATTAAAAGCTGCTCTTAAGGACCTACAGGTTGAAAGTGTCATTATTGCGCATGAAATGTCAGAAAAAAATCCGAAATTATATAATCAGTTGCAGGATGTTATAGGGGATATTCCTATAGTTTCTATTTCCCATAATGAGTTAAAAGAACAATCCTGTAATTCTTCAGGTATTATTCGTACAGGAGAATGTTCTCCTTTTGCAAATATAGTACTTATTTCCGGTGTTACTTTTTAGAGGTGAAAATGAAAAAGAGTGAGAAAATTAATGGTTATGGTGAGCGATTTGGATTAATAATAGCATTTTTTATTATGATAATCACAATCTCCTTTCTTTCAGATCGTTTTTTGACACTTCCTAATATTCTTAATATTCTCAGACAATCTTCAATAAACGGGATAATTGCAGTTGGAATGACTATGGTCATTCTTACTGCAGGAATTGATCTTTCTGTTGGATCAATTCTTGGTCTAACAGCTGTCATTACTGCGGACTTGCTTCACAGTGGAATCCCTGTCTTCTTGGCAATTTTATTAGGTTTACTTTTAGGGTTTTGTATTGGATTTGTCAATGGCCTACTTATTACAAAATTTAAAATACCACCGTTTATTGCCACTCTTGGGATGATGACTCTGGCAAGGGGTCTTGCATTCACATACACCCAGGGAAAACCTATTACCGGACTTAATGAAAGTTTCCGGGTAATTGGTACAGGTATGATTGGTTCTATCCCTCTGCCGGTTATTATTGCAGCACTTGTTTTTTTTCTTGGCTACCTTTTTTTAAAAAGATCCAGGCATGGTGAAAATATATACGCCCTGGGTAATAATGAAACAGCAGCAGAATTTTCAGGGATTCCTGTTAAACGATATATAAGCCTGGTCTATGCATTATCCGGGTTTTTGTCTGCTCTTGCAGGAATGATTCTTATAGGAAGACTTGATTCGGCACAACCCATTATCGGGCAGGGTTATGAGTTCGATGCAATTGCCGCTGTAGTAGTTGGGGGTACAAGTTTTACTGGAGGTCATGGCTCTGTTTGGGGAACACTTATTGGTGTTCTTATTATTGCAGTTATTAATAATGGATTAAATTTGTTAGATGTTTCTTCTTTCTATGAACAGGTAGTCAAAGGTGTTGTAATTGCAATAGCACTTCTACTTCACCGTTTAGCACAAAAGAAAAATTAAAATAAAGGAGGTTGTTTTAGCAGGGAAATAGATAAGTTGGATATTATGACAGATTGAAAAATATAGGAGAAAAAAATGAAGAAAAATTTAAGTTTTTTACTGATACTTTTACTGGTAATAAGTACTGTTAGTTTTGCAGGTGGTAATAAAGAAGAGTCTGATGGTCTTACACTTGGGCTTTCTCTCTCAACTCTGAACAATCCATTTTTTGTTACACTTAAAGAAGGTGCAGAAGCAAAGGCAGCGGAACTTGGAGCTAAATTGATAATTGTTGATTCCCAGGATGATCCATCAAAAGAAGCGACTAATATTGAAGATTTAATTCAGAAAGGTGTTGATGCCCTTTTAATTAATCCAACAGATGCTGATGCTATTGTGCCCAGTATTAAAAAAGCAAATGCTGCTGGGATTCCTGTTTTTACAATAGACAGAGGTGCTGCTGGTGGTGATGTAGTTTCACATATTGCTTCTGATAATGTAGCCGGAGGTAAAATGGCTGCTGAATATATGGTTGAACTTCTGGGTGGAAAAGGTAATGTTGTAGAGCTGGAAGGTATTGCAGGAACTTCTGCTGCAAGAGATAGGGGAAAAGGATTTAATTCTGTTGTATCTGGAAACTCAGGACTTTCTGTTGTTGCACGACAGACTGCTAATTTTAATAGAGCAGAAGGTTTAAGCGTTTTTGAAAATATTCTTCAGGCTCAGTCAGAGATAAGTGCTGTATTTGCTCATAATGATGAAATGATCCTGGGTGCTGTACAGGCTGCTGAAGCAGCTGGAAGAACTGGAATTATTTTTATTGGATTTGATGCTGTAGATGATGCTGTCAATGCAGTTAAAAGTGGAAAACTTGCTGCTACTGTTGCTCAGCAGCCTGCTGAAATCGGTAGTTTAGGGGTTGATGCCGCTGTAAAAAGTCTGTCTGGAGGTTCTGTAGAATCATCCATACCAGTACCACTTGCATTGGTTACAAAATAATCTCTTTAGATTGCAGGTGGTGGGGATTTATTTTCCTGTCACCTTGCTTTATAGAATTTGGAGATAGAAAGTGATAGAGCAAAATAATTTTATTCTTTCCATGGAAAATATTATAAAAATATTTCCCGGAGTAACTGCATTGGATGATGTTACTTTTAGAGCAGAATTTGGAGAGATCCATGCTTTGGTAGGAGAAAATGGAGCTGGTAAATCTACACTTATGAAAGTTCTTGCAGGGATTAATTCACCAGATAGTGGAAGTATTAACCTGGATTCTGAAATAGTTGAAATTGGTTCTCCTGGGAAAGCACAATCATTGGGTATCAGTATGATTCATCAGGAACTTGCTCTTATCCCCTACCTGACAGTTGGTCAGAATATATATCTTGGTCGTGAACCACACAGAAAAATTAAAACTTTTATTGATTGGAAAAAGCTATATAAACAAGCAAAAGTCCAGCTTTCCAGACTGGATATGGATATTGATCCAAAAACTCTTGTTGTGAATATTCCTATTGCCCAGCAGCAAATGGTCGAAGTAGCCAAGGCCCTTTCAATTAATGCAAAAATTATTGTAATGGATGAACCGACTTCTGCATTAACAGATAAAGAAACTAAGATTCTTTTTCGTGTAATGCGCCATCTTAAAGATCAGGGAATTACAATTCTGTATATTTCACATCGTCTGGAAGAAATATTTGAAATTGCGGATAGGGTTACGGTATTACGTGATGGATTTCACATCTCTACATCAATAATTTCTGATATCAGTTCTGATGATATTGTAAAAATGATGGTAGGAAGAGAACTGGGTGATTTATATCCTAAAAAAAATGTTCCTCAAAATGAATGTGTCCTGGAAGTTAAAGGTTTGAGTTCTGGAAAATTGCTAAATAATATCAGCTTTCATCTTAACAAAGGTGAGGTCCTTGGTATTTCAGGTTTAATTGGTGCGGGAAGGACTGAACTTGCAAGGGCACTTTTTGGAATTGATACTTTTGATCATGGAGAGATATTTATTAATGGTGATTCTGTTAGAATAAGATCTCCCCGGGAAGCTATAAGTATGGGTCTTGGTTTTCTTACAGAAGACAGAAAAGAGCAGGGACTTTTTTTGGGGATGTCTGTGAGGGAAAATATTACGATTAGTGTTTTAAAGGAGTTCTCCTCTTTTGGATTTCCGTTTTTTTCCAAGTTAAAAACTCTTACAGAAAAATTTATTAAGCAGATGAATATTCGTACTCCCAATATTCATCAAAAAGTTAAAAATCTTTCAGGTGGAAATCAGCAGAAAGTATTAATTGCCCGATGGCTTAATTTAAATCCACGAGTACTAATACTAGATGAACCTACCAGAGGCATAGATGTTGGGGCTAAAGCAGAAATTTATACACTAATTGACCGTCTTGCCGGAGATGGAGTTGGCATTATTATGATCTCATCGGAATTGCCCGAAATTATAGGAATAAGTGACCGGGTGATAGTTATTCGAGAGGGATCTATTACCGGAGAGTTTAGCCGGGAAGAACTGTCACAGGATAAAATTATGCAATGTGCAGCCACTGGAGGAATAGATGAATCTTAAGGAGACAGATATAAAAGATTTTTTAAGGAGATATAGTGTAGCAATGATTCTTTTGATCATGGTTATTTCCCTATCTCTTTTTTCCTGGAGATTTTTAAGACCTGCAAATTTAATTAATATTTCACTTCAGACTTCTATAGTTGCAATTGTAGCTATAGGAATGACATTTACTATTTTAACAGGTGGTATAGATCTTTCTGTTGGATCTGTTATGGCTCTATGTGGTGCTCTTGCTTCCGGTTGTATTGTAAGAAATGGATTTCCAATTTATACTGCTATCCTTTTAGCTTTAATTATTGGAGTTGGCATTGGTTTTTTAAATGGTTTACTAATAGTAAAAGGAAACATTCCTCCCTTTGTAGCAACCCTTGCTGTTATGGCAATTAGTCGTGGCCTTACCCTTGTTTATACACAGGGACGACCAATATCCGGGATGGGAGATGATTTCGTATATTGGGGATCTGGCAAAATTGGGGTTCTTCCAGTCCCAGTAATTATTCTGTTTATAATATTTTTAATTTCTTACATAATACTTCGTCATACCCGTTTTGGATTACACATCTATGCCATTGGCGGAAATGAAGAAACTGCACGGCTTGCGGGAATCAATAATGATAAAAGTAAAATATTTGTTTATATGATCAGCAGTTTTACTGCAGCTCTGGCAGGTATTCTTTTAACAGCACGTCTATGGTCTGCTCAACCCAACGCAGGTGTAGGCCTTGAACTGGAAGCTATAGCAGCAACTGTTCTTGGAGGAACATCCCTTATGGGAGGATATGGAGGAACAGGAGGTACTGTCGTTGGTGCTTTTATTATGGGTGTTCTTGCAAACGGGTTAAATCTACTTGAAATAACTGCTGACTATCAAAGAGTAATAAAGGGTATTATTTTTATATTAGCAGTAATGTTTGATATTTATACAAAAAAAGAGAAGAAAAAGGGATAAATATACTCTCTTTTTAATTGACTGTGAGATAATAATATCCTTGTTATAAATCTAATAAAACCATACTATACACCAGTAAAAAATAGACAATAGAGATATGAGTGGTGTTTTTTAATAAAAAATATAAATGGAATGATGGTCCTTATCTAATTCTTAAAGGCATTCCCGAAACTTCAATTACTATATGCTGGTTAACAGCGAAAAATAAAAACTCAATACTTCTCTGGGGTGACATAGAATCTAATTTGAATCAGACTGAACTCTCCATAAAAAAAAGATTTCATTCTATCACTATTGATAATTTATCTTCAGATTCAACCTATTTTTATACCATTAAAGAAAGTTTTTCACTTTACTCAATTGTAACAGTTTTTAGTTTCCGTACTGCTAAAGTGGACAATAATAATTTAGAATTTATAATTGCAGGAGATCTTCAACCAAAAAATCAGGTTACGTTAAATACGAATAATATTATGGCACAGCAAATAAATAAGGAAAATCCTAATTTTATCATTCAGTTGGGAGATCTGGTTCAAATTGGAAGTATATTAAAATATTGGCATTTCCTAATGAAGTCTTTACCTTTGATGGCCTCATCAAGACCAATACTTCCGGCTATTGGTAATCATGAATACTATTTGTTTCACAGAAATAAAACGTTTCGTATGTTTTTCCCCTATAGGTTTTTTGGAGGGAAAGGTTCGTACTATTCAAAAAATATTGGGAATCTTCATCTTACTTTTCTTGATCCCTATGATGGTGGTTTTGCAGGGATGAACTCTAAAATTAGTAATAAACAAAAAAAGTGGTTTGTTAAAGATCTTGAAAAAGCAGTTAAAGATGGAGCAGGGTGGATTTTTGTAATTTTACATCATGCTGTTTTAAGTAATGGTGAATATTCCGGAGATATAAAACTGCAGGAATGGATATTACCCATAGTATCCAAATTTGATGTAGATGCTGTTTTTTGGGGGCATGCTCATTTATATGAACACTGGCAGTATCAGTATGGAAAAAATGGTTTTGTAATAAATAGTGATGATATTATTGGAGACAATCCTATAGATTTTTTTTGTATAGGTTCTTCAGGAGCAAGCCCGGAGAGTAATTTTAGACTTTTTTCTCATAAACCATTTAAGAGAAAAATACTTAAATGGTTTAATCTGGAAAGGGGAGTAGTTGAAAAGAAAACTACTATTCAGTATCCCTGGAATAGAGAAATGTTCTTTGAGGGAAAAATGGGGATTGATCAGTTTAAAAAGGATGATCATCACTATTTTCATCTGCCATGTGATAAGCAGGGGAACTATTTGGATAACCCTGGGATATCCTATAATACCGAAAGTAAGTGGTTTGGTTATATGTATGGAGAGAATACATTGCACTATGCAAAGGTGAAAATCAAAGATAATAACTGTATCATTTCCATTCATTATGTTGATGGTTCCATTCTTAAAGGACCAGATGGATCTTTATCTCAGGAATTTATATTTAAAATGAAAATCTGGAGTGTGTAGAGGCGATAATGACTGCAAG